>JBEKAY010000002.1:0-228571 GCA_050015675.1 Bacteroidota bacterium | reverse complement strand
TTGCATAATTTCCGTCGTCTTGTTGTTCGTTATGAATATCACGCTGAAAACTTTCTTGGCTTTGTCCATCTCGCTTGCATCATCATCCTTCTTCGAAAGGGTTTTTGAGATGGCTTCTAATATCTCAATGATATTTTTAAAAGCATAGAGTTCGTTATGAAGAAAAAAATCATACTTATTGCTGCAGTAGTTTTCATGACAGCAATACAGTTATATGCTCAACCAAAACGCCGCGACAAAGCGGTGTTTATAGAATCAAAGAATGAGTTTTGGGATTCTGTCAAGACGACACTTGATAAGTTCTATAAGAAGGATTCAACTGCAAATAAAAAACTGCGGGTTGATTTTAGTCAATTCAATCCGCCGAAATCCGTAGATGAATTCACAAAGTACTGGCATAACAAACCGGTGTCACAGGCTGTCTCCGGTATGTGCTGGTGCTTTTCCACAACATCATTTTTCGAATCAGAAATATTCCGGTTGAGCAAACGCGAGATCAAACTCTCCGAACTTTACACCGTGTATTGGGAATATGTTGAAAAAGCACGAGGGTATATTCGAGCATGCGGTAATCAGGCGTTCGGTGAAGGATCAGAATCAGATGCGGTGATACGAATATGGAAGAATCATGGCATTGTTCCTGCAGATGCGTACACCGGATTGCTCAACGGTCAGCCCTTTCACGATCATACCAAAATGTTTGCGGAATTGGAAACCTATCTTAAGTCTCTTAAAACTTCGAACAGTTGGGATGAAGATGCGGCAGAGCGTACTGTTAAATCTATTCTCAATCATTACATCGGTGCACCGCCGGAAAGAATTCTTATCGGTAACAAGGAAATGACACCGAAGGAATATTTTGAAAAGGTTGTCAAATTAAATCTGGACGAGTATGTGGAACTTGTATCTCTTGCCGATCGCCCGTATTACACATGGGTGGAGTATGACGTACCGGATAATTGGTGGCATAGCAAAGCGTACTTCAACGTTCCGCTGGACGATTTTATGATGGTAGTGAAAAATGCTATTCGATCAGGATATACAGAAGTCGTCGGCGGCGATGTCTCGGAGCCCGGTATCGAAGGTCATGCCGGCATTGCCGTTGTGCCGACTTTTGATATTCCGTCGCAGTACATCGATGAAAATGCACGCATTTATCGATTTAAAAATGGCACAACCGGAGATGACCATGGTATTCACATTGTCGGTTATACACAGAAAGATGGAACAGATTGGTATCTCATAAAAGATTCGGGTTCTAGCTCACGCAATAATTCCCATCCTGGATATTTCTTTTTCCATGAAGATTACGTGAAGTTGAAGATGCTCGGAGTGATGCTGCCAAAAAGTGCTATACCTGAGATTGTGAAGAACATGGGGAAATGAGAAGTAAGAAATCGAAACCCAGAATTGAGAATGCAAATAAGAATGCCGGATGATGGGTCCGGCATTCTGCATTTTAGATGTGGGATAGTTGCGTCAGCATATTCTTGGTAGTTGTTCGCCGGAGAGCATGTCCACCACACGCGAACCGCCGATGCGCGTTTTCATAATCACGGTGCCGGGATGATCGGTAACAACCTCGCCAATAATAACAGCATTTTTTCCAAACGGATGAGTGCGCATTGCCGCAAGTACGTTATCAACACTCGTAGGAGCGACGAACGCGAGAAGTTTGCCTTCATTTGCCACATAAAGTGGATCGAAGCCGAGTATCTCGCAAGCACCCATAACTTCGTCAGAAACAGGTATGAGATCCTCTAAAATAGAAATTCCGATAGCAGCGCTCTCGGCAATTTCATTGAGTACGGATGCAACGCCGCCTCGCGTCGGGTCGCGAAGAACGTGAATCTCCCGGCTCGCCGCAAACATTGTCTCTACTAATCCGTTGAGGGGCGCACAGTCGCTTTCAATCTGAGTTTCGAATTCCAATCCTTCCCGCATAGACATGATGGCGATTCCATGGTCTGCAATTGTTCCGCTTAAAATAATCTTGTCGCCTGATTTCGCACACCGCGGACTGATTTCAATTCCATCTGGAATATTGCCTATGCCCGATGTATTGATGAAGATTTTATCTCCTTTGCCGCGATCAACTACTTTCGTATCGCCGGTAACAAGCTGAACCCCAGCTGCTATTGCCGCAGTTTCCATCGAAAGTACAACGCGCCACAGATCTTCCATCGGCAATCCTTCTTCAATAATAAATGCAGAAGAAAGATAAAGCGGGCGCGCACCGCACATTGAAAGATCATTTACGGTTCCGTTCACAGCGAGCTTGCCAATATCTCCTCCGGGAAAGAAAATTGGACTGATGACGTACGAATCGGTAGAAAATGCGAATCGTGTGCCACCGACAGAGAAGATAGCGCCATCGTGCAGCGGCTCTAACAATTCATTTTTAAATTGCGCTGCAAACATATTCTTGATCAACTGGTGCGAAAGCTTTCCTCCTCCGCCGTGAGCCAGCAGAACATTCTTATATTCCATTATTGGCAGCGGGCAAGCAAAGCCATTGCTCAAATCTATCGTTTTTTTATTCATCGGTTCTATTCTCTGAGGGGCACACTATGCCAGCACTTTTGCTATTTCATCATTTGCTATGTCATCACGATTTATCGGGACTATGGGGATAATTTATTTACCATCTAACGTCTTTCTGATTATTCCGAGCACATCTTCTATGATGTATGGTTTTTGCAGAAACCCACATGCGCCGGCATTTTCCAATGTCGCTTTCATGTTTGGCTCAAAATAACCGCTGGCTAATATCATCTTCACTGCAGGGTTTATTTCTTTCAGTTTTTTAAATTCACCGTCGCCCGATAATTTTGGTAAGCCCATATCGCTGATAACAAGTGCAATCTCGTGTGCATGCTGATTGTACACATTCACCGCTTCCATACCGTCCTTTGCAGTCAGTACAGTATAACCGTGTGCTTCAAGAAGAATTTGTACCATATCGAGCAGTAAGTCTTCGTCTTCCACGATAAGAAGCATTTCTGTTCCGCCGGGCACTAGGCCTGCTTTACCCGCTTCGAGTGCAGTAATGCTTTCCTTTGGAACAGGTAAGTATATTTGGAAGGTCGTTCCGCTTTCGACTGCGCTTTCCACGTCCACGAATCCATGGTGAGCTTGAACAACACCGTACACTACAGAAAGTCCCAATCCTGTTCCTTTGCCTTTTTCTTTTGTTGTGAAGAACGGATCGAAAATTCTATTGAGAGTTGTTTCGTCCATCCCTGTTCCTGTATCGGATACGGTTATGCAGATGTAAAACTGCTCATTTGCCGTTGTGAAGCGTTCCCGCAACTTATCGCCTGCTGCTATATGCGCTTTGATTGTAATGACACCGCCATTGGGCATGGCATCCCGCGCGTTGACACAGAGATTGAGCAGTATCTGATGGATTTGTGCGTGATCGGCGTTGATCATGGGAAGCTGCGTTTCTATTTCTTTGTTGAAGGTGATTATTTTGGGAAATGTCTGTTGCAGCATCGATACAAGTTCTTGCGTAAGATCAGGGACATCCAATGGTTCGAATGCAATCTCTGTTTTGCGGGCAAAAGTAAGAATTTGTCTCACTAATCCTGCGCCTCGATCGACAGCTTGTTTGATAGCGCTCACTCCGTCAGAAAATTTTTGTTGATTATCTTTCATCGAAGGAAGGATGGATATATATCCGAGAATGATCCCAAGAATATTATTGAAATCGTGCGCAATTCCGCCGGCGAGTGTGCCAATACTGAGCATCTTTTGATTTTGCATTAATTCTTGCTGAAGTTTCTTTTGTTCGGTTATGTCTTGGAAAACTTCCAGCATCGCCTTGTGCCCTTCGTACATCATACCAACATGACTGATCTGAAAAGTTTTACCGCCTAAAACGCCCGTAGTTTCAAAAACATCTGGTTTGCCAAATGAGATCCCTCTCTTCAGTGGACAGTTTTGGCATTGCAAGTTGTCGTCCTTATACACGTTCCAGCAACACATATCTATCGCATCAACTGTAAGCATTTCCTTCATAGTTTTATTGATAAAAAGAATAGTTCCTTCTTCATCAACAATATTCATTCCGAATGGCATTGTCTGGATGAGCAGATCGTTAAAGGCGTGCGTTTGGCGAAGCGCTTCTTCTGCCATCCGGCGTTGAGTGAGATCGGAGAAAAAGACGAGCGTATGGTCACTCATCGATGTGAACGTAGATTCGATGTACTTTGTCGAGCCGTCTTTGCATGTGATGACAGATTCTATCGGTTCAGGTTCTCGGTTTTCTCGTTGTGACCACTCAACGGAAGTACGCCAAGCTGCTTCAATCTGGTTCCGATATTCTTCCATCGGATATGCGATAGTCCACCAAGCACTCAGGGATTGTAAGTCAGCTTGTTCATACCCAAAGAGCTCAGAAAAACGATGGCTGACGTACTGAATGTTTTGTTTCTGTCCGGAGAACACAGCGATAGATACTGGTGAAGACTCTACTAATGTTTTAAAAAGTCCTTCACTTTGCAGCAACGCTTCTTCTGCCTGTTTGCGTTCGGTAATATCCTCGATCATAACGAGAAAGTATGAAAATTGTTTATTTTTATCGTAAATAACTGTAATAGTTGCAGCCCCCCAGACAACTCTTTGATCTTTTCGTATGTAGCGCTTCTCAGTACGATAGAAAGGAATATCTCCAGCTAAAAGTTTGTTAATCGATTCTGTATCTTTCGTGATATATTCCGGATGCGTAATATCTTTGAATGTGAATGCGGTTAATTCTTTTTCCTCATAGCCCATCATTTTACAAAAAGCTGTATTGGCTTTGATAAACTTGAAATCGGAGCCAGAGGTCACCATTCCGAGCGGACCCTCCTCGAATATTCTTCGGAAGCGGTCTTCACTTTGGAGCAATGCATCTTCAGCAATCTTTCGTTCAGTTATATCGCGGAAAGTGCTTTGTGTATAAAGATCATTTCCAATTTTTACATGATCAGTTGTTATCTCTAGGTCTCTTATTTCACCGTCTCTGCGAATAATTTTATAGCTAAATCTCTTCTCGTATGATTTACCCTCCTTTGCATTTTTGAGCATCTCGCGTATTTTGACTTGCGATTCGGGTGCAACATGGTATAAGAGCGGTTTGGCACGGAATTCTTCAAAGTCGTTGTAGCCAAAGATTTCAAGCAAAGCTTTATTGGCATAGATTATCTGATTTTCTTTGGAGAGACCAATTCCTTCAAGAGAGTTCTCAGAAAGACATCGATATTTTTCTTCACTTTCACGCAACGTTTCCTCTGCCTGTTTGCGTTCAGTGATATCACGAATGGTGCTTTGATAATACTTAGTTTCTTCAATTTTTATGAATCGCGAACTGACTTCAGCTGGAAACACGGTGCCGTCTTTCCGCTGGTGCTCTGTTTCAAACACTAATCCGCTTCGATCTTCAACTTGTTTCATTTGTTTCTCAATCTGAGAGCGAGTTTGCTGTGAACGGAGGTCGCGGATATATAAATGACATAACTCTTCCCGTGTATAGCCGTACATCCTGCACGCTTGGTCGTTGACTTCAACGATCTTTCCATTCATATCAATTAATAAGATGCTGTCGTTCGCATACTTAACGATATAATCGAAGTGCTTCAAGAGAGCTTGACGCTCCACTTCTGCTAAATATTTATCGCGATAGAATTTTTCACGCTGATGCCGCCACCATACCCCAACAAAGCCACTGGCTGATAGGAGGAAGAGGAACATCCCGATAACCGCAATCCATGCTTGTGAACGAAGAGGCGCATAAATTTCTTCCTGGTCAACTTTTGCATTCATGTACCAAGGAGAATCGGGAACAGGTCTAATCGCCGCAAGCACTGGAACACCGCGATAATCAATACCCTCTACGACTCCTTTGATACCACGGACTGCCATCGAGGCAGGAAGCTGTTCGTTAGAAATTGGCAAACGTAATGTCAACATGGTATTTTTTTTGTGACGAAGTTCGTTTAAATAGACAATGCTGTCCCCATCTTGTTCGAGTAATAATGTCTCGGACGTGCGGCTTGGTGTTGGCCATGTTTGGATAAGCGGAAAGAAAATTACCTGTGGATCGATACGCAGCATAAATACGCCGATAAGAGCGCTGTCAGGTCGATCCGGGGAAAAAAGAGGCACGATCAAGTCCATATGCACAATGGGGAACGGTCCCGATTTGTGCAAATCTGAAAGTATCACTTTTCGGCTACGAAGAACTTCTTGAAATAATAATTGAGCTCGAGTACCGACTGAATCTCCATAACTTGACACCGAAAGCCGGACTTTTCCTTTTACATCAAAAAGAATGGAGGATTCATATCCGGCTTTGATCTGAAATGATTTCATCACTGCGAGAAGTTCTTGCTTCCTATCGATTTTGAATGAAGATTTTAAGAATGCCTCAACAGTCCTCAAGAAAGGAAGGTTATGAAGAAGTAGCTCACCATCTGCGATTCGTTCATGTCGCCATTGAGCAATTTGACTTACCTTTAAATCTGCAATGGCGGCGAGATAGTTTTGCGCTTCCGACTTAATCCGCGTCTGTTGCACTTGATAGAAACGGATACCGGCAATAAGAATGCTAATTACCAAAAGGAGGAAAACGCTTATGAGAAACCAAGGCGTTGTTTGCTTGGGTTGTTGAGATTTCATAAGTTGCTATTCCTTTGAACACTGAGGGGTCTGCGATTGATAATTCTATACCCCGATAAAATTTTCAATGTCGAATCTTTCCGTAATGGAAATATGCTGCGCATGCGCCCTCGGATGAAACCATCGGGGCGCCAAGCGGATGTTCCGGTGTGCATTGACTTCCAAATGCCGAGCAATCGTGCGGCTTTTTTAATCCTTGCATTACTTGACCTGCAATGCACAACGGCGATTCTTGCGTATGGATGGCTGCAACATCAAATACGTTCTCGGCGTCAAACGCTGCAAATTCATTGCGTAATCGGTAACCGCTCTTAGGAATTGTTCCGATACCGCGCCACGATCGGTCCGTAGTCTCAAAAACTTTTTTCATTAATTCTTGCGCTGAACGATTGCCTTCACGTCGAACCGCGCGTGCATACTGGTTCTCAACTTCTGTACGCCCTTCTTCAAGCTGGTTTATCGTCATTAAAATTCCTTGAAGAATATCGACTGGCTCAAAGCCTGTTACTACAATCGGTACGTGATACTTGGATGCAAGTGGGATATATTCTTCGTATCCCATCACGGTGCAGACATGTCCAGCCGCGAGAAATCCTTGGACACGATTTGCCGGCGATGAGAGAATAGCTTCCATCGCGGGCGGCACAAGCACATGTGAACAAAGTATAGAAAAATTTTTCAGATCGAGCTGCTTTGCCTGCCAAACGGACATTGCATTTGCCGGAGCGGTCGTCTCGAATCCTACGGCAAAGAAAACAATTTTGTTATCAGGATTTTGCTGTGCAAGTTTCAACGCATCGAGCGGAGAATAGACAATGCGTACGTCGCCGCCTGCTGCTTTTACGGTCAGCAAATCTTTTTCTGAACCGGGCACTCGAAGCATGTCACCGAACGAAGTAAAAATGATATCCGGTCGTGATGCAATGGCGACTGCTTTGTCGATGAGTTCAAGTGGCGTAACACATACCGGGCATCCCGGCCCGTGCACAAGCGTAAGATTGGAAGGAAGCAGATCGTCAATGCCGGATTTGACGATGGTATGCGTCTGCCCGCCGCAGATTTCCATGATTGTCCAGGCGCGAGTAACAACATTACGGATTTCCCTGATCAACTTTTCTGCCGAAGTTGCATTCCGATATTCATCAATATATTTCATGATGGATTCTTGTTACTCACTTTTTATGTAATGCCCTTATTCATTTTCAAGATCGTTCATTTGCTCTATCAGCTTAAGTGTTTCCTGCGCTTCCTCTTCATCCATCATGCTGATGGCGAAGCCGACGTGAACAATAACATAATCGCCGATCTTCACTTCCGGCACAAGTTCGAGACAGACTTCTTTTTTAATACCGCCGAAACTTACTTTCCCCATAATGGGCGAAACTGTAATATCGATTTCTAAGACTTTACCGGGAATTGCTAGACACATATTAATTTCCTTTTCTGTTTCAATGTTCAAATTCCTGAATCCATAATCAAGGTCTATTTGCGTTTTGCGAACGAAGAGTGGCGTAAATTTGTCCCAAAGCAATTCCTCCGTCATTTGGTGGTACCCGCTGATGCCAGTACGGGCGGAATCCTTCTTCACGCAATCGTTTCACAGTATGCTCAATCAGATATTTGTTCTGAAAGCATCCTCCGGAAAGCACAACGCGGTTCTGCTTGATCTTCATTGCCGCTGCCGCGATTATTTCAACAAGCGTGTTATGAAATTTTGTAGAGATGATTGATTGACTGATGTGATCTTTCATATCTGCAAGAATTCCCTCAAAAATTGATCGCCAGTCAACTATTTTGACATTTGGCGTATCATCAATTTCAAAGGGATAACATTCTTCGTTCTCTACTCCTTGTGTTAAGAATTCCAACTCTATAGCTGCCTGCCCCTCGTAACTCACGATTTGTCTTGATCCAATAAGCGATGCGACGGCGTCAAAGAGTCTACCCGCGCTTGTAGTAACAGGCATGTTAATGTTCTTTACAAACATTTGTTTAAGTACATCAAGTTCCGCCGATGTGAATGCCTGCACGGAAATCAAATCGCTGCGATGAAAAATATTCTCGCCAAATATCTCGTATATAATACCGAGTGCAATGCGCCGCGGTTCTTTAATGGCTTTTTCTCCGCCAGGCAATCGGAAAGAGCGGAATGAGGCAATGCGTTCAAACGACGTTTCCGTAGTCAGTAAAAATTCGCCGCCCCAGATATTTCTGTCGGATCCGTACCCCGTTCCATCCCACGACACGCCGAGCAATTCGCCTTCCAATTGATTCTCCGCCATACAAGAAACGATATGTGCATAATGATGTTGGACTTCTATGTATGGAATGCCAGTGCCTCGAGCGAACTTCGATGAAACATAATCAGGATGAAGGTCGCAAACAATCTGTACCGGTTTTGTTTCGTACAGCGTTTGGAAATCTGCGATGACTCGATGAAATGCATCTAACGATTCTTTCGTTTCCAAATCGCCTATATGCTGACTGATAAACACATTGTTTTCAGATGTCAACGCAATTGTATTCTTGAGATGCGCGCCAACTGCAAGCAGGGGCTCAGCATGCTGTAATCCCACAACGGCAATGGGCAATGGTGCGTAACCCCGCGCGCGGCGAAGCACAAGCTCGCGTTCCAGCATAACGCGAGCAATGGAATCATCTATATGCCGCACAATCGGTCGGTTGTGAACAAGAAACATATCTGCGATTCCGCTGAGTCGATCGAGAGCTTCGTATTCATCGATACAAATCGGTTCATCTGACACATTACCACTTGTTGCGACAACCGGAGAACCAAGTTCTTTTAAGAGGATGTGATGCAGCGGAGTGTACGGCAGCATGATACCAAAATATGGATTTGAAGGTGCGACGGACGAAGAAATTTGAGACTGGAAGTTGGGAATTGATTTCTGATTCTTTATTTCTCCATTCTGTCTCATGTCTCCTGTATTCTGTATTCTGCTCAATAACACAATCGGAGATTCCGGTGAAAGAAGAAGTCTTGTTTCAAATTCATTGACTTCGCATTCTGATTTTATTGATTCTAATGAAGGGAATATGAGCGCTAGCGGCTTCTCTTCCCGATGCTTCCTCTTGCGAAGACGGCGCACTGCTTCTTCGTTGCGTGCATCAACCATCAGATGAAATCCGCCAAGTCCTTTGACAGCGATAATTTTACCGGCTCGTATCGCTTCCACTGCTTGAAGCAGAGCGTCGTGCTCTTCGGCAATGATAGTTCCTTTATCATTCCATAATTCTAACTTTGGCCCGCATACAGGGCATGCGTTTGGCTGGGCATGAAATCGACGATCGAGCGGATTTTGGTACTCTGCTTTACAATCCGGACACATCTCAAATTTCTTCATCGATGTATTCGGCCGATCATACGGTAAAGCTTCTATTATAGAGAAGCGCGGTCCGCAGTTTGTGCAATTAGTAAAAGGATAAAGGTAGCGGCGATTTAATGTATCGAAGATGTCTTTCAAACAATCGGAACAAGTTGCGATATCAGGAAGAACCAGTGCAGTCTTTATTCCAGTGGAATCGCTTTTGATAATCTCGAACGTTGTGAATCCAGTTGGATCAAGAAACGAGAACTCAAGACTCTGGATGAATGCCCGCGGTGGAATTTCTTTCTGTAATCGAAACAGAAACTGATTGAGCGCATCTTTCTCACCTTCGACTTCAATGAAAACACCTTGCGCAGAGTTTGATACCCAGCCCGGTAGTTTCATCTCTGTCGCTAACCGATAGACAAATGGTCGAAACCCTACGCCTTGCACCGCGCCGCGAATAACGATTCTAAGCCGTATTCTTTCTGATTTTTTTTGCTCTCTTTGTTGCACTGCACTAACAAGGTGCAAAAAAATCTTGTGAGAAGCAGTATGGAAGAATTTTAAACCATCATTGATATAAAGATGTTTATTTTTACAAAAAAAAGTCTTTAATTAAATGGTCTCCAAATAAACAAACACAAAAGAAAAGAATCAGACATGATTTGGAATGAAGTTATTGAATGCATGGATAGGGAACGTCTCGCACAGTTGCAGAGTGAGCGACTGTCCGCGATGATGGAAAGACTCTATTATAATGTGCCTTTCTATCGCCAAAAGTTTCAAAAAAGCGGAATCGAACCAGGGGATATAAAAAGTGTAGATCAATTAAAGACTCTGCCATTTACCACAAAGCAGGATTTACGAGATAATTATCCCTTCGGTTTATTTGCTGTGCCGGTATCGGAAATCGTGCGTGTGCATGCATCCAGCGGCACAACAGGGAAGCCGACTGTCGTGGGATATACGCGAAAAGACATTGATATTTGGTCTGAGGTCGTAGCCCGCACGCTGACTTCTGCCGGAGGCGGCAAGAACGATGTTCTCCATATTGCGTATGGCTATGGTTTATTCACCGGAGGTTTGGGTATTCATTACGGTGCAGAGAAGATTGGTGCAACCGTTATACCTGTTTCCGGCGGCAACACACAGCGCCAATTACAATTGATGCAAGACCTTGGTTCTACCATCCTCGCATGTACACCATCTTACGCACTCTATTTAGCAGAAGCGATGGCTGAAGCAGGTATATCAACTGATTCACTGAAGCTCAAAGCCGGAGTATTTGGAGCCGAACCGTGGACAGAAGAAATGCGCTGTGAAATTGAAGACAAATTGAAAATAAAAGCGATTGATATTTATGGATTAAGCGAAGTGATCGGACCGGGAGTGGCTTCTGAATGTATGTGTCAGAAGGGATTGCATATTTTTGAAGATCATTTTATTCCAGAAGTTGTCGATCCGCAAACGCTCGAAGTGCTTCCATACGGTCAGATAGGAGAATTGGTGTTCACCTGTGTGACGAAGGAAGCGCTGCCATTGCTCCGGTATCGCACACGAGATCTCACAGTGCTGAATCCAGAAAAATGCGACTGTGGTCGAACAATTGTGCGGATGAAAAAATGCCTTGGCCGTTCGGATGACATGCTGATCATCAGAGGAGTAAATGTTTTTCCATCTCAAATAGAAACAGTGCTGCTCGAGATGAGCGAAACCAAGCCACATTACTTGCTTATTGTTGACAGGGTGAATAACCTTGATGTTCTGGAAGTATGGGTTGAAGTTGAGGGGCAATTCTTTTCTGATGAAATAAAAAAATTAGAAGGTCTTAAAAAGAAGATATGGCACAACATTGAATCAACTTTGGGTATCAGTGCCATTGTAAAGTTAGTTGAACCAAAAACCATCGAACGCAGTGAAGGCAAAGCCAAAAGAGTAATAGATAAACGAAAAATAAAGTAGGACGTTATGATCATAAAACAACTTTCAGTGTTTCTCGAAAATAAGTCTGGCCGTCTGACTGAAGTAACCGAAGCATTAGCTTCAGCACAAATCAATATTTCTGCTTTCAGTATTGCCGACACCTCTGAATTTGGCATCCTGAGAATGATCGTAAGCAAGCCGGAGGCAGCGGAAACGGCGTTAAAAGCAAAGGGAATTTCCGTTCATATCACAGAAGTTATTGCCGTTGTGGTTCCACACAATCCAGGCAGCTTACACAGGACATTGAAAATTCTGTCTTCCGAGGGGATCAGCGTAGAATATATGTATGCCTTTGCTATGGCTGATCGTGCAACCGTGATTATTCGTACCGATGCGATTCAACAAACCATCATGGTTTTGCAAAAGCACAAAATGGAATTGCTCAAAGCAAGCGACATCTATGAAGTATAAATTTTAAAGCTCAAACAACAATAAGATAAATCCTAAGCAAGCTCCAATAAAATGTAAATAAACAATACATAATCATGTATTGGAAATTACTGAATTGAGAATTTGAGATTTGTTTGTTGTTTGATTATTGATAATTAGGATTTCAAATAAAGATTATTGGACAGGTCTATGATTCGTTTTTCCAGATCAGTTTCTTCGCTTCGCACGTCAGAGATCCGAGATCTTATGAGTCTCGCAACGCGACCGGATATTATTTCGTTTGCCGGAGGTATGCCTGGTAACGAACTGTTTCCCGTTGAAGAAATCGATGAAATCTATAACAATCTGCCACTTGATAGTAAGCAAACTGCGTTTCAATATGGTCCTACACCGGGTTACCCTCCACTGCTCGAATCCCTGCAAGAATATTTAAAAAAGAAAGGAATG
The DNA here is from genome assembly GCA_050015675.1 of Bacteroidota bacterium. GTDB lineage: Bacteria > Bacteroidota > Ignavibacteria > UBA10030 > UBA10030 > Fen-1298. The sequence goes on along the minus strand of JBEKAY010000002.1, from coordinate 215,756 downwards.
CCGGTTGAAACAAACAAGCTGATGATTACAACAGGGTCTTTGCAGGCGATTAATATCCTAGCAAAAGTATTTATCGATCCGGAAGATTTAGTTGTGACCGAGAATCCTTGTTTTATTGGAGGAATTTCTGCGTTCAAATCGTATCAAGCGAATCTTTATGGAATAGATTTGGATGATGACGGAATCAATATCCAGTTATTGAAGAACTATCTTCGTCAATCGAAATCCAAGCCCCCTAAATTTATTTATCTTACACCTAACTTTCATAATCCTGCCGGTACGCTTTATACTGCACAGCGAAAGAAGGAATTGGTACCAGTTCTTCAAGAACATGAATTAATGCTCATCGAAGACGATGCGTATGGCGAATTGTATTTCGACGAGGAAGCCCGGAAAAGAGTAGTTCCATTAAAAGCGTTGTATGAAGACCAGCTTGCAATATGCTATACAAGTTCTTTTTCAAAAATACTCGGGCCTGGCTTTAGATTGGGATGGATGTTAGTGCCGCCGGAGATTTATCAGAAAGCCGAATTGTGCAAACAGTCGATGGATGCCTGTTCTCCAAATTTTACACAGGTACTAGCGAATGAATTTCTGCGAAGCGGCAAAATGGATCTCTACATAAAAAAAATGCGCGTAATTTATAAACGACGTAAAGACACAATGGCAAATGCCATCCGTAAATATTTTCCAGAAGAAATCAAATGGATGGAACCACGGGGCGGTTTTTATATCTGGCTAAAACTACCACCGAAAATTGACATTATGTCGGTGCTCAAAGCAAGCATCGAAAAAGGAGCTGTATTTGTTATTGGAAAAACATTTGACCCGGAAGGGAAGGATAATAGTCATTTCAGATTGGCATACTCGCACACTCCTGAAGATAAAATTGAAAAAGGCATTCATATTCTTGGAGATTGCCTTAAGGGAGCATTGAAAGTATCGAAGTGATCAACTAGTACTGCCATATATCCTCTCTGCGTTAACGTATTAGTTCGTACTGCAAATTTCTAAAACCTATTGTAAATTTCTTTTTACACTTGCAAGAATAGATGAAGAAAAAGTTTCCAGAGAGGCGAGATGTTGTTCCACTTTCATTCTTGTTTGATCGATAAAACTAACATCGCTTAGTGAACCAAGATTAGTCTTAACATTCAACGCAGCGCCCTCGCATCCGGCTTGCAGCATCAGTATGGCAACACCGGCATCAGAAAGAGAATTTTGATTTCCTTGTTCTACTATGATCTTGACAAGTTCCATCGCTTGCATACAAAGTTCCATGAGCTTTAGTGGAACAAGTGTCGCCGTCTTCATTGCTTCCTGAATTTCCGCTGTACGTTTTGTCTTCTGTTCTTCTGTTTCCTTTGGTAACCCGTATGCAGCCATAACCTTGTTGAACGCTGCCGTGTCTTCACCGATAATCGTATTGAACTGAGCGAGGAGCTCTTCGGATTGCTTCAGTACTTTTTCCATTTCTATTTGCACATCAGCGTATTGCTTTTTATCGATGGTGAGCCGGCAGACCATTGAAGTGAGCGCGGCTCCGAGTGATGCGGCAAGTGCAGAGGCGCTTCCACCTCCGGGCGCTGGAGAGTTAGAGGCAATTTCATTGAGAAAATCCGATACAGAAAGAGAGGTAAGCATATCAAGTCCCATCGGTAAATACTGCGCTTTGACTTTATTTGGTGAGATATGGAAATATTAAATCTGGTACTCTATGATTTTCTTCTTCGTGTCGAACGGTTCAAATTGATCTAAGCCTAATTTCTTGACAGCGAGCAAAATATATTCTTGTTCGGTAAACGCTTTATTATCTGAATAAAACTTTCCCGCTTTCACCATTGCAGTAAGCGGTGTCAATCCAATAAGTTCGCTTCCAGTAACATCGATGTCGAGCGCTTGCGCTTGCATTTTCACTTCTTCATAAGCTTCGTGGATAGAAGTAATTTCAAAGTCCACGAGATTAAGAGAAACCTGTGCAATTTTAAATCGCTCCAGGAAAACGCCAAGGGCTTTCACGGCTTTCAGTGTACCCGGAACTTTTATCGTTTCGCCCTTTTCATTTTTTACCGGATTATCAAATTTATCTTTCATCACGCGTCCACTTTCGCGGATCCGTAATGCGATTTCGTGTGCCAATGTAACGTCTGCTGTATTCAGATTGACATTATAAGCGATGAGAATACTTCGCGCGCCGGTGACGGTGGCACCGGATTTTGCATTAAAGACTGGTTCGCCGTAATCTGGTTTCCATGCTGGATCTTTCAGTTTCACCATGAGACCCTCATATTCACCTTTGCGGATGTCGGAAAGATTTTTTCTATGAGGTGAACGAGATGCAAATTCGTATAAATAAATTGGAATGTTCAGCTCGGATGCAACGCGTTTCCCGTACATGATCGCAAGTTGTACACAGTCACTCATTGTCACGCCGCTAATAGGAACGAACGGAACTACATCCGCAGCACCGATGCGGGGATGTTCACCTTTGTGCTGTGTCATATCAATATGTTCAGTCGCAGTTTTCGTTGCCTGGAACGCTGCTTCCAGCACAGCATCTGGTTCGCCGACGAATGTTACCACTGTCCGGTTGTAATCTTTGTCCGGTTCAACATTGAGCAAACGAGCTCCGGGCACATCGTGAATGCTTGCAGTGATGGCATCAATTATTTTTTGATTTTGACCTTCGCTAAAATTGGGGACGCATTCTACAAGTTTTCGCATAGAGATTTCTTTCTGAACTAAAAATCCAAATATGTTCCATGCTTAATAACTTTGGCCACGTGGTTCGTGCCGAAATGGTAGGCGAGATACCGATAGCTTGGAATATCGTATAGTACAATGTCGGCTTGTTTGCCGACTTCGATACTGCCAAATTTTTCTGCTAATCCAAGCGCAGCTGCTCCGTTGAGCGTGGATGCAGTAATGGCTTCTTCCGGTGTCACCGACATTTGTGTACAAGCGATCGTCATCATCATTGGTATGGAATAAGACATACAAGAACCGGGGTTGAAATTTGATGCAATCGCCAGTGGAATACCGGCATCTATAATCTTCCTTGCGGGCGGGTAATCGTAGTGGAGGAAGAATGAAACGCCTGGAAGAACGGTTGCAATGATTCCGGATTGTTTTAATGTGGCAATTTCTGCATCGTCGATGTGCTCTAGATGATCAGCGGAGAGTGCGCCCATTTCTGCTGCAAGATTCGATGCACCGATTTGTGTTAGCTGATCCGCGTGAATTTTTATGCTCATACCAAGAGATTTTGCTGTTTTAAAAATTCTCCGGCATTGTTCAATAGAAAAATATTCTTGTTCACAAAAAGCATCGCAGAATTTTGCCAGCGTATGCCGTGCAATATAGGGAAGCATCCGTGTACAAATGAGGTCAACATAGCCATCGGCATTGTTCTTGAACTCCGGCGGTATTGTGTGAGCTCCGAGAAATGTGGGCACAATATCCATCAAACATTCATCGGTAAGTTCATTTATTGCTTCCAATATTTTGATTTCATCTTTTTCGTTCAGTCCATACCCGGATTTGATCTCAACAGTTGTCGTTCCTTCTGTCAGCATTGTGTCCAAATGCTGACGAGTGTGTCTCTTTAATTCCTTTTTAGTTGCCGTTCGTGTTGCTCGGACAGTGCCAAGAATTCCTCCGCCCGCTTGTGCTATCTCCTGGTACGTTTTTCCTTCAGCGCGCATTGCGAACTCATCTTCTCGTGTGCCGGCAAACAGCAAGTGTGTATGCGAATCAACAAATCCGGGAAGTCCGACCAAATCTGAAGCATCAATGACGTCGATGTTTTCGTCCACTGTTTGCGCGAATTCTGCATTTCGACCAATCCACTTGAAAAGTCCATTTTCAATCAACACCGTTGCATTTTCGATGACACCGAGATCACGCATTTCTTTGCCGGATTTGAACGGCATGCCATTTGCGCGCACAGTCACGAGTTGTTTAATATTCTTAATGAGAAGATTCATAAAATGATAAAACAATTTCCACTTGATTGATGGAGAGCAAGTAACGAAGATAATTGTGAAGAATCAATGCGTCCACGATGACAGGTTATAGTTTGGGTGCTTGCTGCCAAAGGGAGAGCACTATGCCTTCAGGAGTTTCAAACTGTGCTCGCCAGCCCATTGATCCTACCGGTGTTTTTTTCGTTAACACTTTGCCGTGAGCTTTACGGATGGCTTTCAATGTTGCATCGATGTCTTCCGTTTCTATATAAATATTTACTTGTCCCTTTTTCGGAAGACGCTTGACGATTTCGAAACCACCGTTGGGATGTTTTCCAGTATGAAGAAGTGTGTAGTCGATATCTGGCACATAGGTAAATGTCCAACCAAAGACAGAGCCGAAGAATTTCTTCGCTTTCTCGATGTTGGTTGTTGGAATTTCAATATGACCGAATGCGTGCATAATTTCCTCCAGTGATAAATTTTATTTGATTAACATAGGAATTGTTATTGACCATTTCTTTGCATTGTCGATGGCGCGTTTATACCCTGCATCAGCATGTCGAACAATGCCTAAACCTGGATCGTACGTCAATACTCTTTGTAATCTTTCTTCGGCTTCTTTGGTTCCATCGGCGACAACAACCATCCCGGCGTGGATAGATAAACCGATACCAACTCCGCCGCCATGATGAACACTGACCCAGCTTGCACCGCCTGTTGCATTCAGCAGAGCATTAAGGATTGGCCAATCCGCGATAGCGTCGCTGCCGTCGAGCATTTTTTCTGTTTCGCGATTTGGTGACGCAACACTGCCGCAATCAAGATGATCGCGGCCAATGACGATAGGCGCTTTGAGTTCTCCACTGGCAACAAGATCGTTGAAGATTTTTCCCATCTTCGCTCGCTCGCCATACCCAAGCCAGCAAATACGCGCAGGCAATCCTTGAAACTCGACTTCCTTTTGAGCTTTATTAATCCAATTGCATAGCTGCTTATTCTCCGGAAATGTTTCCATCACTGCTTGGTCTGTGCGATAGATGTCCTCGGGGTCGCCGGAAAGAGCGACCCATCGGAATGGACCCTTACCATCGCAGAAAAGAGGACGAATATATTCTGGAACAAAGCCGGGAATATCAAACGATTTCTTTACGCCATTTGCAAATGCTTTGCCACGGATATTATTTCCATAATCGAAAACAACGGTGCCTTTCTCCTTCAGTTTTAGCAAACCTCTCATATGATCAACGATAGATGCTTTGGCGAGTGCAATGTATCTTTGCGTGTCTGTTTTGCGAAGTTCGAGCGCTTTTGTATAAGGCATGCCTGCCGGCACATAACCGTTCAATGTATCGTGTGCAGATGTTTGATCGGTAACGATGTCGGGCAAGAATTTCCCGGCTGCAATCTTTGGAATGATCTCGGCTGCATTTCCAAGCAAACCTACAGACAAAGGAATTTTCTTTTCTTTTGCCGCGCGAACTTGTGCAAGAGCATCATCGAGATTATTTGTCATGGTGTCGAGATAACTTGTTTCAAGGCGACGCTTGATACGATGCAGATCGACCTCAACAATAAGACAAGCGGCTCCATTCATTGTAGCGGCAAGTGGTTGCGCTCCACCCATACCACCGAGCCCTGCGGTCAGGAGGAATTTGCCAGCAAGATTTTTTCCGAAATGTTTCGCTGCTACGGCGGCGAATGTTTCGTAAGTCCCCTGCAAAATTCCCTGTGTGCCGATGTAAATCCAACTTCCCGCGGTCATTTGTCCGTACATCGTCAGCCCTAGTCCTTCCAGCCGGCGAAATTCTTCCCATGTTGCCCACTTTGGTACAAGCATAGAATTGCTAATGAGAATACGCGGGGCATTCTCGTGTGTCTTAAATATGCCGACAGGTTTTCCGGATTGGACAAGCAATGTTTCGTCATTCTCTAAATTCTTTAGACTTTCAACAATTGCATCGAAACATTGCCAGTTGCGGGCGGCTTTTCCTGTGCCGCCATAAACGATCAACTCCTGTGGTTTTTCGGCGACTTCCGGATCGAGATTGTTCATGAGCATCCGTAAGGCGGCTTCCTGAATCCAGCCCTTGCAAGTGAGTCGTGTGCCGCGTGGTGCGCGAATAGTACGAGGTTTTAATTTCATAGTGCCGCCTTTCGATAATTACGAAAGTGGTATAAAGGAATAAATCATAAATGGAATGTGATTTAATGGGAGCATTAAAAATTCCAAACCACAAATCTTAAAAAGCAAATCCCGCTGTACGGGATCCCAAAAAGCGTGATAAAAATTCAACGATAAAAACAAAACACAATAAGCAATCAGTTTTTGGTCATTGCACATTTGAAATTTTGTTATTGTTTGAATTTTAATATTTGGAGATTGAGTTTTTAGAGATATCCTTAAATAGTCTATATCTCTCCGATTATAGTAATGATTTCTTGAAGCGTTCAAAAGTTTCTTTAGCGTTCAATCCGAACTTTTCCTGATGAATAACACACCAGTCCCATAGTGTATCTAACTGGTCTTGTGTTGGTTCGGATGATGGATTAATGCGTAATTCAAGACCATTCCCGTCCCAAGCAATTTTGATCCATCCGTTTCGCTCGGCTTCCTCTTCGGTTACATCAAGTTCATGGCATATCTTTTTGTGTCCATGTTGATCGCACGGCAGAAATTGTCCGTTGTGGCGGATCCAGCCGTTCCTACGAATAAGAGTGTCACGTGTTATCACGATTCCTCTGCTTTGTCATTATGATTTATACCCGATCTTACGTAAAAAATCTTTACGCCATTTAATATCATTCTCAGTCTCGATACCCTTTGATTTTTCTCCATCAATGATACCAAGAATGCCCCGGCCTTGCTCGGTTTCTGCGATAATGACTTCCACCGGATTTGCAGTGGCGCAGAAAATATTGCAGACTTCCGGAAGATTTTTTATTGCGTTAAGAATGTTTATCGGAAAACCATTTTCCATAAATAAAATAAAGCAGTGCCCGCAGGAAAGCGACATAGCATTCTTCTTCGCCAGTTCGATCATAGACTCGTCATTGCCGGTCCAGCGGACAAGCGCCATACCGGATGATTCGCAAAACCCGAGACCGAACTTCATATGTGGATTTGTCTGTACAATGGCTTCGTGGATGTCTTCCACCGTTTTGATGAAGTGCGATTGTCCGAGGATAAAATTAGCTGCTTCCGGTTTTTCAATTTTTATTATTTTGAGTTCCATTTGGTTTCCCTATTTTATGATTGAATGATTAAACTATTGTTTCTACAGGTATAAGAAACTTTAAGAATCCATCTCCTTGATGAATCGGGATTGTTACATCCACCAATGCTAAACTGCATTTTCTCATTTCTATTTCCACGCTTCGATTTCCACCGACAAGTAGTGAGATTGTTTCAGATAAATATGGTTCGTGTCCGACCAGAAGCACTGATGGCACTCTGAATTTATTAAGCTGATCGAATAACTGTCGTGTATCATGGCCGTTCACTAAGAGTTCGTTAACGGTAATCTGCCGTTTATTAATGCTTGAAAGGACAATAGATGTAGTTTGTTGTGCGCGTTTGAACGGACTTGAGAGCACTACATCGATGGCAACATTCATTCGTTGAAGAAGTGTGCCTACGAGTGCTGCTTGGCGCATGCCAAGATCAGTCAGCGGGCGTTCGCTGTCGTTATATCGCGATTCGGAAGAAGAGTCGCCGTGCCGGAGGAAATAAATATGCATAATCGTGTTGCCAGAATTCTAGAAATAACGTGCGCAAACCGAAAGTGCAGATCTATGGCTCTGCTATGGTTTCGTTAAATTGTATTGCTGAATTTTTGTGTACAAAGTTTTTAGACTGATACCGAGAATTTGTGATGCTGTGTTTTTGTTCCAACCGACAGTTTTAAGCACGCCTGCAATATGAAATTTTTCGATTTCGTGTATCGAAATGGCGCTTCCGATTTGCGGGCTGCCCGCTGCGGTAGCAGTTTCTTTGAACAGACTGGTCCGTTTACCGATGGGGAGAGCGATGTCTTCAACGCAAATAATATTCTCTTTGCATAAAATGCTTGCGCGCTCGATGACGTTTTCTAATTCACGCACGTTGCCGGGCCAATCATATTTCATGAGCAATTCGAGCGCCTTTGGCTCGATCATTTTCAGTTCACGTGGGCGAACACGATTCTTTAAAAAATAATCGACGAGTAGAGGAATGTCTTCCGGTCGTTCCCGCAGCGATGGTACCGACAGCGTGATGACGTTGATTCGATATAACAGATCCTCACGGAATTTTCCGGTACTGATTTCGTCATGCAGATTCTTATTCGTAGCAGAAATCACGCGTACATCTGACTTAAAATTCTTATTGCCACCTACACGCCTATATTCACCTGTTTGCAGAAAGCGTAAAAGTTTTGGTTGAATCATGAGACTGATCTCGCCGATTTCATCGAGGAAGAGTGTGCCGCCGTTGGCAATTTCCACAATGCCTTGCTTCATAGCATGTGCATCGGTGAACGCGCCCTTCTCATGACCAAACAATTCGCTTTCAAGCAGGTTCTCCGGAATGGATGCACAATTTAATGCAACGAACTGCTGGTCTTTGCGCGAACTATTTTTGTGCAGGAAGTTGGCGACAAGTTCTTTGCCCGTGCCGCTTGCGCCCTGAATGAGCACAGGAGAATCGGTGGGTGCAACTTTAGCTGCAATGTTCAACAATTCCAGCATCGGTTTGCTTTCGCCAACAATATTTCCGGCGAATGTGTGGCGTGCAAGTTCTGACTTCAAAACTTTATTTTCGAGGCTGAGCTGTTTACGCTCCATCGCGCGTTCGATAACAGCAAGGAGTTCTTCTCCTGCATAGGGTTTCGTAATATAACTGTATGCACCCAATTGCATGCATTCCACTGCAATTCTCACATCGTGCACACCCGTGAGCATAATGACCTGTGTGTCGTAGGAATGATCGCGGATAAACTTCAACACCTCCACACCATCTACGCGTGGAAGTTTTACATCCAGCAAAACGAGATCAAACATATGCAGTTGTAGAGCGTTGATGGCAAGAACACCATCTTTCGCAATTTCTACTTTGTATCCTTCTTGAGTAAGCATTGTTTGAATGACTTGAAGGAATGATTCCTCGTCATCGACTGCAAGGATGGAAATGGTATCAGTTTTCATAAAGTATTCAGAATGAAAAAGCATTTATCGAATGGGAAGTGCGAAATAGAATGTGGCTCCTTTGCCGGCTTCCGATTCAACCCAAATTTTTCCGTTGTGTGCTTCAATGATACGCTGCGAAATAACGAGTCCTAGCCCCGATAATTTATCTTGATTTGCTTTTCCAGAGACAAGATCACGATAGCGATCGAAAATGAGCGGCAGCTCTTCCCGTGAAATGCCGGCGCCGCTATTGAATACCGAAACCATGACATGGTCGGTCGGCTGTTGTCCTTCTTCCAGCACGAGCGCAACTTTGCGCACCTGCACAACGATGGCGCCTTGAGGCGGTGTATGGGTAACGGCGTTGCTCATAAAATTTTTTATCACCTGTCCGATTTTTTCGGAATCATATTCAAGTGCCGGTAAATCAGGTTCTGCATAGAAATCTATTGTGATGTTGCTTGATTGAATGGGAACATGGAATTCTTGTGTTATATTTTGCACTGATATTCCAAGACTGCTGATACCTTTATTCAATCGTACACGTCCGCCTTCAAGTTTTGTCAAGTCCATCATATCAGTCAGAAGGTTTATCACCTTGTCGATAGACGTTGTCATGTAACCGAGCAATTCTTTTTGGTGATCGCCAAGCGAACCAGCCATTCCTTTAAGCAAATAACCGATGCTTTGGCGAAGTCCGGCGATAGGATTGTGAAGATCGTAGAGCAAGCGCGCTGTGTGTTCCGATTGCAAGCGATGGATGCGGTCTTCAGCGTCGCGTGTACGGATAATTCCTTTGAGTTGAGGTACAAGTTGGTCCATATCAATGGGCTTGGTAAGGTATTCCTTGGCACCAAGCTTCATTGCTTCAACTGCCATGCTCACATCGCTCATACCTGTCATCATGACTATTTCTGTCTGTGCCGAATTTTTTTTGATGTAGCGTAGAACCTCCAAACCGTTAGCTCCAGGCATTTTGATATCGAGAATGGCAATATCAAAGTCCTTCTCTTGCACTTTCTTTATTGCCTGAACGCCGTCGGCTGCTTGTTCAATATCAAATCCTTCATCAACAAGCCATGCAGCGACTGTCATGCGAAGTGGATCTTCGTCGTCGGCGATGAGGACTTGAATTTTTTCTTCACCCATAAGCGGTCGCTTTTGCTCGGCAAGGCACTTTCCCCTATCAGCGCACTTTATTTATTGAATGCGGCGCCGAAACTGGAAAGAATTTTGTATTGTGAAGTACTGTTTTTGTAATTTCTACTAATGGAAATGATAACCAGATTCGTTTGAAAAGTCAATTGCTTTCTCCTCGCATAGTTTCAAAGAAGGATTGAAATTGACACCAAGCACTGCTACATTAGATTACGAATATCTATTAATCGATCGGTTTACAATGAAAACCCACATTCTCGATGGCAACCGGCTTACTATTCCTGAAGTATTTGACCTTGCAAACAAAACGGCCTATGCGAAATTGAGTTCAACTGTGAAGCGAAAAATCTTGCAAGCGAGAAAACTTGTGGATCAATGGACAATCAACGGCGAGAAAGTGTATGGAGTAACTACAGGTTTTGGAGAATTTGCCAACGTACGAGTGAAGCCAGAAGATATTGAACAACTTCAAAAAAATCTCATCTTCAGCCACGCTGCAGGCGCCGGCGATCCATTACCGGCAGAAGTAGTGCGAGCAATGATGGCGTTGCGGGTTAATGCATTAGCGAAAGGATTTTCGGGAATACGGCTTTCGACGGTAGAGTTGTTGATGGAAATGTTAAACAGCGATATTGTTCCGGTCATTCCCTCACAAGGATCCGTTGGTGCAAGCGGCGATCTCGTTCAGCTTGCGCATCTGGTGCTCGCAATGATGGGAAAGGGGAAAACAAGTCAAAAGGAAGAAGGAAAAAGAAAAAAGTATAAGTTTATTGATTCGAGTACAGCACTTCGGAAAAATAGACTGCGGCCGGTACAACTCACCGCGAAGGAAGGGCTTGCTCTCATCAATGGTACGCAAATGATGACAGCATACGCTGCGTTGGCGGTTTATCAAGCGAAATTTTTAGCTAAGATCGCAGATATTGCCGCTTCGATTAGCGTGGAAGCGTTGCGTGGAAGCGACACCGCGTTTGATGAACGGATTCATCGGCTTCGTCCTTACAAAGGTCAATTGGCAGCTGCAAAGAATATGCGGAGATTGATGCACGGCAGCGAATTGCGCGAGTCTCACAGGCGCGATGATACTCGTGTGCAGGACGCGTATTCGATGCGCTGTATTCCACAAGTACATGGCGCTTCGCGCGACGCAATCGATTATGTGTATGATAAAGTTGCCATAGAAATAAATTCTGCAAATGACAATCCGCTCATCTTTCCTGAAGACGGCATTCATCTTGAAGGCGGCAACTTTCATGGTCAGCCAGTGGCATTAGCAATGGATTTTCTTGCCATCGCGTTGTCAGAACTTGCAAATATTTCTGAACGACGCATTGAACGATTAGTCAATGGTTCGCTCAGCGGTTTACCGCGTTTTCTTACGCCCAATGGCGGACTGAATTCCGGTCTGATGATTGCGCAGTACACTGCCGCTTCACTCGTTTCGGAAAATAAAGTGCTTGCGCACCCGGCGAGTGTCGATTCCATTCCGACTTCTGCAAATCAAGAGGATCATAACAGCATGGGTTCTATCAGTGCGCAGAAGGTATGGCGTATATTGAAGAATGCGCAAACGGTTATTGCCATAGAATTATTATGCGCCAGCCAGGGGATGGACTTCACAAGAACATTGAAAGATAAAAAACCACTCAAAGCCGGCAGGGGAACAGAAGCAGCATATCAATTTGTTCGAAAGCATATCAAACATCTTCATCGAGATCGAGTACTGTATGATGATATTCAAAAAGCCCTGGGATTGGTTTTGGATGGAAGCATCCTCGTTGCAGTAGAAAAAAGAATTGGAAAACTGGACTGATGAGGAAATCGTGACCTTCAAACAGAAAGATAATTTATGAAATTCAAAAAAGAATTTATCCGAACTCTGCCAAAAGTTTTACTGCACGATCATCTCGATGGCGGTGTACGCCCGCAAACGGTAATAGAATTGGCAAAAGATCAGAAGTATAAAAAGCTTCCAACTGCTGATGCTGGCGAATTGGCGGAATGGTTTCATCGCGGCGCCACTCGCGGAAGTTTATCGCTTTTCCTTGAAGGATTCGATCATACGTGCGGTGTGATGCAAACGGAAGAAGCGCTTGAGCGCGTTGCGTATGAAACGTTGGAAGATATGAAAAAAGATGGAGTTGTATATATTGAATCACGGTTCGCGCCGGTGTTTCATACCGGCAAGGGACTCGATCCGCAAAAGGTGGTTGCGGCAGTGCTGCGAGGATTTGAACGCGGGAAAAAAGATTTCGGCGTTCATTATGGCCTGATCATTTGTGCAATGCGGCACCTGAATCCATCCGTTTCGTTAGAAATGGCGGAGTTGGCGGCCGATTTTCGAAATCGCGGCGTAGTTGGGTTCGATCTTGCAGGCGAAGAAGGCGGTTATCCACCGAAGAAGCATGTGGATGCGTTTGAATACATCCAACGGGAAAATTTTAACATTACCGTTCATGCGGGTGAAGCATTCGGTAAAGAATCCATCTGGCAGGCGATTCAATGGTGTGGCGCGCATCGCATCGGACATGCAACACGACTTATCGAAGATATGCGCGTAAAAGAAGGCGAAGTGTTGAATATGGGAACGCTTGCACAATACGTGTTAGACAAACGCATTCCGCTCGAAATCTGCCTTACCAGTAACGTTCATACCGGAGCTGTGCAGAGCATGAAAGAACATCCATTCGGCATTCTTTATCGCTATAAATTCCGCTGTACGCTCAACACTGACGATCGTTTGATGAGCAACATCACGCTCACAGATGAGTATTGCACAGCAGCAGAAATTTTCGACTTGAAATTTGAAGATCTCGAAAAACTGACTATTAATGCAATGAAGAGCGCTTTCATGCAGTACAAGCAGCGTATTGCATTAATTTACGATGTGCTAAAGCCCGGATTTGCAAAAGCAAAAGAGAAACAACGAAGGAGAAAAAAATGATGACTTGGTTTATATCTTTCCTTTCTCTGTTACTCGTCGGAGGACATATGGACACTAAGAATATTCATTGGTTTGGACAATCGGCATTCCGCATCGAAGACAGCACAATGCAAATTTATATTGATCCATTCAAGCTTCCGGCAGGCTTGCCAAAAGCGGATGTTATTTTTATTACGCACGCTCACTTTGATCACTTTTCAATGGAAGATATTGCAAAGATTAGAACGAAACATACCATTATCGTTGCCACAAAGGATGTTGTATCTAAATTTGAAGATTCGGTCATTACTGTCGCTCCTGGGAAAGTGTACACTGTCGGCAAGTTGAAAGTAACAACGGTGCCGGCGTATAATCTCGACAAAAAATTTCATCCCAAAGAAAATAAATGGGTGGGTTATATTATTACATTATCGAACGGTCAGAAGATTTATCACGCAGGTGATACGGACTTTATTCCAGAGATGCGGGAGATTATTACGGACATTGCCTTGTTGCCGTGCGGCGGCACTTATACAATGACAGCAACGCAAGCGGCGGACGCGGCAAACAGTTTTAAACCGAAGGTGTTAATTCCAATGCACTTTGGTGAAGGTTTGGGAACGGTGAAGGCTGGAGAAGAAGTGAAGAAATTGTTTAAAGGCGAAACAGTAATAATGACACAAGAAAGATAATTTTATTCCTTTGTAGGGGCGATACATGTATGGCCCCTCCCTGGCCTCTTGTATTCAATCTGTGCACTCTGTAATCAGTGTCAAATCTGTGAAATCAGAGCAATCATCGGACCATCTGCAAAAACCTTTCTTTATCTCTCCGGTGAATCCGTATCTTCATTTTTACCTTTCCATCTTCATACGTTCGATCCAACACTTCACCTACGTCATGTAGTTGTGCAATAAGTTTTTGTTTTGAGTCTGGTAGTACAATTTCCTCAACCATAAATTCTTTCTCCAGCATTTGTGCAACCGCTTCTTTCAATCCGAGAATATTTATTCCACGGACTGCGGAGATGAACGCACAGTTTGGGTGCTTTTCGGATAATGTCGGCAAAATGCTTCGATCTTGAAGCATATCGATTTTATTGAACACAACCAGCGCAGGAGTATCACCGGCACCAAGGTCTTCTAACGTTTCCTGCACAACGCTGATTTGATCTTCGAAGTATGGATTCGATATATCCACCACATGGAGAAGAATGTCGGCTTCAGTTATTTCCTCCAACGTACTCTTGAATGATGCAACAAGATGATGCGGCAACTTGCGTATGAAACCGACTGTGTCTGTCATAAGAATTGAAACGGCGGAATCGAGCGGAACGAGTCGCGTTGTCGGATCGAGTGTTGCGAAAAGGCGGTTCTCAACGAAAACATCTGAACCGGCCAGAAGATTTAACAGTGTTGATTTACCAACATTTGTGTAACCCACAAGCGCAGTGCGAGTATGCTTCGTTCGCCCCTGGCGCTGTGTAACGCGCTGTTTCGCTATACGCTCAAGTTTTTCTTTTAGAAGACTAATGCGCGTGCGGATCAGCCGACGGTCTGTTTCGATTTGGGTTTCACCCGGACCTTTTGTACCGATACCGCCGAATTGTTTTGATAAATGCGTCCATTGTCGTGTGAGGCGCGGCAGAAGATACTCAAGCTGTGCAAGTTCCACTTGCGTTTTCGCTTCACTGGACTTTGCACGCGATGCAAAAATGTCGAGGATCAATCCGCTGCGATCAAGCACTTTGCATTCCATCAGACCTTCAAGATTTCGCACCTGCGCAGGCGACAGATCATCGTCAAAGATCACGAGTGGAATAGTCTCATCCTTTAATCGCTGATGCAATTCTTCAACCTTTCCCTTGCCGATGTATGTAGCCGGCTCTGGATGATCGCGATCTTGCGTTATTCTTCCGACAACTTCCGCTCCCGCAGTATCGGCAAGTAATGCAAGCTCAGTGAGTGATTCGTCAACTTCGGCTTTTAAATTTGAACGTGTCGGCACTCCAACGAGAATGCACTTTTCCTTTCCGGTTTGAGCTAATTCAATCATAGTGATTCTTTCATACTATTTGATTTATTTCGTCGCAGCAGAGAGAGAACGTTTGTTATCTCGTGCTACGAACATTTCGATAATAGCAATAAGCAGTGCAGCGATAAGGAATTGTTTCCAAAGTTCAGCGCCGAGACGTGATTCTGTGATGATGCGCTGTACTTCTTGCACTTGATTCACTGTGTGTATTGAGTTCTCCGAAATACCGATTCGTTTAAACATAGTATCTCGATGTTTCTCGTCTGATGGAGTTGTGTTTGATTCGTCCGGATCAACATTAACGACGAATTTATCTAATATCAAATTATCAGACGCAACAGTGTAGAGCCCTGGCATGTCATCATCGGAGAACCGAATACTTTTTTCTGTCGCAAGTTGTTGAGGATTTATTAAGATTTCCAAATTGCCCGGTTTCGTAACTGTGAGTTTTGGCGGAACGGCAGTACGAAGATGAATGGTTGTCTCTTCGCCAACTACCAGTGAACGTTCCATCGTGGATTTCTGTGCAAGATATGCGAGTGAACGATGCACTAACGGAACGAACAATCCTTTCAAAGGAAAATCTGACCACTCGGTATTTGCAGCGATGCTGAACAGTAATGCTTGTCCGCTGCCAATTCGTTCTTCCATGAGAAATGGATATCCATTTGTAAGTGTAATGATAGATCGTGATTTCGGCGTCGGAACAAATTGGAATGATTTGTTGATATGCGGCGATTCCAGTACACGCTGCCGATGCGTTGTTCCCGCTGGTTGTTTTGCTTCGGTTTCTTCAAACATTCCCGCGAATAGCGGATGGCGTAAATCGACTTTGTCGAACTCGATGAAAGAGTTTGCCGATTGTGATGTGACATTATCTTCTGATGACATGGCTGTCGCAATGCCAAGCGGTGCAGCAATGGCAGTATTAAAGGCATTGCTTGTTGTTTGCGCGCCGGGGAAGAAAAGCATTCCGCCGCCATTTTGAAGATATGTTTTTAGTGCAAAAGATTGGTCGTGCGTAAGTTCGCGCAAATTGGAAAGGACAACAACATTAATATTGTTCAATTGAGATGATGAAAAATGGTCATACGTAATCTGATCTATTTTTAAACTTGCGCTGCTATCGGTGATTCGAGTAGCAAGAGCAAGACGAAGATATGTAAGATCGGATGCGCTGCCGACAAGAAGAACATGAAGTTCTTCCGGAATATGCACGGTGAAAAAGCGTGTGTTATCAAATTCAAGATCGTCATCTTCCAGTTCAATTTTTCCTTCGAGGAATCCAGAATGCCTTGGCACAAGCGTGAACTCTGTCTCCACCGATTGTCCGGCATTGATATCAACACCTTTTTGTCCCACGCGACTTCCATCTTGATAAACACTGACAACATGATTCTGTAAGTTCGAAGTACCGTGATTTACCAGCTTCGCCTTCACGGCAAAGGATCTGTTCACTTCAAAGATCGTGCTGGGGATTTCTATCGATTCTACCGAAACATTTTGCAGTTCACGTTTGCCAAGAGGGACGAGAAAAAATTGTGTTGTCGGTGCGAATAGTTTCTCGTCGGTTTTCACTATGTACTTTTTGGATTCAAGTGATCCGGATTGGAAATCGGAGATGAGATAGACTTCTTTATTAAAGTTTTGAGATGCGGCAAGCAATCGAACGGAATAGCGAAGCGCGTCTTCGATTGTGCGATGCATCGATGATGGCTTGATTTCATTGATGGCGCTTCGAATGGCTGGAAAGTTTCGCTGGGCAGAAGGAATTTCGGATGTTCCATCGACCGGGACATCAGAAAGTTTAAGAAGAAAAACTTCGTCACCGTCTTTTAGAAGGTTTATTACCGCGATAGCGGCGTTCTTTGCCTGATGCAGCAGTTCTCCCTGTTCATCGCTCGCGGTCATGCTTTGTGAATCATCAAAGACAATAACTGCCGTTGTCTTTGCCTGCTCGGCAAGACCACCGGGGAGCGAACCTTTCAATGTCGGGCGCGAGAACGCGAATACAACAAGAACAACTAAGAGAGTACGAAGAATGAGCAAGAGTAATTGACGGAGTTTCAGCCGGCGGATTTTCGTTTTCTGTAATTCCTTCAGGAACGAAAGCGTACTGAACTCGATTGTTTTGAGCTTGCGCAGATTGAAAATGTGCAACAAGATCGGAATGCCGGCTGCAAGAAGTCCGATCAATACAATGGGATTGAGAAAAGTCAATGCGCGTCCTGTTCTGATAGATATTCTGTAGTAACTTAATCTGAAGATGTGCGAAAAGCAAGAAGGCAAGAATCTCAAATATTTTGTATCTTGGAAACAAAAAGGAAAATATCATGCTGCAAGTTGCTATTGAAGCCGCCCTCGAAGCGGGAAAATTTTTAAAAATGAATGTCGGGAAAATTCATCATATTGAGCGTAAAGGCGGACAGGAAACCAATCTCGTTACCGAAATCGATAAGAAGTCGGAACAACTTATCATCAGCAAAATCAAGCAGCACTTTCCTCATCACGATTTTCTCTGTGAAGAATCCGGTGCTGCAGAAGTGAAATCTGAATACCGGTGGATTATTGATCCTTTAGACGGGACTGTGAACTACACGCATGCTTTGCCCATCTATAGTGTGTCAATCGGTTTGGAACACAAGGGAGAGATTATTCTGGGTGCCGTCTACGATCCCAGTTTAGATGAATTATTCACTGCTGAAAAAGGCAAAGGTGCCTGGTTAAATAAGAAGCATATAGAAGTTTCTAAAACAACAAAGTTGATTGAAAGTCTTGTCGTCACCGGATTTTCGTACGATGTGAATGAGCATCCTGAACCTTCAGTTACACACTTCAGAAATTTTCTTTCGGAAGCACAGGCAATTCGGCGGCTTGGATCAGCAGCACTTGATTTATGCTACGTCGCCGCGGGACGCTTCGATGGTTTTTGGGAAGGAGTGATTCGTCCCTGGGATATAGCAGCAGGGGTATTGATTGTGACAGAAGCAGGCGGAAAGTGGACCAACTTCCGTGGTTTTCCATCAAGTGTATATAAGGAAGATATACTTACGACGAATGGATTGATTCATGAGCAGATGGTTGCAGTGCTGAAAAAGGGAGTAAAGTAAAGCACATCAAATTATCTTTCCAAGTGCTTAAGTGATCTTCTGAATGTTACTGAGCTTAAGCCAAGGAAATCTTCAGAAGGTTTCACACTATCAGAGGATTATAATATAGACCTACTTCCACTTCCTTACGCCGTTTTTATCCACAATATCTAAAATCATTGGTGTGTGTTCCGGTTTGGCGGAAGAGAACTTAAATGCTTTCGTAATTCTTTCGCGCGCAGATGCAAGAACCTTTTCGCGGTCAGTGTAGAAAACAGCGAGCGAATCGCCAACATCCACTGCCTCGCCGGTTTTTTTCTTCAATAAAATTCCTGCTTTCATATCGATCGCGTCGTCGATCTTCTCGCGGCCTGCACCAAGCGAGATGCTTGTCAATCCGAGTTCAAAAGAATCTATTTCATCGATAAATCCTTTCTCACTGGATTTTACTTCCATTGCGAACTTAGGCAGGGGATAGCGTTCCAAATTATCAAGTGCTTCAACACTGCCCCCTTGTGCACGAACGAGATCGAATAGTTTGCGATATGCCGATCCATCTACAATTGTCTTTTTACATTTTTCGATACCCTCTTCAATCGACTTCGCTTTCTTGCCGAGGTACACCATTGTTCCCGAAAGCACGTACGTCACTTCCATTAAATCGCTTGACGCGTCGTTATTCCCCACAGCATCGCGCAGGCATTCGACCGATTCAACAACTTCCAACCAATTGCCGATCGCGACGCCGAGCGGCTGGTTCATGTTCGTTATGAAGCCGATGGTCTCTTTCCCAAATCCATTGCCGATACCGACAAGTGTTTTTGCTAATTCTAACGCACGCTCGTGTGTTTGCATAAACGCACCGCGCCCGGTTTTCACATCGAGCACTAATGCGTCAATGCCTTCCGCTAATTTCTTACTCATAATGCTGCCGGCGATCAGAGGAATGCACTCGACGGTTGCCGTCACATCGCGCAGGGCGTACATCTTTTTGTCGGCGGGAGCAATCTCTTTCGTTTGCCCGATCATCACGGCACCAATTTCACGGATGACTCGCTTGTATTCGGAAATAGAAAGATCAGTTCGAAAACCGGGAATGGATTCCAATTTGTCGAGTGTCCCGCCGGTGTGTCCTAGTCCGCGGCCGGAAATCATTGGTACTGGTATGCCGCATGCCGCAACCATTGGTGCGAGAATTAAAGATACCTTATCGCCTACACCGCCGGTAGAATGTTTATCGACTTTGATGCCGGGAATTTCAGAAAGATCAATCACTTCCCCGGAGTGCAGCATCAGTTTTGTGAAGGTGAGCGTTTCCTCGCTGCTCATTCCGCGGAAGTAACACGCCATCAGGAATGCAGACATTTGATAGTCCGGCACTTTGCCTTCGACGTACCCAGTGATAAGAAATCGGAATTCTTCTTCGCTGAGTGAGCTGCCCTCGCGCTTCTTCCGAATCAATTCAACAATATTCATACTAAGCGATGAGTGATGAGTGAATAATGATCAATGAAAAGATTTGAGTGTACGGTAAGAATTCATCACTGATCATTACTCATTGTTCGTTGATTTAAGTTTTCGTTCAGTTAACAAAATTCCAGCGATGGTTTTGCTGTCACCAAGTTCACCGCGTACGATCATTTCTACAACCGTGGAAAGTGGAATATATTCAACCGTAAGACTCTGTTCGCCTTCATCAAGATTTTGTCCGTGTTCGGATTTTTTTAATCCGGTAGCAAGATATATATGAAGCACTTCGCTGCAGAATCCTGGAGTAGTGAACATCGTCGTAAGTTTTTCATACTTATCAGCTATGTAACCGGTTTCTTCCTGCAACTCGCGCTTTGCGGCTCTCAGCGGATCTTCGTTGGGTTCAAGTTTTCCCGCAGGGGCTTCCAAAATGAATTTTTTGTGCGGATATCGGTACTGCCGTACAAGAATCACATCGCCGTTGTCGAGTAATGGTACAACAACGCTTCCACCCGGGTGGCTCACAATCTCACGTTTGCGGATGTTGCCTGGAGTGTCTTCAACATCTTCGATAATCAGATCGATGATGCTGCCGTGATACAATCTCTCGGACTTAATCGTTCTTGGGAGAGGCATGAGTATTGGGCGATGAAAGTTGAACGACATGCTGTGCAATGCCGGAGGAAATTCCCTCCTTCATAAAAGCAGTATATATTTGTTCGCGCAAAACATTCTCAGCGCGGCCCTTCTTCTTCCAATCGTCGGTGCGTCCAATTAATTGAAGTGTACATGACGATTCTCCCATCATGCTGAAAAATATATTCGGTTCCGGCTGTTTGAGCAGATCGGAATTCTGTCCAGCGATGTTGAGCATGATTTCTCGCGCCCGCTCGATGGATGTACCATATGCCACACTTACTTCGACAAGGACACGAATGTCGTTCCTGGGGTAAGAATAATTGATGACTTTGGTTTTCGTCAACTCGGCGTTTGGGCTAACGATGAGATTATTGTCGAAGTCAAGAATCTTTGTGCTGCGAAGACCAATTTCGTACACATCACCAATTTCGCCAGATGGAAGTTTTATTCGATCACCGAGACGAAACGGCCGATCCAGCATTATAACGAAACCTGCGATCATGTTTGCAAGAGTTTCCTGTGCTGCAAGAGCAATAGCTACCGAGCCGCCGCCGAGAAAAACGAGCAAACTGCTTACATCGACACCAAAATGCCCAAGAGAAATCACTACTGCAACAAAGAGAATCAAAATCATCACTAACCTATTCAAGATTGGAAAGATTGCTTCATTGACCGTCGATGATGTTTTCTTCGCGTGTACCTCCATCGTATGCTTCAACAGTGTGTCGATGAAGCGTATCAGCAGCATGGTGAAAAGCAAAACGAATACAATGTAAATGATGCCTTCCGAATATTGAATCAGTTCTTCACCAGTCTTATCGGTGAGGGCAATGCCCTTGGCAATTTGTTCAACGGCGAGATATAAACCGACGACTATTGCCAGCCACTTGATACGAGGGAGGGTAATAGCAAAAAGCTTATCGTCTAATTCAGTATCGGTTTTGGCAATAAGTTTACGGCCGAGAGTGTTAAGAAAGTATTTGAAAAAAAATCCGATGACCATAACAGCGGCGAACGCCACAAACCCATTCCACAGGTGGAGTGTGAATCCGGTACTAATAAACTGCTGCACACGCTGGAATAAATCACCCATGTTAATAATTTCCTCTACTGCCGGGTTTCACGACTGCACTGCCGGATTTGCACATTGGGCAATCAGCAGGTTGATGTGCGACGACTTCCATTTGTAGAACCGCAAATTGTTTTGTATCAAATTGCACTTTGCCGTTGCTTCGATCGACAATACAGCCGGTACCAACGAGACTGCCTTTTGCACTATTCACTAACTCAATGACTTCTTTTGTGGAACCCCCGGTCGTTACAACATCTTCCACAACGAGTACGCGTTCACCGGGAAGAATTTCAAATCCGCGGCGTAGTTCCATCCTGCCGTCTTTCCGCTCGGCAAAAATAGTCCGCGCCCCCAGCATTCTGCCGACTTCTGTTCCAACCACAATTCCACCGATGGCAGGAGAGAGAACGACTTCCACTTCGTTATATCCGAAGTGGCGCGCAATTTCTCCGGAGAGCAGATGAAGATATTTTGGAAATTGCAGCACACGTGCGCATTGAAAATATTGCGGACTATGCATACCGGAAGTGAGCTGGAAGTGTCCTTCGAGGAGTGCTTTAGTTTCCCGGAAGATTTCAAGAATTTGTTCTTTGGGCAGCTTCATCTGTAGATATTTCTTGTTGTTATGGTTGATAAAAAGATACTAAGAACTCGTCTGAGGCGCAATTTTAGATTGATAATTGTATCAATCCGGCTCTCTTACATTACTATGCAGTGGCGTGCAAATGTTTTTTACAGCTCAGTATTATGCTAACTTAAAAATCCTTCCACTCTGTGCACTTTGCCGAGTTTCGTTCCAAGAAAGCGTTCTCCAATTTCGGTAAATTTATGCGGTACGTCGCTCACAAAAAATTGCAGGTTCGGTTTCAATGTGCTGGCGTTGTTCAATTTCAAGTCCGCAAGCATGTTTTTGACATCGAGTGCAGTTGCTTCTCCCGAATCAATCAAAGTAACGCTCTGGTGAAGTAGTTTGCCGATGACATCTCGCAAAATCGGATAGTGTGTGCAACCGAGAACAAGCGTGTCAATTTTTTCGAGTGTCAAAGGAAAAATATATTCTTTGGCGATCAATTCTGTTGCTTTGTGATCAATCCAACCTTCTTCGGCAAGCGGGACAAAAAGCGGACATGGCTGAGCGAATACTTTGATGTCGGAATCAAGTTGACGAATGGCATTTGAGTAAGCATTGCTGAAAATAGTGCCAACGGTACCAATAACGCCAATGCGTTTATTTTTTGTTGCCTGTACTGCAGCTTTTGCACCCGGAAGGATGACACCAACCACCGGTACTTTCGCCCGTTTTTGGACAACATCAAGAGCAACAGCAGACACTGTATTGCAGGCGATGACGATCAGTTTGACATCGTGTTGGAGCAGCACATCTGTATCTTGCAGGGCGTACTCGCGCACAACCTGTTGTGATTTAGGTCCATAGGGTACGCGCGCCGTGTCGCCAAAATATATAATATTTTCATGCGGTAGGTGATGCGTCAATGCGCGCACCACAGTCATACCGCCAATACCGGAATCAAAAACTCCAATAGGTTGTGCGTTATTCATAAACATTCTTGAATGAGTTCTTATGCAATAGGCCCCGATTCGGATAGTGTCTGAATCGTTGCGAGAATTTCTCGCTTCGCTACTTCTTGTTGTACCGGATCATCCAACTTTTTTCCACCGGTATCTAATAGATAGAACGAATCCACAATACCGTCTACACGCGTGGCAATTTTTGCGAATGAAATATTCAAACCAAGCCGCGAGATTGTTTCTGTGATGCGATAGAGAAGACCGAGCATATCCGGCGCATAGACATCGATGATCGTGAATTGCGGATGATCTTCAAACTCTACATCGCAGCGCGTGTTTGGGTTCACTATCCTAGTGCGCCGTTTCCAGCGCATTCGATGTCGTTCGATGAGACGCGCAATTTCGATGCGTCCTTCCATCACTTCTGTTACATCCCGGCTGATTCGTAAACAGTGGTCCTCGGAGAGTGCGGCATTGGATCCGAATTCCACAACCCGGAATTTATCTATGACGATTCCATCACGTCGAGTAAATACTTCGGCATTTAAAATGTTTGCGTCGTTTGCAGTCAGTACTCCGCAGAACTTAGAAAGCACGCCGGGCGAATCTTGGGCAATGAATGTCACGTCAGTAAAACTGTTGGATTGCTGAAATAGTACAGAGATTTTTTCGGTCTGGCGAATAGCTTGCAGATGGTTTGCTATTTCATCCGGCTTGAATGCTGCAATATACGATGTGTCGGAAAACTGCGAAATGTGGGCGTTTACTTCATCTGCAGGAAATGCAGCCGCAAGGTTATGAATGATATCCGTATGTTTTTCTTCCACAAGTTGTGCCGTTCGCTTGCGGATCTCTTCGCTTGTCATCTCTTTTTCTAACACGATGCGTGCTTTGCGGTACAAATCCCGAAGTAAAAGTTCCTTCCATTCGGTCCATACATTTTTATTGACAGCAGAGAGATCTGCGTACGTGAGAACGTACAAATAATCAAGTTGTTCGATGCGGTCAAATGTTCGGGCGAAATCAACAATGGTCTGCGTGTCATTCAAGTTGCGGCGGAACGCCACCTGTTCCATCAGCAAATGATGTCGAATGAGGAATGAGACGTCCTCTATCAGATCGTCATACAATAATCGTTGAAGGACACGCTTTGCGATAAAAACACCTTTTATTTCATGCTTGCCGATATGAGACGGTTTGGCGATATCGTGCAACAGGCAGGCGAGATAGAGCGTGTCTCTTCTTGGTAAGGAGCGAAAGACTGTTCCGAATGAAGAACTTGAATGTTCAAGTGCTTCAGCATTGGCAAGTGCGATGATTGTATGCTCATCGGCAGTATAATAATGGTACTGATTATGCTGGAAGAACGATACCATCGGTTTCCATTCCGGTATCCATCGTTCGAGCAGCCCAAGTTCGTTCATCGTACGAAGCGCACTGCCTATGCCATTTGGCCTATGAAGAAGGAGCCGGAATAATTCTGTTTCCGATGGAGTGCAGAGCGGCTTGAGAAATTGCAATCGGCGATGAATGGCGTCTTCCAACTGAAATGAGAACTTGGCATGACGTTCGCTCCGAAACAAAAATGCACGGAGGAGAAGTTCGTTGGAGATGGTCACACCGCGTTTTGATAGATGAATACGTCCGTTTCGTATCGATAAAGTGCCGCTTAATTTTGCTGTTTTCGTTTCTAGGACAACGGGTGACCAGCGGTCATGCGACCAATCTATGACTTGTGTACAAAATAACGCCACAGAACGTGATGCCCTATAGTAATCCTGCATAAAATGTTCAACCTTCGCTCGTTTTGATTTAGTGCGATAGTGGAGACCGGAAGCAATGCGCTGCTGAAAACTAAATTCCAGTGTGTCGTGAAGAGCGTTGGATTGAATGTGCATTTCGTTGCGCACGCGAAGCAGTGTATCGAACGATGATTTTAATTCTTTCAAAGCCGATGGCGTGAATTGTAGCTTCACAGCTTGAGACGTGAGAAGATGGAGTGTAGCAGTTTCCGAAGCACCAAGGTTTTTCGGAATCGGTATCGTTCCCGTGCCACGCATTAACCAGAGTGCTGCATGTATATCGCGCAGCCCGCCGGCGCTGTTTTTTATATTCGGCTCCAGCAGTTTTGCTGAGCTGCCGTACTTGTTATGCCGCATTCGCCGTGAGTCGGAAATCCGATGTACGAAAGAATGCCGATCATCTTTTTTGATCTTCTCTTGGATGGATGAGATAAGTTTTCGAAATATGGTTCGATCACCGCAAATAAACCGTGCCTCGATGAGCGACATGCGAGATTCGAAATCTTCTGGCGGAAGAGTTATACATTCATCTATCGTGCGGAAACTGTGGCCGATAGTTAATCCGACATCCAATAAATTGTGGATAAATTCCTGCACTGCTGGGGTAACGGCAGCCCGTTGTTGTTCATCTGAGATGAGAAACATAACGTCGGTATCGGAAGAAAAACATAGTTCCTTTCTTCCGTACCCGCCCAGCGCAACAACTGTTAAATGGTTGGCGTTGCTTAAGAGATGCTTAAAAATCATCTGCAGAAGAGTGTCGCGCTGATGCGTCAACGCAAGAGCGACGCGAATGCCGCCTGCACCGGTACGATGCATCCGAAGAATTTCTTGTGTTCCCTTTTCATAGATTTTTTTAATTTTGTGCAAAGTAATCACATCGTTAATATAATCATTTTTGATGTTCAGTGCGAAATACTAAGGGGTTCTCAAATTTCAAAACATAAATCCCAGTGTTGTATAAAACGCAACTTCATCCTTCGAACTGGCAAGACTAAAGCTGACTAAATATTCCGGTTTTATGATTGAGAACCACATACCGCCGCCGATTGCGTTGTGCCAGCGGTTAGATTGTTCACCATTAATGAAGACACGGCCTGTTTCAGCAAATCCAGAAATTCCAACCCAGAGTGGAACAAGAAATGGAATCTGTGTTACGCGTGCGCGTAGCTCCACGCCGCCCAACAACGAAGCATCGCCTGCAAAACGTTGACGTTCGAATCCGCGCAGCGATTCGTTGCCGCCAAGAAAAGCCGATTCAAAGAATGGATGGTTCCCCCATATTTTTTCTCCGACTGCTCTTATAGCAATTGTCATCGTTTGAATGGTAACGGGTGTAAAGTAGGATCGAGCTTCACACCGGAGTTTGTAGAATATGCTGGCGTTATCAAACATCTTTGGAAGACAGGAAATCTCTGCGTTCAAATATAATCCTCGTGTCGGCAAATTTTCTGCGTCACGGCTGTCTGCCTGAATACGGGCAGCAAGATTTAAAAATGTCAGACTTTTGTTATAGTAAGAAAGTTGTAATGTATCGAGGAGTGTGCCCGGTTTTGGGTCGTTATCGATAAGCTTGATGATGCTTCCAATTTCTGCAGATGTATTGGTAGAAATTTTGAGATCGATTGTAGTACGAAAAAAAATCTGCCGTTGATCAACCTTATAAAATCCAGATTTATCGAGCGATGGGCTGTACGTCGTTTCATTGCCCAGTCCGAAAAAGTTTGATAGATCAAGCTGTGAAGCATGGAATTGAAGAAATGTACTAATGCCGCGAAACCAATCCCGGAATTCTCCAGTTGCATCTAACCGGTAGCGTCCGGTTTTCGTTGCAAGTCCGGCACGCACACCAATTTGTTCAGTGTATGGTTCCATACGATACCCATACTGCATATAGACAGGTCCGCCACCGATGAACAGTCCGTCATCAGGATTAATATCCAACCATGGACTAAACGACCACTCGCTGCCCCAATCGCGGACCGCCTGAATGTCGCTGCTTGTTTTGATGCGGGACGCCAAATTGTTGTCATAAAAAACTGTGCCGGTAAAAGAAAAAAGATTCGAGGAAGAGAATATACTTCTGCTTCTGCTACTATCTACAAGTTCATTCTTCCCTTTACCGCCATCGACAATGATCTTAATAGTACTGTTTTCTTCTCCTTCGACAATCGCTATGTCATCACCATCAAGGAGCAGCAGACGTATCTCTTTTGTGAAATCGTCATGGAACAATCGTTGGTAGATAGGTGTGTGTGATGTATCGATACAATCATACATTGCAACAGAAACCATATGCCTTCCAATCCTGCGAATTTCTGCACGCTCTGCTTTATTGCTGCCGCGAATTTCCACATAAGCTGATGACAACTTGTAGAATTCATTTGCTGCTTTCGGCAATTGTGCACGCCGCGCTTGAAGAAGCTGTAGAATTGATTTTGCTTCCTTCTCTAAGATAGGGTTAGGTAAATTTGATATCGCCTGCATAATAACGGAATCGGATATCTGAATCTGAATCCAGCTTGCCAGCGAGTCCCACGTTTGTTTCGGATACGATACTAAGAGTCTGCGGTCTAGATTACGCCCTGTCAGCGTGGTGTTTTCGACACTGGAAATGCTCTCGCCGCAATTTTCTAACTGTGGAAGCGCGAGGTCGGCGATAGCAGGAAGCAAACCGTTTAACCGAACAAATGCTTGTCGATGTATAAGTGGCACGGGTTCCCAGATGATGTTTGCTGGTGTTTGTATTTTGAGCCATTGCCATTGATCCGCCGAACGATCCCAATCACCAAAGAGAATGTCGATAAGTCGAGCTTTTAGATATTGCAATTCATCAACTCTGTGATGAAGATTATTTTCTAGCAACTTCAGCATCGACGATGTTTCAAACAAGTCGCTCTGAAGAGGTTTGATGTTTGTGAATTGAAAGCGCCATGGCCCTTCAAGAATTCCAAGCCTTCCTTCGGCCTGCAGGTGACACTCATGAATACGATTATCGTCTGGAAGAGAGATAAGCCGTGCTTCCCGAAAAGCTAAACCTGCTGTTTGTAGAATTGGAGCAACGACGAGTGAGGCAAACGGATTCAATGTACCTATTTGGTCATCGACGATATCTCGCGGCAGCAAAACTGATAACTCTGGGGGAAGCGAAGAAGCGGAATCCTGATTGATCGGCGTGAACGTATACGCGTTTCCATTCTTGTCTTTGAAAAGGAGTGAGCGAGTAACGATCCCCTGGTGTGTTCGTACGAGCATCGTATCGAATAAGAGATTGTCGGCAGAGGAATCCAAATTCAGAATTTTTGCTTTCACCGGAGTTGCCCAAACATCGCGCCAAAGCGAGCCAAATAAAAACCGATGGAGTCCGCTTGCTTGAAGTTTTGGATTGGTGGCTATCGTCACGCTGTCGATTTGTGAACGAGAGATGCTTGGTTGCGCATTTGCACTTTGGAAAACAAGAAAAGTGAGAATGAGAAGAGCGAATTTCAATCCAGGCATTGTTGTATTTTTTTAAGCCAGTGGTATCTTCGATTGATGTGCTGTAATAGTACGGAATTCTTTCGGCTTTGTCAGTAGGAGGGATGTGAAATTGTCTTCATCTTGGGATAAGTGGGGAGATATATGAAATAAGAAACTGGCTGTGCCAAACGACACGTATTTTTTTTTATTGCTGCAATGGAGTTCAACTCTAGAGCTGTTTTTTCTTCGAGAACTAAATCCCTCAGAGCAGTTAAGTATGGACTTGGGAAAGAATTGTTTGGCTCAGGGAATGAGTGATATGGTGTTAGGAATGCGTCTTTGAGAAAAAAAGAAGCAAAAATGCAATAAGCTGAACATTATAAGTTGACACGGACGAATGTGTGTGATATTTATAAGTCTCCGGCTGTTGTTATAGAAGTTAGTTGCAATAGCTCTTTTAATTCATAAAGGAGTTAATATGGCGTAGAGGTCGTTTTGGGTTTTATGACTCTCTGTCTGTGAAACACATTATTCCTTCTAATGACGGTAAAATTTACGCCGGTGCATTTGAAAGTATGGGTATCAATGCAAATGAACTCTATATTTCTTGAAATTATTTTCTTATACTAAATCACGCTGTGTAGTTTCTATTAACCAATAAAAGGAGAAAGGTTATGAAAAAAAATTTCTTGTTTCCAGTAGTAATCATTATTATGTTTTCATTCGTTGCAAATGCTCAAGTATTCTCCATCACTATTGATGCGCAAAAGGATGCTTTTTATGAAACATTGACCGGACCGGCCGACGGTTATGTTTATATTCCTGCTCGGGCTTATTGTCGAGATCTTGGTACCGGTCCGACTGATGACAAAGACTGTTCTGCAAAGGTTTGGTTTTCGTACGATACGAATTATATTTACTGTTATGCGGAAGTTAAAGATGATATTGTAAGGGCAACCAATCCTACCAGGTACCTGAATGATTGTCTCGAATTAAAATTCGACCCCGATCCGAATAATGGAACGGGTACAGGTACAGCGAATAGCCGCCTAACAGCCAAAGGTAAAGATAATGCCGAAGATACAAATGGTGTGGATGACTTGAATGTTTCTGGTAATTTGAAGGATGCCGCAGGCAACACGTGGGTAGTAACGGCAAATGACTATGCTCGTAGGTTGACCAGCGATGGATACGCGCTCGAATTCCGAATTCCGTTCGCTTACATCAATGTACCGACAGACAATCGTTTTATGATTCCAAGGGAAGTTAATTCAGTATTCGGTATGGCGATCAATATTGGTGATAATGACTCGGATGCCCGAGATAACGTGATTCAGTGGTCGACTGGTATGTCAAATAATGTTCATATTGATGCAACTCAACTTGGTTCTGTTACATTCCTAGCAGGTAACAAGTTGAAATTAGAAGCTAAAAGTCCGCGTAATACCACAATCAATGATAGCGCTACTGTTTGGTATACACCTCTTCTTACCGGGGTTCATATTGATCCTGTATTAATAAAATCTTTTTACTTATCATCAAATTATCCGAACCCATTTAATCCTAGTACGACAATAAAATTCTCCATTCCTCATGAAGCACATGTATCTTTAGCTATTTACAATACTATAGGCGAGAAGGTAACACAATTAATATTGAAAGAGATGAGTGCAGGTGTTTATTCAACAGAATGGAATGCATCCGGTTTTGCAAGCGGTGTATATTTTTATCGTCTACAAGCAGGATTGAATACATCAACAAAAAAACTTATTCTAATTAAATAGGGCAACTGCAACTAACACGCATAAAAATGTATCGCAAATTAGCCATAATAAAATCTGACGTCTCCTCTTGTGCCGGAGTTCAACTCCGGCACAGCAGAGTGGGTTACAAAATGGATGCTGAACCCCTGAATACAACATCAAGGCAGGCAAGCTCAGTCTTCGACGGGCTCAGATTGACAATTCCCATGTTACAGATTATCTCCCCTCAACAACCGTATTCTCTTCCGGGATTCTTCCGCATAAAGAGAATTCGGAAATTGTGATAGCAGTTTTTCGTACGCGTCAATTGCTTGTGATTTGTTATTCAAAACCGTCTGGCAAATTTCTGCGATTCTAAACTGTGCCCGGTCTTTGAGAATGCTTAATTGAATCGAGTCGGCAATAAAGGAGAATGCCCTCATTGCTTCATTCGGACGTTTCAATAAAAGATACAGTTCACCAATCTTCATCATCGCGTCATCCACTAATAATGCTGTTGAATAATGTTCGACAATATCTTGAAACTGCACAAGTGATTCCGAGTATTTACGCTGGCGCATCGACAAATCGGCTTTGGCAAATTCCGTCAATGCTTCTGGAGCAGAAGAGTTGTTTTCCTGAATAAAGTACTGCAGCTGCAATGCGTCGTTCGCTAAGTCCGTATTGAGATTTGTATTGAATCGCTTCAGAATTGATAGCGCTGAGTCGAACTTCGCTTCGAAGTAATCCAGTTCCGCTAATTTGAATGCCGCTTGATCTTGATATACCACTAGCGAAATCTTGCTAAATCGATCGTATTCTTTTCGTGCCCCGGCAAGATCGTTTCGCGCAATTTGTATATCACCTGTTTTTAACACAGCATCATTGGAAATATTTGATGTTGACTGTACATCTTTCAATCGGTTGAATGCATCAAGAGCGCCATTGAGGTCGAAGAGTTTGTCAAATTTTATAACGCCAATGCGATACAATGATTGAGCGGCGAGATCGGGATTCGCATGTTCGGCGGCAATCGATTCGTACAATTGAATCGCGCTATTGTATGTCGGTTGTGGTTCTGATAATGATGCCGTTGTATCTGACAGAGTAACCAGTTCTTCAAGTGCTCGAGCATATCCGAAACGCGCATATGGCAGAAGCAGAGAACTTTTGTGTTCGTCAATAATTTCTTTGAATGCTTCCGACGCAGTTTTATATGCACGTTCCTGATGAAGCCGTTGGGCAAAGTTGAAGAGTTCATTCCCGTCCGCGTGAGAGAGACGATCTATAATGCGATATTGCTCCAACGCTGCATCGTAGCGCCGTTCCTCTGATAATAACCAAGCATACAATCGATGCAATGCGATATTGTCTGGCAAGTTTTTCAATTCATCCTTAACCGTCTCAGATGCGGCGCTGATGCCTTCCGGTTTTGCAGTAAATGCATTGAGACGCGATTGAACAAGAGGCAGTTGCTCCGGTGTTGTCTTGATCAAGCGCAGATATTCTTTTGATGCAGATGTGTACTGCTGAAGTGCCGTGTAAAGATTTCCTAATTCATCTGCAAACATCGCCTCGCTCTTACTCATCGAACGTCCATCAAGATACGTGCGGATACACTGATCGTACATGCGATGCTGCAGCATTTCGTTGGCGACAACACGATACAGTTGGGCATTGTTCGAATCGATGGCAATGACTGATTTCCATACCGAGTCGGCAGCCGTCTCGTTACCAGAATCATAATAGAGTCCGCCAAGCGTTGTCACCTTGTTCATATCTCCCGGTTGGACAATCAGCCATCGGCGAACAACATTGATGGCTTTGCCATACTCTTTAATTTGTGTGTAACTACGCTGGAGTCCATCGAGGAATAAAAAATTATTCGGCTCTAATGTGTTGAGGTCTTCATAAAGAGCTACTGCGCGTTCCCATTCGCCGGCTTCTTCAAATCCCTGTGCGAGACGAAGCTTCGCTAGTTTATCGGTGTCTTGTGCAAATGAAAAAGTGCAAAATGCAAAATTTAAAATGAACAACAGCGCACTGTGTACAAACACTCTTATCATTTTTTCATTTTTCATTTAATGATTTTGAATTGGCTCTTTTTCAATATACAAAAAGCAATTCCGATTTGCGATGATGGATTGTAGAAATCGCATTCCTTGACATGCCATGCGAATTTGATTACCTTAAAATTACACCATGAGTCAGAATCCGAAGCATATTGCTATCCTTGGTTCGACCGGCTCTATTGGCCGGAACTGCCTTTCGGTTATTCACAATCTTGCAGACAGATTCTGTGTTACCTATCTTACAACCAACACCAACATCGAGCTGCTGCAAAACCAGATTACGCATTTTCACCCGCGCGGTGTTGTCGTGTTAGACGAAAGTAAAGCTGCAGCATTGCAGTCAATAGTCGGCGATTTGGTGGAAGTGCTATCCGGCCGCGAAGGATTGCTGGAAGTTGTCCGCCGGGATGATGTCGATCTCGTTATCAATTCAATTGTCGGGTTTGCCGGATTGAAACCGACCATCGAGGCAATCAAACATCAAAAACACATTGCACTTGCGAACAAAGAAACACTTGTCGTTGCCGGAGAACTTGTTACTTCATTAGTAAGTGAATACGGCGTTCATTTAGTTCCGATCGATAGTGAGCATAGCGCTATTCTGCAATGCCTCATCGGCGAAGATCGGAACAGCGCAAGAAGGATTATCCTGACGGCATCCGGCGGACCATTTCTCAATACGCCTCGAGATGCATTCGCATCCATAACGGTTGAACAAGCATTGAATCATCCTAATTGGAAAATGGGAAATAAGATAACAATCGACTCCGCCACGTTGATGAACAAGGGGTTGGAGGTGATTGAAGCGCGCTGGCTATTTGGCTTACCGACAGAACGTATTGATGTTGTGATTCATCCGCAATCTATTATTCATTCGATGGTAGAGTTTGTAGATGGTTCTATAAAAGCGCAGCTCGGCTTACCGGACATGAAGCTTCCGATTCAATATGCATTGACATATCCGGAACGACATCCTATGAGCGGCAGCCGCGTAGATTTTCCAAAGTTGCAATCAATGACATTCTTTGCTCCTGACCGCAATAAATTTCGCTGCCTGCAATTGGCATACGACGCAATGGCGTTGGGCGGAACCGCTCCCGCCATTATGAATGCCGCTAATGAAGTGGCAGTGCAGGCTTTTTTAGAAAAGAAAATTAAATTTTGCCGAATTCCAGAATTAATTGAACAGGCGCTTGCCAAACAAACAAACCACGTTTCGCCCGATCTTGAACACACATTTCAAAGTGATCATAATACACGGGAGTATGTCCGAACTTTATTGTAACCTGCAGTGTTAAAAGTCTACACAATAACAATAATAGAACAAGAGTGAATTAAACTTATGGCGATAGTAAGTACGATATTCTATTTTATCATTACGATTGGTATTCTTGTTTTAGTGCATGAACTGGGACACTTTCTTGCTGCTAAATTTTTTAAGATGCGTGTCGATACTTTCAGTTTAGGCTTCCCGCCGCGTGCATTTGGGAAAAAAATCGGTGAGACAGATTATTGCATTTCGTGGATTCCTATTGGCGGCTATGTGAAGATTGCCGGGATGATCGACGAGAGCATGGATACCGAGTTTCTGCAACACGAACCGCAACCGTGGGAGTTTCGTGCCAAACCTATATGGCAGCGTATGATTGTTATATCTGCCGGCGTCATTATGAATCTTCTTCTCGCCATTTTTATTTTTTGGGGAATAATTTTTCATCAAGGCAGGACGATTCGACCGATCACAGAAATCGGTTATATAACATCAAATAGTCCTGCTGCAAAATCCGGTTTGCATATTGGCGATAAAATTGTTTCCATTAATAATCACCCTATGAAACAGTGGGATGAAATTGAAGGCACGCTTTATACTGAATCGGTGACAAATGATTTAACTCTAGAGGTTCAGCGTTCCGGAGCAATCAATACTATTTTGATCCGTCGTTCGGAACTGCCGGATTTTACAGAAGAACGGTTTGGCATTCTTCCAGCAGGTCTTATGTCAGTTGTTACGCTCGTAGACCACGGAAAACCCGCCGAACAAATTGGTTTGCAACCCGGAGATACACTTCTTGCTATTAACGGAGTACCAGTAAGCTATGGTTCATTGCGGGAAGTGATACACGCGAACGCCGGAAAAGAAATTTTGCTTTCATGGGCACATGGCGTTCAAAAGATGAGTGCTCGTGTAACGCCAACCGCCGAAGGACGCATCGGAATTGCTTTAGAAGGTGCGTATCAGGGGCCGATAATTCACGAGCAATATTCCTTATTAGAAGCTCTTCCGATTGGTGTTGGAGAATTGAAGACGACAAGCATTCTTTTTCTTTCCAATCTATATCAATTGGCATCGGGAAAAGCCTCACTGAGCAAATCGATGGGTGGACCCATAAAAATAGCTCAGTTGGCGAAACGGTCTGCCGACAATGGCATTTTGGAATTCTTCGGATTCATCGGCTTATTAAGTATCAGTCTTGCTTTGCTGAACATTCTTCCCTTCCCCGCGCTTGATGGTGGGCATATTGTTTTTCTGGTATATGAAGCCGTGTTTAGGCGGGAAGTACCAAGTAAAGTAAAGATTGCTATTCAGCAGGCAGGATTTATCTTGCTGCTTGTATTTATGGCGTTCGTTCTTTATAATGATGTCATAAACTTTTAAACCCTTCCTGTGTGATAGTTGTCAATGTATTTTATTGTTCCGTCGGCTATTATTAGTGCAGAAAAAATACTACGTAAGGAGTTACGCACCATGAAATGGACCATGATGAGAATTGCACTAATTGGTATCGTTCTTCTGACCGTTGTACTGGGTTGTTCAACTGTCTTTGCTCAAAACAATACCGTGAAAGCATCTCTGGAATTCCAGATGTACGATGTCGTCTATCTTACTGACTTTGTTGATATTAAAAATCAACAATTGAACCCGAATATTTCAGGGATATCTCTTACGATGACCGCGGTGGATACTTCACTAAAAGAATTATGGGTATGTGTTTATGTTGAATTACACATCCAACTTCGTGGTGAGGCAGATCAAGAACTGATGCATGTGTATACGAATAACTTTGATATGATTAAAAATTCAGTGCTTGCTGCAAATAATTTTGCGCAAGGCGGCAGTAGTATTATTCATATCCGAGACGGAGCGAGTACTTACATGGAAAATGCATCACTCCGCAAACGGTTAGAAGATATGGCAGCAAAGAATCCAACAGCACCGCCGGGTAAGTACACTGTTATTATGAAAGTACTTTCTTACCCGTTTATTAAACCGAGTGACAGAGGAGTGCCGACCAATATTCAAGTTTTAGGTCAGGCCACTAATACCGTCACAGTACAATTCTCGACTACAGATGAAGTGTTTGTCGAGATTAACGATCCGAAGAATGGAAGCTTCTCTAACAATCTTGCTCCAACATTCAGTTGGACAACAGGTGCATCAAATGTAACGGTTTCTATTTATGAAGCGTTACCTACTCAGCGATCTCCTCAGGATGCATTAACCGGTGGAAATCCGTGTTTGGTGCGCAGTGTGACAGGCCAAACATCACTCACTTATCCTTCGGATGCTCAACGTCAGCTCGCGCAAAACAAATCATACGTTCTTCAAGTGCAGGCGATAGTATCTACAAATCGCGGAGATGTGATGCGCCCCAGTCTTCCTATAGTCTTCCGTATCACTGATGATAGAGTAGGACAGATGCTGGATAACTTCTTGAATGCGTTCAGCGGTTCCGCCTCTGCAACGTATTCGACACTTCGAGCAGATCCAAACAACTGGGTCGCATGGTCACCGTATGGGAACATCACACTTGATGGCAGCACATTAACAGAAACCGATTTACAAAGTCTTGTTAATAATCTTGCAGGACGTTCCGACTTGAAAATTCAGCTTAGTGTTGAAAACCAATAAACGCTAAAGGAGAGAGCCATGAGTAAGAAGATCGTCATCATCTGTGCAGTGGTGCTCCTTGGTGTACTTTCGCTGGGGCAAAAAACACAGCAGGACAAAAAAGATATTTCAGCTTACATTGTGAAAGTTATCCGGAACGTGAATATGAAATCGCCTGCAACAGGATGGCAAAAAGCGGTTCCATTAAGCAAATTAAAATCTGGCTATGAAGTACAAACCGATAAAGGATCCTTAGCAATGATTCTTTTCGCGGATCAATCGAAACTGATTCTCCGTGAGAAATCCATTGTGACCATCAAGGGCGAAGTGAAAGGAAAAGAAATTCTCAGCCGAAGTGTTCACATGGATCGTGGAAATATGATTTTTAATGTGAAGAAGGCAGAGACTGAACAATTTAGGTTTTCCTCGCCAATCTCAGTTGCATCGATTCGTGGGACTGAGGGCGGATATATATCTGGCAGTAACACGGATCTCTTTACTATTTCTTTAGGATTGGCTGAGTTCACAAATTCTATATCCGGGCGTTCAACACATGTTGGTACAGGGCAAACAGCCGCTGCCGATAGTTCGGGTAATCTCAATCTTCGCAAAGCAAATAAAAAGGAACTCGATAATATTGCATCCGGAGCAGTAGAAGGCGGTGGGCAAGGCCAAACAACGACAACCGCTAAAAATGTTACAGTCTCCGGAACAATCGGATTTGATCCATCTCCAACGGTCGGCAATGCAACAACCGCCAAGCTGGACTTAAGCCAGACTGATACCGTTATTTCAAGTGTAAATTTCTTCTACCGTACGAAAGGAACTACAGGGTTTACGCAAGCGGTAATGGCGTTGGAAAATAAAATTGCATCTGTTGAAATTCCTGCTGCAAATGTCGCAAGTCCAGCATTGGAATATTACTTTGCAATCACCATAGGAACCCACACGCTCACTCTGCCTTCAGGCGGTGCAGGCGCACCAGGTTCTGTAGCAGTTGCTAAGCCGGTCTCTTCTGCCGCTGGTGGACCAGTTACCATTACTGCAACACCGGTCTTTAGTCCATCGCCGGTTCGATCATTTACTAATATCCAATCGACACTTGATCTTTCTTCAGTGACCGCAAAATTGAATACTGTAACTCTCAAGTACCGCCGCAGTGGCGATGCGGCATTCAAATCGTTAGCGCTTGCACTTTCTAATAATGTGGCAAACGGTACCGTCCCTGGCATCGATTTACGCGCCCCAGAACTTGAATATTATTTCGAAGTGAAATTGGCAGATTCATTGAACACGGTGTTAACACTTCCAAGTGACGGTGTTTCAAATCCTTTGAAAATAACTATTCCCCCTTTGACCAGGATTGTTCCACAATTTGGTCTGTTGAAATCAAAGAACATAGGATCAGTCCGTGTTGACTTCTCTTCGCTTCAAGCAAACGTCACAGCCGTCAGTCTCTTCTATCGCAAGCAGAATGAGCCGACATTCACGGAATTGATACTCACACCATCTGGTCAAGTGGCTTCAGGTCAATTATCAGCGGATAAAGTTCGGTTCCCACAATTGGAATACTATACATCACTTCAATTTGACGATGGATCGACAATTACAGTACCGCAAGATGGTCCATCCAATCCGGAGGCAACGACGGTACAGCCGATCCAGCGCGAACTTCGTATCCCTGGCCAAACGGGATCATTGCAGAAAAAAGTTCTCGTCCTGAAATGGAGCGAATAAGCTGATCCGAACTATGTCGGGTCTTGCATCATATAGTTGCTTTTAATATCTTAAACGACGGGCGCAGAGAATGTACCCGTCGTTTTTTATTTTCCTATAGTCACCGCCAATAATCGCTGCACGTTCATAATGAGGGGATTCATATGAAACGCATCCACCAAGCTGCTATTCTTATATCATTCCTTCTCACAGTTCTGCTTTGTTCCATCACCGTTGGACAAATAAGTCAATATGTTGTTGAAGCGAGAGTACCTCCAGCTACCGAACAAACGCCGCTCTCTATCAGCGTTGAGATGGCGCAGAACTTCCAAGTTCAACGGGTGTTGCTCAACTATCGTCAGTTTGGCGAGACGGAATACAAAGAACTCGAGATGCTGCTTTCCGGACGCACAGCAGTTGCTACGCTGCCCGGTAAAGCTGTCTTGCCGCCTTATATCGAATACTATGTCAAGTTTCAGCTTGCAGATAATACACAAGCAACCTTTCCTTCAGAAAATCCTGAAATCAATCCAATCAAGATTGCTGTGAAAGGAGTGGATCCGAAAGATGTAGAAGTTCGCTTTCTTAGCCCGGAACCCGGAGAGACATTAGCGGCGGAAGATTTAGCAGTTGCTGTATCATTGATGTTCGTTTCCGATGCGGTTGATAAACAGCGGACGCGCGTCTACCTCGATGGTGCCAATGTAACAAAAGAAGCTTTGCTTTCTGATGATGTGGTGTTATACAGTCCGAAAAATTTTAATAAACCGCTAAACTTAGGAGTACATTCAATTAGGATTGAATTGATCGACACTTTGGGACGAGTCTACTATACAAAACAAACAGACTTCAATTTATCTACAGCCACAGCTATTGAAGAAGAGAAGAGCTCGTTGCAGTATATGGGAAATGCTCAAGTCGAGTTACGGAATGAAAAAGTAGATCTGACAAATACTGCTTATCAACGCGGAGATGTTCGTCTCAATGGTACATATAAATTTCTTGCTTTTGGATACGATATGCACTTGACGAACGAAAACACAGACAATCGTCAACCACAAAATCGTTTCATGGCTACCTTGCAGGCGGCAGACTATGCGAAAGTACAGGTTGGCGATGCGTATCCGGCATCCCCATCATTGTTCATTAGTGGAAAGCGCGTGCGTGGTGTGACAGGTGCGTTAACCTTCGGCTTCTTCAATCTTGATGTTTCTTACGGCCAGACCGAACGTAAGATCGAAGGAACTGTTATGCATGATACAACCTATGCTGACTCTTCTTTAGTAGCGCAAGATACTCGTGATAAAAAGTACATCAGCACCGATAGCAGTGGTCGTCCAACTTATCGGCCGTATGATAGAGGTACGTTTGGACGGAATTTAATTGCGATTCGCCCGAGTTTTGGCAGCGGAGAAAACTTTCAGTTGGGATTTAGTTATATTCACGCGCAAGACGATACAAATTCTATCACCTATGGAAAATATCCAGCTGAGAATTTTGTTGCGGGAACAGATCTGCTCCTTGCCTTCGACAATCAACGAGTCAAGTGGACAACGCAGGTTGCATTCAGCCTTAATAACACCGATATTTCCGGCGGTAATTACTCGGATGCTGATTTTAAGCAATACAAATTAGCGAGTTTATCAAATACATCGACAGCCGCCGATTCGGCAAAAGCATTAAAAGATGCGCAGGATTTAATTGATATTGCAAAATTGGGCCGCAACTTTATTATCGTAAATCCTAATATGTCGCCGATCGACCCGACGAGTGGATTTCCATCGTTAGCATTTGAATCCGAGTTGACACTAAACTATTTCAATAATTACATCAGGGCTCTGGCGTTTCGTCGTGGTAAGAATTACACATCGTTTGGAAATGAATTTGTTCAGACCGATATCGCCGGCATTAATCTCTCGGATAGGATTCGTCTGTTCGATAACCGGATGATGACGAGTTTTTCGTACGAAACAAAATGGAACAATCTACAAAATGATAATAGCAAACCGGTGACCACTTTCAATACGTTCAACGGATCAGTGACAGCTTATCCGGGTGTGAACTTGCCTACATTGACTGTCGGTTATGGTTTCAACACACGAAAGAATCCGATCGAACTTCGTCTGGACACTGTTGTAATAGCTACAGTAGATACTGCCTTCCCATCAACAAAATTAGATTCATTAAACTATGCAAATGAAAAAACTAATCGTTTCTTCTTCGCGGCAAATTATGACTTTAACTTTCTTACGCACCAGAGCTTGAATGCAACCGTCAGCATAGCAAACAAAGTGGACAATACATTTAATCTGCGCAATCAGGATAACGTTAGTGCTGCTGCCGCGCTTACCACGACGTATAGAATACCATTACAAACAACTATATCAATCATTGTCAGCCATAATGCCACATATTTTGCGACCCAGGATTCAATAACAAAGCAATATCTTAATACAACAAATAAACAAACCTTCAATTATCAGACTTTTTCATTTAATGCGCGCTATCGGTTGATGAAGGACCGCCTCAATCTGTTAGGGACATTAGCGCCTTCATTTGGCGATTTCAAACGGTTCTTGATACAAGCCGGTATCGATTTTCAAGTGATGGAGAATCAGTTTCTTGTTGGCCAGCTCGATGTAATTCAAAATCCGGGTAAAGGAAACGACGTTATTGCAAGTATTTTATATCGGTTTACTTTCTAACGAATTAAATGTAGTGCATCCATTTCCGCTTTTCTTCGCTGTAAAAGAGAAGCAGGAGTATTCCTCCCGTTCACCTCAAAAGGAATCAGAATTATGACTTCCTATGAATTCAAAAGAAAAATATTGCCGATACTTGTGAAGCTGTCAATTGGTATCGGCATAGGCGTCTTCATCATTATCATCGGACAAGGATGGCTCTTCGAATTAAACTTTCTGAAGAATATTGATTTATTAACGATTGACTTGCGTTACCAAAGCAGATATGAACGGACCGAGCAAACACGCGACCTCGTAAAAAGTGGTGATGTCGTCATCGTGAGTATATCGGATGAGGAGGATCTCAAGGCGCTCCCCGAACCATTTCCGTTTCCTCGGTCATATTATGCTCATGTAATCGAGAACTTAAATAAAGCTGGCGCAAAAGCCATTGTGTTTGATATAACATTACAATCACCCGGCAAAGATGTTCAAGGCGACAGTATCTTGCGCGCAACGCTGAAGAAATACGACAATGTTGTGCTTGCGACAACCGTAGGAACGGGATTGTTGAATGAAAAAGTGGAGATACGCGCAACAGAACCGACATACGATAATATTTTTTATGACGTCGATAAGAATATTGGTGTAACCAACATCCTTAAGGATCGAGATAATGTCTGCCGTTCTTACTTTCCACTATTGGATATTAAAGGATGGGAGACGCCAACACTCGGATTTGCTGCCCTTAACAAGTACTTCAGACTCAAACCAGGCACCACCGTTGACTGGAGAGATGAGAAATTCTTTATCCTCAAAGATCGAAAGATTCCACGAAACGGCAGTACTTTTATGTTGAACTACTATGGCCCCGACAGGACATTCCGCTATGTTCCATTCTCGCAAATCATTGATGATTCGACTTTCCAAACCAAAGACGAATTGGAATTAGGTGAACAGATCAATGCCTTCGATACGACCACGATGAATCTTTTTAAGAATAAAATCGTCATCGTTGGTTCGGTTATGGCAGAAGAACGCGATTATCACAATGTGCCTCTTTACAAAGAAGAAGGAGGAAAAAAGAATTACGCGATGAATGGCGTAGAAATCCATGCCACAGCCATTCAGAATGTTATCGACAAAAACTTCATCACAACGGCTGATCCAGTGATCGAAATCATTGTAATAATTCTTCTCTCGCTCATCAGTTTCTATGGTTTGTTGGCATTAAAGCAGGTTCGTATACGGCATATGTGGCTGTTGGAAATCGGCGCATTTCTCTTAACCATCGTTCTCGTTGGTGCAGTGTTCGAAGTCTCCATAATCGTGTTTAGTAATAGTAATGTATTGATGAATGTAGTTAATCCAAGTCTCGCCATTGTATTCGCATATTTCGGTACAGCATTCTACCAATATTTAACCGAACGGCAGCAAAAAGCAGTCATCAAAAATATGTTCGGCCATTATATTAATCCAGCTGTCGTGAATGAATTGGTTTCGAACCCAGAGAAGGCAAGGCTCGGTGGCGATCGCCGCGAACTGACGGTGTTCTTTTCCGATATAGCAAACTTCACAAGTATCTCGGAACAATACCACACAAAACCAGAGGGATTAGTGGCGCTGCTCAATGAATTTTTAGATGAGATGACGCATATTGTGCTCAAGTACGAAGGAACATTAGATAAATACGAAGGCGATGCAATTATGGCATTCTGGGGCGCGCCGCTTCCGCAAAAAGATCATGCGCTCCGGACGTGTCTTGCAGCGTTGGAGATGCAGAAACGTTTAGAAGTGCTCAGGCCAAAATGGACAAAAGAAGGCAAACCTCCGCTCTCCGTACGAATAGGTATTAACACCGGCATTATGATTGTCGGTAATATGGGCGGCAAGGATAGGTTTGACTACACCGTTATTGGCGATAGCGTGAATCTTGCTTCGCGGATTGAAAGCGCTAACAAACAATACAAATCAAATATTATGATCAGCGATTTTACATATATGCATGTGAAGAGCAAAGTCATCGTGCGGGAACTTGATTTGATTCAGGTGAAAGGTAAAACTGAACCTGTTAAAGTATATGAATTGTTAGGTACCCCCGGTATGGAGATGACCGAAAACCAGCGACAATCACTGGAGATGTATCACGAAGGATTGAAATTCTACCGCCTTAGGAAATGGGAAGAAGCGATTGCGTATATGCAGCAGGCATATTCATTAGACGAGACCTGTTATATTGCACAGATTTATACAGAGCGTGCAAACTTGTATCAAATTACTCCGCCGCCGCCTGAATGGAACGGTATTTTTGTGATGACGACAAAATGATTCCAACGTTTTGTGTCGGAATCATCCGAGAGTGCTTTTAGCTGGGATCAGATTAAACAAGAAAGTAAAAAGGGTTCGAATACTAAGTTCACGAGTTAAAGCCCAATTCTGCGGTTATGGAATTGGGCTTTGTGTTTTCCGGACTGTCGGTATTCTATTTCGTTTTTTGAACATCAACAATCTCCAGAGTGAGGTAGTTCATTGAACCAAGCCGGTTAAGCGGTGGTTGTGTTTTTGGATAGATAGAGTGCATTCAATTTCTACGCACAACAAGAAGAGATGGCAAGTTTGAAGACAAGTTTGCGTTCATTACTAAAACTCATTATACTTTATTATCACTTCAAGTAATCAAAATAATTCTTAG
Organism: Bacteroidota bacterium; assembly: GCA_050015675.1. GTDB lineage: Bacteria > Bacteroidota > Ignavibacteria > UBA10030 > UBA10030 > Fen-1298. The sequence goes on along the minus strand of JBEKAY010000002.1, from coordinate 172,657 downwards.
AATGGAGGTTTTATGATTCGTAAGCAAGAAGCACTCGATTACCATTCAATGGGCCGCAAAGGCAAAATAGAAGTTGTTTCTTCTAAGCCATGTCAGACGCAGCGCGATTTGTCGCTTGCATACACGCCGGGAGTTGCCGAGCCATGCCTTGAAATTCATACGAATCCGGAAGAAGCCTATAAGTACACAGCCAAGGGAAATCTTGTCGGCGTGGTTTCAAACGGAACAGCAGTTCTTGGCTTGGGCGATATCGGCGCGCTTGCCGGTAAACCGGTAATGGAAGGTAAGGGTGTGTTATTCAAACGCTTTGCGGATATTGATGTGTTCGACATCGAGTTGAACACACACAACGCTGATGAGATTATTAAAGCCGTGCAATTGCTGGAACCGACCTTCGGCGGCATCAATCTCGAAGACATCAAAGCGCCAGAGTGTTTTTATATTGAAGAAGCGCTGAAGAAGACGATGAACATTCCGGTCTTTCACGACGATCAACATGGCACGGCTATCATCAGTGGTGCGGCATTAGTAAATGCTCTGGAAATTCAGGGGAAGAAGATAGATCAAGCAAAAGTTGTATTCAGCGGCGCTGGAGCCGCCGGCATCGCTTGTGCAAAGCTCTATGAAAAGTTAGGTGTGAAGCGGGAAAACATAATTCTTGTAGATACAAAAGGCGTTGTGTACAAAGGCAGAACGGAAGGCATGAATCAATACAAAGAATATTTTGCCGTTCAAACAAATGCCCGATCGCTTGCCGATGCCATAAAAGGAGCAGATGTCTTCTGTGGTGTTTCGGGAAAAGGAGTGATGTCGAAGGAAATGGTCAAGTCGATGGCGGACAAACCGATCGTATTTGCAATGGCGAATCCTGATCCAGAAATTACGTATGAAGACGCAACAAGCGTTCGCGACGATATTATTATGGCGACAGGACGTTCAGATTTTCCGAATCAGGTTAATAATGTACTTGGGTTTCCGTTCATCTTCCGTGGAGCGTTAGATGTACGCGCTTCCTCAATTAATGACGAAATGAAGCTTGCCGCCTCGCGATCTTTGGCACTGCTTGCGAAAGAAGATGTACCGGATAATGTTTTGAAAGCGTACGGGAAGAAGCGGCTGGAGTTTGGACGTGATTATATCCTTCCGAAACCATTTGATCCGCGCGTGCTCTTTTATGAAGCAGCCGCGGTTGCGAAAGCTGCTATGGCTAGCGGCGTTGCAAAAAATCCTATAACAGATTTTGATCAGTACCGTGACTCGCTTGAAGCACGTTTGGGGAAATCCCGTGAAGTAATGCGGTTTTTTGTCAACAAGGCAAAGAGTGAACCAAAACGTATCGTTTTCCCTGAAGGTGATGAAGATAAAATTCTCCGCGCCGCACAAATGCTTCTGGATGAAGGAATCGCCAAACCAATTCTGCTGGGCACACCTGATACGATCAACCAGCATATCAAAGATCTTGGCCTTGATCTTGCTGGCGTTGAAATCATCCGCCCAAGAAAATCACCACGATTTGAGGAATATGTATCGGCGTTATACGATCTTCGCAAACGCAAGGGAATGACATCTGCATCAGCGCGTCAAATGCTGAAGAATAATTATAACATATTCGGTATGATGATGGTAGAGATGGGAGATGCGGATGGCTTGGTCTCCGGATTAACTGAACATTATCCTGAAACAATCCGTCCCGCACTTCAAATAATAGGTAAACGGGAAGGCGTGCAGAATATTTGCGGTGCGTATATGATGGTTTTTAAAAACCAGACAATCTTCATCGCCGACGCAACGGTGAATATTGAACCGAGTGCTGAAGATCTTGCCGACATTGCAATTCTGACGGCGGAGAAAGCAATCTATATGAATATTACGCCAAGAGTCGCAATGTTGTCATTCAGTAATTTCGGAAGCACACAACACCCGCTGACAGAAAAAGTACGGAAGGCAGTGGAGATCATTAAAAAGAAAGCACCTACTCTTGTTGTCGATGGAGAAATCATGGCAGACTCAGCAGTTAGCCCGGATATTGTATCGGAATTTTTCCCGTTCAGCAAAATCAAAGGCGATGCAAATGTGTTGGTCTGTCCCGATTTAGCATCTGCGAACATTGCGTACAAACTTCTATCGAAACTTGGCGGGGCGACAGCAATTGGACCAATGCTGCTGGGAATTCGCAAGCCGGTGTATTTACTCGTACCTGGATGCGATGTTAACGACATCGTCAATATTACGGCGGTAGCTGTCTCAGAAGCACAGCGAATTGCAGAACATCCGCCCGGAACTCCTGATGAAGTTCTGTGCAGGTAGCAGGGAATCACAAACATCAAAAGATGGAGTTTGTCTTTACTTCACCATCAATGGCGGAAGATGAACTTCATCTGATTGTTTTGTCCCTTATCGCTTTCAGGAAAGCAATTCTGTAATCTTCCTAAAAGTGCCAAGCACTCTTTCTTTTTATTTGAAATACAGTATTTAAGCCGTTTTGACACAGAATGTGCTATGTGGCACACTACTTGAGCATTAACAGCAAACTCATATGCAATTATTTCTTTAGTTAATCGGTTAACACAAAAAATTCCACCGGAGCAATAAATGATTCGAGGAACAATTATTGTTGCAACAGAAATTTGCAAAGCATGCGAGCTGTGCATTGCAGCGTGTCCGCAGGACTGTCTGGAATTATCATCTAATTTGAATTTGAAGGGTTACCGATATGTACAATTGAAGAATGATTCTTGCACCGGATGTATCAATTGCGCCATCGTGTGTCCTGACAGTGCTATAACGGTGTACCGTCAACCAAAAGCTATAAAATCAGCAACGTCAAAAAATTCCTTAAGCAACAGCGAGAGATAAAAGCGCAATCAGCAGTTTCAAATAAATCATTAATTCAAGAAATGTGAAAACCATGGCAGGCGGAAACGAAAAATTTAACACTCGGTTGATGAAAGGCAATGAAGCGCTTGCTGAGGCTGCGTTGCGTGCAGGTATGCAAGCCTACTTTGGGTATCCCATTACACCGCAAACAGAAATTATGGAGTATCTTGCAGTTCAGCAGCCAAACTATCCAGGCGTCGTGATATTGCAAGCAGAAAGCGAACTTGCGGCAATCAATATGGTGCACGGCGCCTCTGGCGCCGGTGCTCGCGTAATGATTTCATCATCCAGCCCCGGCATTAGCTTGATGCAAGAATGTCTCTCTTATATGGCGTCCGCGCAACTGCCGGCAGTGATTGTCAATGTTCAGCGAGGCGGGCCCGGTCTTGGCACTATTCAGCCATCACAGGCAGATTATTTTCAAGCGGTAAAAAGCGGCGGTCATGGCGATTATCATCTCATTGTCCTTGCGCCATCGTCAGTGCAGGAAATGGTGGATTTTATGTTCGATGCGTTTCGTTTAACAGAGAAGTACCGTAATCCGGCAATGATTCTTGCCGACGGCGCACTTGGTCAGATGATGGAGAAAGTTACATTGCCCGCAGTAGGATCCCTGCCAAAAACGAATGCCCCTTGGGCAACAATCGGCAAACCGAATTCGCGAGAGAGGAATATTATTACTTCTCTTTTCATTCAACCGGAACGAATGGAGAAATTAAATTTAGCCCTGCAAGAAAAATACCGTGATTTACAAAAGGAAGTCCGGTGGGAAGAATTCCAGACTGAAGATGCAGAAATAGTTCTTGTTGCCTTTGGATTATCATCACGCATATGCGGTAAGACTATGAACCTTGCACGTGAACAAGGATTAAAAGTTGGATTACTTCGTCCCATCACGCTCTACCCATTTCCGACAGATGCGCTTGCAAAGTTAACGAAGCATGTAAAAGTATTTCTGACAGTTGAGATGAATGCAGGACAAATGGTAGAAGATGTACGGCTTGCAATTAAAGGCAAATGTCATGTGCATTTCTATGGACGGATGGGCGGAATGATTCCATCGCCGGAAGAAGTACTGACACAAGTAGAAGCAATTGCCAAAGAATTTCAAATGGCACGTGTGTGAGGTAAAAGAAATGGAAACAGCAACGAAAATTGACGGATTAGAAGTTGTTTATACAAAACCGAAAACGCTTACCGATACGCCGACACACTATTGCCCGGGATGCGGACACGGCGTTGTGCATAAAATCCTGATGGAAGTTATTGAGGAAATGAATATTCAGGAAGAAACCGTCGGCGTGGCGCCTGTAGGATGTGCTGTATTTGCATACGACTATATGAACATCGATATGCAAGAAGCTGCACACGGACGCGCGAGTGCAGTAGCGACAGGAATTAAGCGTGTTCTTCCCGATAAATATATTTTTTCTTATCAAGGCGACGGCGATCTTGCAGCAATTGGTACTGGTGAAACAATTCATACTGTCAATCGCGGTGAGAATATTCTGATGCTCTTTATCAACAACGGTATATACGGAATGACAGGTGGTCAGATGGCTCCCACATCATTATTGGGGATGAAAACAACAACGTCACCATTTGGGCGCGAAGCACTCACTATGGGCAATCCGCTGAAGATTACAGAATTAATTGCTCAGCTTCCCGGCGCGTACTATGTTTCACGACACTCGGTACACAATACAGCAGCCGTACGTAAGTTGAAGAAGGCAATTTCTCTATCATTCAAATATCAAAAAGAAAAAAGGGGAACCTGTTTTATCGAAGTTATCTCTAATTGCCCGTCGGGTTGGAAAATGACACCAGTAGAATCAAATGAGTGGTTGGAGAAAAATATGTTTCCATTTTATCCTCTTGGCGATATTAAAGTGCCGAAGAGTTAATTGAGAACTCTGTTCAACTGTGTAATGAATGATAGTAAAGGAACATCCTCTTTAAAATTAACACGGCTATGAATATGAACACGACTCAAGAAATAATTATTGCTGGCTTTGGCGGTCAGGGAGTTCTTTCCATGGGGCAAATCATCGCGTACGCCGCAACGGAAGGAAACAAAGAAGTAAGTTGGATGCCCTCCTATGGTCCCGAGATGCGCGGCGGCACAGCAAATTGCACAGTGATTGTTTCTGATTCACGTATCAGTTCCCCTATTGTCACAAGATTTGATACTGCCATTGTATTGAATCAGCCGTCGATCGAAAAATTTGAAAACGCCGTGAAGCCGGGCGGCATTTTAATTTATGAAAAATCCACAATCATACGTCCGCCAAAAAGAAAAGACATCAAGGTTCTAGCTATTGCAGGATTAGAAGAAGCCCAAAATCTCAAAAGCAAACAAGTAGCAAACATGGTGCTGCTCGGCGCTTTCCTCCAACTACGTCCTATTGTAAAGTTGGAGCATGTAATAAGTGCTCTTCATAATGTTCTGCCTCCGCATAGACAACATCTAATTCCTATAAATGAACAAGCGTTAGTGCGGGGTAGGGAATTGGCGATAGAGGCAACAACTGAAATGGCGGCGCGATAATGCAAACGGATAAAACACAATCTGCAATTCAAGCTTGGAGTGAACATACTACTGCAACTGGTTATCCAAAATGCAACCATGACTGTCGTATCACATGCAAAATGTTGACTGAGGCAATGCGTAAAGAAGCAGAGATGATTCAATTCTGCGAGGCAATTATGACGGAATGTGATTATCCGGCTGTGAATTCTTTTGTTCGCGAACTTTTAGAGGAGAAGAGTCCCATCGTTTTGCACATTAATCAGAAACTGAATGAAATCCGCGCGTGTGGTCAAGTGAGCAACGGTGTCATCTCTGAATGTAATCCGGAATTCCTGTAAACCTGCCAATACTGAGAACAAATCTTCGCACAGAAATATTGCTTTCTATGGATTTTGAATGGAGGTTCTGTGATGAATAACCAACAAATTCAACGTATATAGCTCAGAGCTTTTGCATCTATTCACAGGACTACAATAGAACAAACTCATAACGCATCTTGCACTTCACGTAATCATTTTCTAAGGTACGGCACGAAATAAATTAGAGGAAGGATTGATGGCATGAACATTGGCATACTCAAGGAAATAGCTCCTTCGGAACGGCGGGTAGCGCTGACGCCGGGCGGTGTACAAACATTGGTGAGCTTAGGCGCTGTTGTGTATGTAGAACGAAATGCTGGAGCGCTGAGCTTCTTTACGGACAATGAGTACATCATTGCAGGCGCCGTGATTGTGTACAGTCCGGAAGAAGTTATTAATCGATCTGATATTGTTTTAAAAATTGCACCGCCCGCTGATTCAGAGCTCAAAATTCTCCACGAGGGGCAAACACTTTTTTCGGCATTGCATCTTGCCATTTCCAAACGAAAAACAATAGAGACTCTTCTTGAAAAGCATGTAACTGCCATCGGATATGAGTTGATTGAAAATGAACGCGGCGATCTGCCGATTGTTCAAACGATGGCAGAAATTGCCGGACAGATTTCCATTCAAGTAGCGGCACACTATCTCCAAGCCCGTCAAGGCGGACGCGGCGTCCTCTTGGGAAGCATTCCCGGCGTGCCTGCCGCTGATGTGCTCATTCTTGGCGCTGGAACCGTTGGGCGCACTGCGGCTCGTGTTGCACTTGGACTTGGCGCGAAAGTGATGATCATAGACAAGAATATAAGCCGCTTACGCGATGTGGAGGATTTGTTTCGATGGAGAATCGCAACTGCCGTATCTGATCAATACAACATTGAGTGTGCCGTGCGTGAAGCCGACGTACTCATCGGGGCAGTTTTGCTGAAAGGTGAAAGGACACCGCATTTGGTTTCTGAGAACATGGTAAAACAAATGAAACCCGGTTCTGTCATTGTTGATATCTCTATCGATCAAGGCGGTTGTGTGGAAACAAGCCACCCCACGACATTGCTTGATCCGATCTATATTATGCATGGTGTAGTACATTATTGTGTTCCGAATACACCGGCGTCTGTGCCGCGCACAGCAACAGTTGGATGGACGAATGTGCTCCTTCCATTCTTACGGGAAGCCACAGAACTTGGGATGGAACAGGTTCTTCGAGCTGATATCGGTCTCTCAAAAGGAGTCTGCACGTTCAGAGGACAGTGTACTAATCGTGCAGCATCTAAGGCGTTTGATTTGAAGGTCGCGGATGTGCAACAGTTACTGAATTCTTCTGCAGCCACAATTTAATAGGACTGATTATGAGCTGGCTCGATCAATATAAATCGAAAGTTGTTCCTATTGAAGAAGCGGTTAAAGTCGTCAAATCTAACGATCGTATTTTTATCAGCGGTAATTCAGCAACTCCGCTCCTACTCACGAATGCACTCGCAAAACGCGCATCGGAACTGATGAATGTAGAGGCAAATCATGTCTTGCTGCTCGGTGATGATCCGCTCTCCAAACCCGGCATGGCGCAACACTTCAGACACAATTCTCTCTTTGTCGGTCCTGGCGACCGGCAATCCATCGCGGAAGGAATATCGGATTATGTTCCGATCCATCTTTCTCAAATCCCTGCACTCTTCCGGGATGGGCACATTCCACTTGATGTTGCACTGGTTCATCTTTCACCGCCGGATGCTCACGGATTCATGAGCTTTGGAGTTGAATGCGGCGCATCAAAAGGGGCTGCGGAGAATGCAAAGATCGTCGTAGCGCAAGTCAATGAACGAATGCCGCGCACATTGGGCGATGTTTTTATTCATGTATCGCGTGTTCATAAAATAGTAGAGTGCTCCGTACCAATCATTGAAGGGAAACAAATTGCTGCATCAGAGATCGAGGAAAAAATTGCCGACTTCATTGCTCCGATGATAGAAGATGGCGCCACTCTGCAATTAGGAATCGGCGGCATTCCGGATGCTGTGCTGGCACGCATAGAAGGGAAACAACATTTAGGAATTCACACAGAAATGGTTTCCGACGGCGTGGTGAAAGCTATTGAGAAAGGAATCATCACCAATCAGAAGAAAACACTTCATCCCGGCAAAGTTGTCGCGACATTCATATTAGGTTCTCAGCAATTGTATGAGTATGTCCACAACAATCCACTCTTCGAGCTTCATCCTTGCGATTATACAAATAATCCATACATCATTGCACAAAATGATAAGATGGTAGGAATCAACTCATGCATCGAAGTTGATATTACTGGACAAATCTGTTCTGATTCTATCGGGACAAAAATCTACAGTGGATTTGGCGGTCAAGTAGATTTTGTTCGCGGCTGTTCGTTTTCTAAAGGAGGCAAAGCATTCATTGCATTGCCTTCTACAACGAAGAATGATACAGTCTCCCGGATTGTACCCCAATTAAAACCTGGAGCGGGAGTAGTAACTTCTAGAGCGGATGTTCATTATGTCGTGACCGAATATGGCGTAGCGTTCCTTCATGGAAAAAATTTACACCAACGCGCAGAAGCACTCGTTGCGATAACGCATCCTTTATTTCGCTCACAGCTTGAAGAGTACCTGCGGACAATCAGAAAAAGCGATTTGAATACAGGTGTTTGAATCTGAGTTTCTTTCTTTTATGTGAGTGGAAAAAAGCCATTTCAAATTATTCACGTTGGGATTTTCCGTTTATCTTTCTACACATTTTATTCTCGTTTTTAGCAAATAATTCCAATTCTCAGGATAAAAACGATGAATATTGCAGCACAAACGGCAATAATACGCTTAAATAACCAACACTTCTCTTGATTTTTTGGTACAATCATTGCCAATTATTCTATGTTTTGTGTTTTCAAAAAAGAGTCAATGAGTGTGCTTAAATAATGAGTTTGTGAAAACTTGATAATCAAGGCACGATTTGTCACCTTATCCGTGCTTTTGTCCAGAATCATGTTTGTAGAGAAAGAATTCAGGTTCTTGCCGGTGAAAAAAAATTCGATACAGAAACCTAAACATTCTCTAAATATTTATTTCTTTATCATCATAATAGTGTCCATATTAATCCCATGGATCGTTTCAGCACAGAGTGTGGATGATTGTCTTGCATGTCATTCAGAAAATACGCTGATAATGGAGAAGAAGGGAAAAACAATTACTCTGTTTGTTGATCACGCAGTATTGAAAAAATCACCGCATGCTAAGCTTGTGTGCGTTGCTTGTCACAGTGGTTTTGATGCCGGCAATGTTCCGCACAAAGAAAAAATTGTTCCGGTCAATTGTTTAAACTGTCACAAAGACGCTGCCACCAGACATCTCATTCACAGCCCAATATTGAAATCAAAAACAAGCGCCTCTGAACTTGTCGTTTCATGCAAACAATGCCATGGTACACACGACGTTATTGCAACAAAGAGTGCGGGATCAAAATTTTACGGCGCCGGTTTGACTGAAACCTGTGGCAAGTGTCATGTACAGGAGAAAGAACACTATCTTACCTCCACACACGGTAAGGCGGCGGCGAGCGGCATTACAAGTGTGCCGAATTGTATATCTTGCCACTTGAACCGCATTACAGAATTGAAAGGTAGCAAAGATTCCTCCAGCATCAAGATTGCACAGGAAAAGATGTGTCTTGCATGTCATTTAGACAATTCAGATGTGCGTGCACGCGTCGCACCTTCGGCAAAATTTATTGCCGCATATGAACACAGCGTTCATGGTTTTGCATTGTTGGAAGGGAATGGGGCAGCCGCTAATTGTGTGGATTGCCATGGAAGTCATGCGATTCAACGGGAACGCGAGACCACTTCAACAGTGAATCGTGCAAATATTCCGGCAACATGTGCGAAGTGTCATAGTACTATTGAAAAAGAATACTCCGAGAGTATCCATGGCAAGTCTGCGTTGAATGGAAACAGAGAAGCTCCTGTATGTACAAACTGTCATGGCGAACATAACATTCTTGCTCCTTCTGATCCGACTTCACCGACGGCGCCGCGGAATGTTTCTCAGCAAGTATGCTCACCGTGTCATAATTCTGTCACGTTAAACGATAAGTATGGCATCGCCGGCAACCGATTCCAAACATTTGATGCGAGTTATCATGGACTTGCAATTCGTTCCGGCAGTATACAAGTAGCGAATTGTGCAAGTTGTCACGGTGTGCACAACATAAAACCATCTTCAGATTCAACTTCGTCTATCTCAAAATCAAATCTGGCTGTCACATGCGGCAAATGTCATCCTGGTGCAAACAATCGCTTTACCATTGGATCGGTCCATGTGGCAACAGAAAAAAAAGAAGATCCACTCTTTTATTGGATTTCTTATATTTACATTTTACTTATTTCTACTATTATTGGTGGGATGGTGTTGCATAATCTTCTCGACTTTTATCGGAAATCAAGACGCAAGCTTATGATCCGGCGCGGATTGGAAACCGAAGAACATTTTGGGCATACGCTCTATATGCGGATGACTTTTTCTGAGCGGGTTCAACATGTCTCGCTTTTAATCAGCTTTTTTACATTGGTTGTTACAGGGTTTATGCTTCGATATCCAGATGCATTTTGGGTTGTGTCGATACGGAATTTGAATACAGGCATCTTTGATCTCCGCGGGTTGCTACATCGTGTTGCTGCCGTTGTGTTAATAATCGCCAGTATGTATCATCTCTATTATATATTCTTCACAGAGCGAGGCAAGCAAATGATCAAAGATCTTTTGCCTCGTTGGAATGATGTGCAGGACGCGCTTGCTGTGCTAAAATATAATTTTGGGTTCTCAAAAACGAAACCGAGATTCGGCAGGTTTAGTTACATTGAGAAGAGTGAATATTGGGCTCTCATATGGGGCAATGTCGTTATGGTGACGACAGGGTTGATCCTCTGGTTTGACAACACATTTATGGGGTTGTTGACAAAACTTGGCTGGGATGTGTCCCGTACTATTCATTTCTATGAAGCTTGGTTGGCATTTCTGGCTATCTTGGTTTGGCACATTTATTTTGTTATTTTCAATCCAAACATTTATCCGATGAATCTTGCCTGGCTCAAAGGCACGATCACCGAAGCCGAAATGGCGGACGAACATCCGCTGGAGTTGGAGGCATTGAAGCGTAAAAAGTCGGAAGAAGATGACGCTATGATCATTGTGGATTCTGAAGAGAATTCCAATGGAAATGGGACCAAGAAGCAATAGTAAAAAACGGGCTCATCACCATGCATCGAATAAAGGACTAACTGAATGAAGCGCATCTTTCCACCGGCATTTTATAATTTGCGGACACTGATCGGTGCTGCTATTGCATCGGTGAGTTTCGGACTTGTGCTCTTCTTGACCGTCCTTGATCTGTTTGAAGGAGAACAGAAACCATATGTAGGCATACTCACATTTATCATTCTGCCAATATTCATTCTCCTTGGGCTGGTGTTTGTGTTCTATGGTACCTGGCGTGAGCACAAACGCGAGAAGCAAGGACTGCCGCATGATCTTAAATTACCACATGTTGATTTAAATGATCCCAAGCAGCGGAATGCATTCTTTTGGTTTTCATTCGGTGCGCTGCTGCTCTTGATCTTCTCAGCATTCGGCAGCTTCAAAGCTTATGAGTATACAGATTCAGATAAATTCTGCGGTACGATGTGTCATACGGTCATGAGCCCTGAATACACTGCGTACGAATTTTCACCGCACGCTCGTGTTGGATGTGTCAAGTGTCATATCGGTCCAGGCGCCGGGTGGTTTGTACGGGCAAAGCTCTCGGGAGCGTATCAAGTGTATGCAACGCTGTTCAATAAGTTCCCCAAACCAATACCAACGCCGATTGAGAACCTACGTCCTGCTCAAGAAACATGCGAACAGTGTCATTGGCCTAAGCACTTTTACAGTGAGAAAATGCTGAAGAATACGTACTTCCTTTCTGATGAAAAAAACACTCGTTGGATGCTAGATCTTCTCATCAAGATTGGCGGTGGAAATATCGAGGCAGGCCCAACATCTGGAATCCATTGGCACATGAATATTGCAAACGAATTGACCTATATAGCAACAGATTCGCAACGCCAAAACATTCCTTGGATACGATCGAAAAATTCGGAAGGAAAAATCGTCGTATATCGAAGTACAGAAAACTTTTTGACAGACGAACAGATTCATACCATGAAAACTCGTCGGATGGATTGCATTGATTGCCATAACCGTCCTACGCATATTTATCATCCACCGGCAAGGTCAATCAATCATGTTATGTCATTGGGCTGGATCGATCCGACCATTCCTAATGTGAAGAGTATTTCTATCAAAGCTCTTGAGACCTCGTATTCAACAAAACAGCTTGGACTTGATAGCATTAAGCTGGCAATCGAAGAATATTATCAAACGAATTATCCGGAACTTACCAGGACGAAACAAGACACCATCGCGAAAGTTGTTTCAGAAGTTCAGAAGATATTTAGACGGAATTATTTTCCTGAAATGCATGTAAGTTGGAAAAGATTTCCCGATAATATAGGGCATCTGTATTATCCTGGTTGTTTCCGCTGTCATGATGGAAAACATATTACTGACGACGGAAAAGTTCTATCACGGGATTGCAATGTTTGCCATACAATCCTTGCCCAGCAATTTGAGAAGGAAGGATTGCGTATGTCGTTGAGCGGTGTCGAATATCGACATCCGATTGATATTGGAAATGCATGGAAAGAAATGAATTGCAGTGATTGTCATAATTCTCAATAGAGAGATCTTTTTGCATGAATCAACAACCTGAGATTCCGGACCAACAAACTAAGAGAGATTTTCTCAAGCTTATTCTTTCCGGCGGAGTGATTGCGTTTCTTGGTGCGGTAATGTATCCGATCCTTGAATACCTTATCCCGCCAAAACAGGCAGAAGTTGAAGTGTCAAGTGTTAAAGCGGGAAAGTTGAGCGAGATTGAAAAAGATAGCGGAAAAATTATTAAGTTTGGCACCAAGCCGGTGATCTTGATACGAACCAACGATGGCGACTTGCGTGCCTTCTCCGCAACGTGTACTCATCTCGATTGCACAGTACAATACCGGAAAGATTATGGCACGATCTGGTGCGCTTGTCACAATGGTAAATACGATTTACATGGCAGAAACATCTCTGGTCCACCACCGCGTCCACTCGATGAACTCCGAGTTGTGGTCCAGGGCGATGATATTTTAATATCAAAAAAAGCATGAAACCATTTCTGAAACGAATCTACACCTGGATCGACGAGCGTGTTGAGCTCGAGGGATTGGTTAATTATATGGGGAAAAAATATGTCCCTGTGCATCGCCACTCCGTATGGTACTACTTTGGAGGAGTCTCACTTTTTCTCTTTATCATCCAGGTTGTTACCGGCATTCTTCTGCTTCTCTATTATAAGAGCGGAGAAGAACTTGCTTTCGAGAGCATTAATTTTATTATGTCGAAAGTTCAATTCGGCTGGCTGATTCGCTCTGTCCATAGTTGGACGGCAAATCTGTTCATCCTTTCAGCGATGATACATATGTTCAGCGTGTTTTTCGAAAAAGCGTACCGAAAACCACGCGAGATCACGTGGGTAACCGGAATGCTGATGTTTTTCCTCCTATTAGGATTCGGATTTAGCGGATATCTTTTACCATGGAATGAACTCGCCTTCTTTGCAACAAAGGTTGGTACCGACATCGCCGGTGTCGTGCCGGTCATTGGTAAACCGTTGTTGAGCTTCCTTCGGAGCGGGGATGATGTTACCGGCGCAACTCTTTCTCGATTCTTTGGTTTCCATGTGGCTGTGTTGCCTGGACTCTTTACGGTTTTTCTGGGTATTCATCTTCTTCTTGTGCAACGACAGGGAATGAGTGAACCGCTGCATATCAAAGAAGAATCTGAGCGTAAGTCAATGCCGTTCTTCCCCAATTTTATTTTGCGCGATCTGACTCTGTGGCTTCTTGTGCTTAATCTTCTCGCAATTCTCGCAGTATTCTTTCCATGGGAATTAGGAAAGAAAGCAGATCCATTTGCGCCTGCTCCAGCTGGAATAAAACCGGAATGGTACTTCCTCTATATGTTTCAGACATTGAAATATATTCCAGGTAGATTATGGTTTTTAGATGGTGAAGTTTTAGGCATTCTGTTGTTTGGAATGGCGGGTGTCTTGTGGACAGTCGTACCTTTTTGGGATCATAAGAGTTCACGGGGCGAGAAGAATCGTTTTGTAAATTATCTTGGATTATTTGCAGTAATGTATATTATTCTCTTCACTATCATTGGGTGGCTTGCATGAAACATTATATTTTCTTTATTGCCGCCGCCATTATAGTTGCACTTGTTCCCAAAGAATTTGCATTCGCCAAAGATACATGTTTTGAATGTCATCAAACGACGGGTGATAAACCGTCAGAATTGTTTAAGCACGATATTCATTATCAAAAAGGGGTAAGCTGCGCAGGGTGCCATGGTGGTAATTCCAATGCTGAAGACATGGAACAGGCAATGGATAAAAAAACAGGTTTTATTGGAGTGCCGAAAGGTGATGATATTTCCAAAGTGTGTGCAGCTTGTCATTCTTCTCAAGAGAAAATGAAATCTTTTGATTCATTCTTGCCAATAAATCAATGGGAGTTTCTGCAAACAAGTGTACATGCTAAACTTTCATTAAAAGGAAAAGAACATATTGTACAATGCATCACTTGTCATAATGCGCACGGAATTGTGCCAGTGAAGAACCCATCTTCGCCTGTGTATCCATTGAATGTGGTAAAGACTTGCACTCGGTGCCACGCCGACGTTGCGTTGATGCGATCCTACAATCCATCGCTTCCGGTAGATCAATTGGAAAAATATCGTACTAGCGTTCACGGAAGGCTCAATGCGAATGGAGACGCAAGGACAGCCGAGTGTGCAAACTGTCACGGAACTCATGATATCCGATCTGCTAAGGATGTGAAATCAAAAGTGTACTCTTCAAATCTGCCCGGAACATGTGCAACCTGCCATAGCAATGTCGACTATATGAAGCAATACAAAATTCCGACAGATCAATATGAGAAGTATACAAAAAGTGTTCACGGTATTGCTTTACTCCAAAAACATGATCAAGGTGCCCCTGCCTGCAATAGTTGCCACGGAAATCACGGCGCTATGCCGCCGGGAGTGGAGTCAATTTCAAAAGTCTGTGGAACTTGCCATGCGTTGAACGCTGATCTTTTTTCATCAAGCCCGCACAAAAAGGCGTTCGACGAACGCAAGTTTCCTGAATGCGAAACGTGCCACGGTAATCATGAAATTATCGCCGCAACTGATAAATTATTAGGAATAACGCCCGAGGCAGTATGCAGCCGATGCCACAGTGATCGTCAAAACGTCAAGGGGTATCAGGTTGCAAAGACTATGCGTGGATTGATAGACAGTTTGGAATCGGAAGAACAGAGTGCTCAGAAGCTGGTGGACGAAGCGGAGCAAAAAGGAATGGAGATCAGTGAAGCAAAATTCAAACTCCGGGATGTGCGGCAAGCACGGCTGCAGTCACGGACAATGGTACATGCTTTTAGTGAAGGGAAATTCAGGGAAATTGTAGAGAATGGAATAAGAATATCTTCAATGATTGGAGAAGAATCTCAATCAGCAATTCATGAATATTATTTCCGGAGATTTGGATTAGTGATTTCAACATTAATCATCACTCTTCTGGCAATCTCATTATACTTGTATGTACGACGTCTTGAGCGTAGACAAAAACGACACTCGTCATAGGAAACTAATAATTACAAACTAAATAAAAGGAGAGTTCCATATGAAGAAAATAATCACATTCCTTCTCACATCTTTATTCTTGCTTTCACTTTCCACGCTTGCTGAGAACAAGTATGTTGGAGCGAAAATGTGCGGTATGTGCCACAAAGGCGAAAAGAAAGGCGCACAATTTGAAACTTGGCAGAAGAGCAAACACGCCGAAGCGTATAAAACTCTGATTGGGGCTAAGGCAGCTGAAATTGCCAAGGCAAAGGGATTGAAAAAAGCGGCAAATGAATCGCCCGAATGCCTCGAGTGTCATGCCATTACGGTTGATGCGAAGCTCACTGCTGATGGCGTGCAATGCGAAATGTGCCATGGTGCCGGTTCAGCGTACAAGACTTTCCCAATTATGAAAGATAAAGCAAAAGCAATTGCTGCGGGATTAATGGACTTCTCAGCCAAGGGTGCAATTGAAAAAAAGTGCAAAACATGTCACAACGAAAAAAGCCCGTCTTATAAGCCCTTCAAGTTTGATGAAATGTGGGCAAAGATTAAGCATCCAATTCCAAAAGGATAATAACTGTAATATATTTTCTAATTGATCCGTTGAGCGCCTCGAAAAAAATGAGGCGCTCGACCATTAGCGTTTAGCACAAACGCGGCCACATATATCACAGACAGCCTATGAAACGTTCAATACAGCGCAGCATTCTGATAGTTTTTGCGGTGTTCATTTTCCTTTTCTCCGAAACATCGGCACAATTTCTTCAGTTGCGACTTGTTTCTTCCGCCAATGCGTGGCAGCAACAAGATACAGTGGGACAATCATCCAACCACATGTTTGGATACCAGACCGTACAACTCTCGCTGGCAGGTGAGAATCTCTCGTTTCATACATATCTACAGGGATTCAACGATTTTGCCGGGCCGCTTAAAAACGAGGGCACTATTCGATTCTATAATTTTTATTTGAAATATACGAATTTATTTGAAATGCTCGATTTAAGTCTTGGTCGTCAAGCGATCTTTGCAGGCGTCGGCAACGGCACAATTGATGGCGGTGTTGCTTCCGTCCGATTGCTAGATTCAAGATTGAGAGTGCTTGGCTATTATGGCGCACTGCCGTCTCCCGGACAAAAGTTTGAAATGATTAGTGATCAGAAAGATAACACTATGTTCGGTGCACAGATCATTGGTGTGCCGATGGACTTTGCTCGTGTATCGTTGAGCTACATGCAGAAAAATATTAAGCCCGAAACGTATTGGGCAATCAGAAAAGACTCTCTTTTCAATCCCATTACCACTGAGATTTCCCCAAGCGCAACAGCAGAACAATACATGAGTGGCGATCTCAGTATTGACTACAATATAATCTCTGCATATGCTCGGAGCGATTTCGATTTAAATCAAGAAAATTTTTCGCGCGTTCAACTCTTCACGCGCGTGAAAGTGATGGAACCGTTTTCATTGACAGGTGAATATATCCACCGCGAACCGCGCCTCTCCTATAATTCTATATTCTGGGTATTCGCTTACAGCACAATCAGCGAATATGAACTCGGCGCCGAATATGCAATCTGTAAAGATTGGCAAGTATTTGGGAAGTTCGGTTCCGTTTCATACGGTGATGATAATTCCAACCGTATTACACTCGGCGGCAGTATGAAGTACGCCTCGGCAAGTTTTAGCTGGAACACCGGTTATGGCGGAGAATTAGCAGCGCTCTCTGTAAATGCAGGTTATCCATTATTCGATAATACGCTGACACCAACCATTATGGTTGGGTATGCGCATTACAAATTAGAAAGTAATACGCCTACGACGGATGCTTTGAGCGGTGCTATCGGAGCGGTGTATCGGCCAATTCCAGCACTTTCGTTAGATGCACAGGTACAGTGGATTCAAAATAAAATTTATAACAACGATGTGCGTCTCTTTTTACGAGGCAGTTACTATTTTAGCGACCATTTGAATATTTTCTGAGATTACCATGCAAACAAACCGAACAAACATATCAATCATTATGAAGCATGGATTTCTTCTCGTCAGTGTGGTGCTGACATTGCTTCTTGCTTTCACCGTTGCGCTGATATCACGCGAACGAACAGGCAACGACAAACAACTAAAGCGTGTGAAATTTTCGCATCAATTCCACGTTGGCGAAGCCGGCATTGCATGTACAGATTGCCATGGCGATGCAGCAAAGAGCACGAAAGCATCCGATAATCTTCTTGCGAAGATGGAAGTTTGCAAGAGTTGCCATGAAGAGCCGTTGAAAAGCAATTGCACTTATTGCCATTTGTCTGCTGATTCCACAATATATACGGCGACCCCAAACCCCGCACGCGAGCTGATGTTCTCCCATCAACAGCATGTGGAAGATCAAAAAGTGACATGCGAAACCTGTCATACCGTACTCGACAAAGCGAGTGCCGCAACCGGAGAGCTTGTGCCTGCAATGGCGACGTGCAACACTTGCCATAACGATACAAAAGCAACAGGCGCATGTGAGAAGTGTCATACTAATTTTGCGTCGTTGCGCCCTGCAGAACACAATCGTACAGATTTTGTTCATGAACATAAACGATTTGCGCGACTTGGTGATGCCAGGTGCGGCGTCTGTCATTCGCAAGAAACGTGCATCGATTGCCACAACGGATCGGAATTGGTGAAAGTAGATGTACCGGGGCGCGATCTTGTATCACAACGGTCACCGCGTCTCACCGCAATCGATCGAGGACAAGGAATGCGTTTGACAAAGGTGCACGATCTAAACTTCCGATTCACACATGGTATCGTTGCTAAGGGAAAAGCATCGGAGTGTCAGACATGCCATAGCGAAGAGAAGTTTTGTTCGACGTGTCACGCAGCAGGAGGAAATATCACGCAGGAGGCATTTAAACCAGCCTCTCATTCGCAGGCAGGATTTTTACCAATCGCACCGCATGCAGTTGGAAGCGGCGGCGGTGAACATGCTCGTTTGGCAAGAAGAGACATCGAGTCGTGTGCAGCTTGTCATGGTTCGGAAGGCACCGATCCGGTATGTATCACGTGTCATAACGATCCCGACGGTATCAAGGGTAACGATCCAAGAACTCATGACCCCGGATTTATGTCGGGTAATCATGGAAGTTGGCATGACGACCCCGGTGCGACATGTTATATGTGTCATACCGATTCTAATGCACGTCCGGGTGGTGTTAGAGGACTAAAGTTCTGCGGCTATTGCCATCAAAATCGATAGTGAAACGGAATAAATATGAAAACGCAAAATTACATTCCATTATTGACGATCATTTCATTTAGCATGATTTTTATCTCATGCTCTGATCTGAAAAAAGATTTACCTACGGAAGAGAGTTCTGAAACGAAAATTCATGATACTGGTTGGGATATTCCGACCAGCGATGATTTTCATGGCAAATATCTTAAGGCGATTGGTTGGGATATTGACGATTGTACCAAATGCCACTCCACAACGTTTACAGGTGGAACAAGCGAAGTATCTTGCTTTAAGTGCCATTCTCAATATCCACATCCGACAGGATATGCAAATGCCAACGGACACCCGGCATTGCTTCGTGCAGTGGGTTATCCACTTGGAGATTGTCAAGATTGTCACGGATCAAATTATACCGGCGGAAGCGTCGTGAATGTTACCTGCGAACGTTCCGGTTGCCACATCGATGGAAACGGTAATCTGAAATCACCGGAAGCGTGCAACACCTGTCATGGTAATTTTCTTGCAGCAGCAAACGACACAGCATCATGGGCGCCGCCGAAATCTCTTTCGAATGAAACTTCCACATCGATACGCGGCGTTGGTGCGCATCAACAGCATCTTGCAAGTGTGTTAATGGTGTCCGGTAATAAAGTAAATTGTGCAGAATGTCACGTTGTACCGGCTACAGTTTCTACATCAGGACATTTAAATACTTCACCTGCTGAGGTCGTATTTAACGGACTGTTGGCTTCTTTAAAAACCAACGGCGGCGCAGTAGCTCCTAATCCTTCGTATGATCCAACAAGTGGTAAATGTAACAATACTTACTGTCACGGCTATTTTAAAAACGGGAACCTCACTAATGCGCCGGTATGGAATGTAGTAGACGGATCGCAAAAGAAATGCGGTAGCTGTCATGGTAATCCGGTAACAGGGAATCCATTACCAAGTGGTAGTCATCCAACTTCTCCGAAAAATTTTCCATTAGCATTAAACTATTGTGACAATTGCCATTCAACAAGTGGTTTTGGTCCCATTGCGACATATGATGGCACAACATGGATCATTAAAGATAAATTACACCACATTAATGGAAAATATAGCTTTTACGATGCTGAATATCACTTTTAACATTTTAAAAATTTTAAGGGCGGGTAATAGCACATTATAGATAAAGCGCGCATTATATCAATGGTAAATTGAGCTATTATAATGGAACCGAATAAGGCTTTTAGCGGTTAAAGAAAGTGTTGAATAGTTAAGAGGCAAATATTGACTTCTGTGTTTTTGTTCATCTGAAAAGGAACGAATCGGACGGCATAAGCCGTCCTTTTAATTGACAACCATCTTGGTTCAAGGAGAAATATGATCGGCTCTTTTATTATTTGGATTTCCTTTGCTGCAGCGCTTATATCGATATGCTTGTACTTCATATCTGTAAAAAAACAAAATATTCTATTGATGGCACGCAATAGTTTTTACATCACTGTTCTCGGTATTGTCACGGTTTCCGCATTGTTACTGTTTTATATTCTTCAACACAGGTTTGAGTACAACTACATTGCAAGCTATAGTTCCCGCGATTTACCGACGGCGCTATTAATAACAACATTCTGGGCTGGCCAGGAAGGAAGTTTTTTACTCTGGGCTCTCTTTACCGCTATCATCGGTTTCGTCCTGCAGCGCTACACACGTCACAAAGGAATGGAAAGTGAAGTAATGGCAGTGTACTCTTTTGTGCTTGCATTTTTACTATTCCTCATTGCCATCAAATCGCCGTTTCAATATGTCTGGGAAGTGGCGGCAAACAATGTCCCGAAAGGTTTTATTCCGCAGGATGGTAAAGGGCTTAATCCTCTGCTTCAAAATTTCTGGATGATTATTCATCCGCCGGTGCTCTTCACCGGGTTTGCTTCATTAGCGGTACCATTTGTTTTTGTTGTGGCAGCGCTCTGGCATAAACAATATGGCAGGTGGATACAGGCAGCGCTTCCGTGGGTACTCTTTAGTGCACTTTCACTCGGCGCCGGCCTTATGCTCGGCGGTTATTGGGCATACGGTGTCCTCGGCTGGGGTGGATGGTGGGGATGGGATCCAGTGGAAAATTCCTCTCTCATTCCGTGGATGGTCGCGATTATTCTTGTTCATACTATGCTTATTCAAATGTTAACCGGCAAGCTTGCACGGACAAATTTCGTTCTTGCTGTGCTGGCATATTTGCTCGTTATCTACAGCACGTTTCTGACACGCAGCGGCATTCTTGCGAATGCTTCAGTGCATTCATTTGTCGATTCAGGCACGCTTGCATACACATTGCTTGTAATTTGGCTGGCAGCCACTGCTCTTAGCGGATTTGGAATGATTATTCTGCGACGGAAGGAATTGACGATTCAAGCACCGCCGAGCGCATGGCTGACGCGCGAATCATTACTATCGATCGCAACAATTGTCATGGGAGTGTGCGCAGCTGTTATTCTATTTGGAACGAGCAAGCCGCTGTTTTCTTCTTCCACGGTTGAGCCATCGTATTACAACAGCACCAATCTTCCGCTTGCGATATTGATGACTTTGTTGTTAGGACTTAGTCTGAGCTCGAAATGGAATAAAGAAGAACATGCGTTATTCTTAAGGAGGCTTGTTGTCCCCGGCATTATATCTGTTGTTGTTCTAAGTATTTTCATAATAATGGGTTTGCATGATTTTTTTGCTGGACTACTTGTGCTCACATCGCTCTTCGCATTTTTCGTTAGTATCTATCAAGGATATAGGATTGCAAAGGAACAACCGCGTTTTATCGGCGGAACGCTTTCGCATGCAGGATTGGCAATTCTCTTTCTTGGCATCATCGCGTCCGGCAGATACGGACAGAAGCAGTCGATCTCGCTTCCGTTGAATCAGCCGAAGTCGATGTTCGGGTACGAGCTGACATACACCGGAATGTCGCCCACACAAGATGGAAAGACAAAGTTTATCGTTAGCCGTGAACATAATGGCAAACGTGATCTTCTTGAACCGGTGATGTTCGAGAGCCAATATAACAATAGCCTCATGCGGAATCCAGATTATTTAAGTTCGTGGTTTGGTGATTTTTATCTTGAGCCGGTTTCCATCGAGCAAGGAGAAACAGATCAACAAAACATGATTGTTCTGGTTAAAGATGAGCCGCAGATGTACGGTCCTATTACTATCACTTTCCAAAGATTTGATATGGGGGCGCATGGGAAGAGCGGCATGATGGGCGGAGGTAACTCCGTCACCATTGGCGCCGTGCTTCAAATCAAAACCGATAAGGATGTTCAAGAAATAGTACCGACAACAACATATGATTTGCATGGAAATCCTGAGATGAAGACAGCATATCTTAAGAATGGACATCTCGGCTTCCAGCTCGTAGCAATGAATGTAGGATCCGGTACAAAGAAATCACAAGTGCAGATTAATGTTGTCGGCGTCGAAGGGATGACACATGCGGGAACACAGAAACCTGAGACTCTTATTGCTGAAATTAGTGTGAAGCCGTTTATAAACTTCGTATGGATTGCTTCTGTGATGATTATTTGCGGTTTGACAATAGCTATGTTGCGGAGATCGAAGCAGAGCAATATTTAAAAAATCTTACAATTTGATTTGTGAATTTTGCAAATTGTCTTTTTGAAGCACAACGGGCGGCTTGATGCCGCCCGCTTAGTTATACTCAATTATTCTCTTCGCTTTTACCTTATTTCTTCTTTCCAATACACATAATTATTGCTTCGATTTATCAGCGCAATATCTTTTGGAATTATTTTCAATTGTCCATGAATGGCAGATCCTTCCTGCGTCAGGTTCAAAACAAAATGAACTTTGAAAGACACATTGGATTCATTTCCCTTTGCTGCTTGCGCTTCGTTTCTTCCGACTTTCCATTTAAAATCCGGATTTAATTTCATAAATATACTCGATGTCCGATAACCACCTCGAATACTATCCACTAAGTCAATATAAGGATTAGATGGAACAAGACAATCCACGTTTGGAATGCTGTAAGGCGCTTCGATGATCGTTGTACATTTCACAGAATATATTTCCGCGTCAGCGTCGTATGATACAAGAGTCGCTTTGAACCACAAGCCAAAAACTCTGCGATCTAACTTTGTATCTTTGAGGCGAATGATTAATTTACTTTGAAGGGAATCATGAGAACGCGCCGCACGTGCTTGAAATTCAGGTGTTGTTTCAAACTCGCCTTTTTGTTCTGTTTCATTCTTTAGTTGGGCAACGGCGTCACGCAAGTAAGCCCACTCATCTTTTAGCAGGATAGTGAATGATTCAGGTGACGTATCTTCATCCTGATAAACCGCTTGCTGCACTTGCGCCAACAGCGTAGCAGTCGTAATAAAGCTGCACAATGAAATGAAAAGCGCGATATTCTTTTTCATATTTAATCCTTTCGAGGAGAACATCAAACAAAACCTAACGTGTTGAGAGTATCTGCGAAGAAACGTCCGCTGCAATCTCATACGCATTTTTCACGCAATCGCCAACCGAAATGCCGCCGCGATAGTTTCCAGCCAGCAAAATGCCCTGGTTGGTTTCTTCGAACCGAGCGAGCATATCCATCTTTTGCTGGTAACCTATTTCATATTGCGGAATAGATTTTTGCCAGCGTGTTATATTCAAATATACAGGTTTTCCTGAAAATTGCATAATAGATTTGATTTCATCAAGCGTTATCTGAATAATTTGTGCATCATTCAAACCTGTCAATTCTGGCTGGCGTGCGCCGCCAATGAAAGCATTGAGTGCAACCATGCCCGCAGGTGCGCGGTTTCGGAACAAACACGAGTTCCATAAGCAGCCTAGAATTTTCCGCTTTTCCTTTGATGGAATAAGGAATCCAAAACCATCCAGCGTGCAACCAACGTCTTCTCGCCTCACACCCAGGAAAACAGATATAACTGGAGAGTAATAAATGGACGACAGGACATGCGCTGTTTTCACCGACAATAATTTGATAATGGGTGCAGCGTCGAATGCAGGAATAGCAAATATAACGACATCGGCTTCTATTTCTTCTTCTTTGCCGTTGCGAAGGTACTCAACAAGGTAGCGTCGCGCATCTCGTTCATCAGATGGTTCGTCGCGTGCAGTAGTTAGGTTACGGATACCGGTAACTTTTGCATTAAGAAGAACTGCTTTATCAAGTGAATTGCCTATAGCTCGCGGTAATATTTGCATTCCGCTGACGAATGAAAACGTTTCAGCGCGGTCTTTCGCTTTCTCTGCCCGCTGCTTTCTTTCTTGCACCCCTTTGATCATGCCTTTTACCAATCCACCGTACTTTTCTTCCAGTGCATATAGTTTAGGAAATGCAGAACGCACGCTTAACTGTTCTGTCTTTCCGGCAAAAACACCAGCCACAAACGGATCGATGGCGTAGTCGAGAAACTCGCGTCCTAATCTTCGTTCAACAAACTCGGCAATGCTTTCTTCCTTCTCCGCGCGTCCAATGAACGGTTCTTTCATCACACGAAATTTTGCTGTTGTGGAAAAAAGTTTTGTAAAGAAAAAAGAACCCGGTCCTAACGGCATCGAACGTAAAACACCATCGCGGAGGATGTAACGATTTTTGCCTTCCGGGTTAGCATAAATAAATTCCGATTCCAACTTCAAGTCAGAGATAAGTTCTTTAAAGAGAGGCGTTGTTTCGAGTGCGGTGTTTGCACCGGTCTCATACAGAAAACCTTGCTCGAACACCGACTTCATTGTTCCGCCCACTTCACTATCTTTTGCGAGCACCGTAACATTGATGCCGCGTTTCTTCAGCCAGTAGGCAATACCAAGTCCGGTTATGCCTTCGCCGATAACAATCACATCCGTCTTTATTGGTCCCATAATAATTCAAGTATAAGATATAAAGTGAAAAGGAAAAAGGAAAAAATGAGAAGTTATCTCAACTTTTAAATCATTGTTTTTCTGATTACCTCAGTCGCAATTATTCCGTATTATAAGATTATTGGAACGATGAACCGGAGGTTTGTGTTTTGAATACTGTAATGTCTGTGCAACGAAAATATACATTTGGCCCTGTTCCATCACGGCGATTAGGATTGTCGCTTGGTGTGGACGTTATCCCAAATAAACTATGCTCGCTTGATTGTGTGTACTGCGAAGTCGGCGTGACCGACAAACGCGGTCTTGCAAGGAAAGAATATTTGCCGGCGAATGAAATCCTTGCCGAAGTGAAAGAAGTGATTGCAGAATATCCCGATCTCGACCATATAACAATTTCAGGGTCCGGCGAACCGACATTGAACTCAAAAATCGGAGACATCATTCGCGGCATTAAGCACATGACGAAAGTCCCGGTTGCGGTGCTGACAAACGGAACATTGTTGAACCTGCCCGAAGTGAGGCACGATTTGATGGATGCTGACATTGTCTCGCCATCGCTGGATGCAGTTTCGGCAGATGTATTTGAAAAAGTGGACAACCCAAATCCGAAACTTAACATAGATACGATTATCGACGGCATCAAAGCGTTCCGGCATGAATACAAAGGCAGGATGTGGATCGAAATTCTTTTTGTCAAGGGAATGAACGACCACGATGAAGAAGTGTTCAAGATAAAACAGGTGCTTGATGAAATCCAGCCGGAAAAAATTCATCTCAATACCGTCATCCGTCCGCCGGCATACGCAATTGCCCAACCGGTTGGGGAAGACCGCTTGAAGGAGATTCAAAAGATATTGGGTGAACGTAGCGAAATAGTGGGCATCTTCAAAGAAACACACAAGACGAAAGAGCATACTGTTGATGGGCAAGCGATTCTCGCGTTGCTCAAGCGCCGCGCAATGACTGTTGATCAGATGACGGAATCATTGGCTATGCGGCAAGAGGAAATTATTGAATCTTTGAAACAATTGGATCAAGACAAATTTATTAAGTCGTACATGTATAACGAAGAAGAATACTATCAGGCGTTACAGATGTAGTTTGTGCGATCTTGTTCTAACGAGAAACGAGATTGCACCGGGATGAACCTCTACCTCATTCCATCCAAAGGAAAAGTGGTTTACAAACCCAGGAATTGGATCGCAATTCCGCAAAAGAATATTGAGATTCCTGCGAGCGCGTGAGTGTAGCGCTCAAAATGTCCCGTAGGAAGTAGGCGCAAGCCAGCGATTGAACCGAGGACAATACCAACCATTGTACCAATGGTAATCAAACCAAAGACAAGACTTACGATCACAACATGAAGGATGTGCCCGTGAGCGGCAGGGTACATAAGAATTGGAATCAATGGTTCGCACGGGCCAAGAACAAATATGATGAACAGCACCCAGGGCGTCATACTCGGGCTGTCAGATTGCTCATGGACGTGCGCGTGTTCCTCTGCATGGATATGCGTATGGCTGTGTGTACTGCCATCACTGTGAGGATGCCGGTGCGTATGCGGTTTATTCAGATATGCACTGCGAAGCCCCCAGACTCCATAGATCAATCCGAATGCGATCAATATCCAACCGGCAATATTTCCACGGATGGATTCGAGCGATTGCAAATGTGCGACGGCAATTCCAAAACCGACCCCTATGAATCCGAGGACAACAGAACTGCCCACGTGCCCAATACCGCAGAAGATGGTGACGAGTGTCGTCTTAAGCGTGGACCATTTGCCCGCTTTGGACATAACGATAAACGGCACATAATGATCCGGGCCAAGTATCGTATGAACGAGCGCAACAGATACCGCAGTTATGATTAGTATGCTAAGTTCTTGATTCATTTTATTACGAAATAAATATAACAAAAAAAACTGAAAAGAAGAATCTGTTTTTAATCAGTATATAGAAGTTTTGCGTATAATTAAAACATGCGCGGTGCGGCATTGTGCCCATGCAAAATTTATTTAAGCGTGTGCGCTCTTGCAAACAGAAAAGAGGTGCAGTATCTTATAAGCGATCGACAGCACAATCATAAAACTTAAGTATGAAATGAAATCAAACAGAACTAGTACAATAGATACATTATCAAAATTGCTTGAGCAAAAAAACCTTGCTCACATTCGCGCCTTAGTTCAGGCCGTTAAGAGAGATGTCGAGAAGCTGTCCAATGATGAACATGGGATTCAAAACAAAGCCTCAAAAGGAAAAACTATTAAGGTTGGATCGAAATATTTACTCGGTGAGCTTGACCAAATTCTTAATGCTCGAACCATTGAACGAACAAAATATTACATCCAAAGATTAGTCCGCGCACTCTCCGAATCAAAGACCGGTAAAATTAACGATCTGAATTTACATAGATGGAAAGAATATGATGATATTTTTACAGATAGTCTTTGGGTTTTAGAAAAACGCGATACCTCTGGCGTTCATAGCGGAGGCTATTGGGGTAACTTTATTCCACAAATTCCCAATCAATTACTAAGACGCTATACAAAAAAGGGTGAATGGGTGCTGGATGCATTTCTCGGAAGTGGAACCACGTTAATAGAAAGCAAACGATTAGACCGGAACGGTGTTGGCGTAGAACTCCAACGGAAAGTTGCGAACTCAGCTGCAAAAGCAATTGAACGGGAAGACGGCATTTACTTGACTCGAACAGAAATTATTATAGGTGACAGTTCAAGCTTGGATTTTAAGTCCGAGTTACATAAACGAAAAATTAAAAGCGTGCAATTTCTTATTATGCACCCGCCCTACTGGGATATTGTTAAATTCAGCAAAGACAAGAGAGATCTATCAAATGCAAAATCAATAGACGAATTTCTAAGACTTTTTGGGAAAATCGTTGATGCGACATATCCGGTTTTAGACAAAGGTCGATATTTCGCAGTAGTTATTGGTGATAAATATTCCAGTGGTAATTGGATACCCCTTGGTTTCTATGCCATGCAAGAAGTTTTGAAACGGGGATATTCCTTGAAATCTATTATCATAAAAAATTTTGATGAGACAAAAGGAAAAAGAAATCAGAAAGAACTTTGGCGATATCGCGCACTCGCTGGCGGCTTCTATATTTTTAAACACGAATACATATTTTTATTTAAGAAAGAATAAACAGCACTGCACCTCCAATAAAATCTCTTCATTGCAGGGGCAAAATATTTCATGGCAAGAATCGCTTTATTTGCAACAAAATAATGTTATAATTCGATAGATAAATTATTACTATTACAGGAGGGATCAATGTTCGTCTTTATTTTTCTTGCTCTCGTTATTATCCTTGTTGTCGCGGCAATTGGCGGCTACAATTCTCTCATTCAAATTCGGAATCAAGTCCGTAACGCATGGAAACAAATCGATGTACAGCTCAAACGCCGGCATGATTTAATTCCCAATCTTGTCAATGCGGTGAAGGGACAGATGGAATTTGAGAAAGGAACACTTGAGGGTGTCATCCAAGCTCGTGCAGCTGCTGTCGGCGCAACCAATATTGCCGACAGCATGGCGAAAGAGGATATGCTGTCATCGGCGCTCTCCAAACTTTTTGCCGTTGTTGAAAATTATCCTACGCTGAAAGCAAACGAAAGCGTTCAGCCGTTAATGGAAGAATTGACGACCACCGAAAACCAAATTACATTCGCGCGGCAATTCTATAACGACATCACGACAACCTATAACACAAAGTTAGAAATGTTCCCAACAAATCTCGTCGCATCGTCTATGGGCTTCAAGTTTTTCCCGCTCTTTCAGGTGAAAGATGCTGCTGAACGCGAAGCACCGACCGTGGACCTCTCGCTGAAAAAATAATTTGGAGAAACCTTCGCAAGTTTTTCCTGATGTAATCGAAGAGACCTTGCAAAGGTTATCAAGGCGACAAATGTCTGAACCCATCTTAACACATGCACGCAACATTTACGAGCAACAGAAGCATAACCAGCGGATGACATGGTTGCTTATCATTGCATTCGTCCTTCTGATTACAGTGATTGGAGCAGGATTTGATGTATTCTTGACAATTGATGCTCCGGTTCGATTTATCATGCTTCCATTTGTCCTTCTCATGCTTGGCTCAGGTATTTGGAATATTCGGCAGCGTGCAGCAGAAGGATTGTGGAAAGAACCGCAAGCGTTTGCTGATGATGATAGAGATGATGTATTAAATAAGTGGTTGTTAAAGATAACATTGGTAGCATTCCTTTTACTTTTTTTCCTTTTAGCATTCTATTTTAATCCTCGTTTCTTTATTCGTTTCTTTTCGCAGAACCTCAATATTCCTCTTGTGCGGTATCTTCCAATTGGGACGACTTTAGCGGTCATCATCGGTATTGTCTCTATACTAACAAGTCTTAGCTGGGGAAAGAATTCCATTCTTTGGTCTGTGCATGCCGAGCAACCGGATGAAACTGTTGCCGATTTGCCGGAGTTATTGAACGTAGTGAAAGAAATGAGCCTTGCGGCAGGAATTCCTTCCCCCAAAGTATATATCGTGAAAGACTCAGATCCCAATGCTTTTACAATTGGAACAATCCCTACTGATAGCTCGATTGTCGTCACAACAGGATTGATTACAATGCTCAACCGCGAAGAATTGCAAGGCATCATCGCACACGAGATTAGCCACATCCGAAATTCAGATACTCGGTTGATGACAATTATCACGGTTTTGTTTGGTGCAGTGCTTTTACTTTCCGAGTGGATGAAGAAAAGTGCACTTCTTGGCGGATTTGCCGGGAGTCGTGTACCTGGTGCTGGAGGAGCCTTACGTGGTGTCTTTTTAGTTGGGTGGCTTCTTACATTGATCTTGGCTCCGTTGATTGCACGCATCGTAGCGATGGCAGTATCGCGTCAACGGGAATACCTAGCGGATGCGGGTGGTGCGGAACTTACTCGCAATCCCAAAGCACTTGCCAATGCTTTAATGAAAATCGAAAATGCCGCCGAACCGACGACTTCCTTTCAAAAAGGAATTGCCCATATGTGCATTGTCGATCCTTTAGGAAGAAAAATGAATTCGAAAGATGGTTGGTGGGCTGATTTATTTGCTACCCATCCACCAATGAAGGATCGCATTATGCTCTTGAATGCGATGGCGTATGAGACGATTAAGTAACATCAAAATCTCTCTTTAAGAAAACTGAGTTCTCACTCTATCTATTGATAATGATTCGGACTTAATTGAGTATATTTCATTAATTATGGTGGATGGAACTTCTCTCACCTTCATAAAGTCGAAGGTATAGATGGTAAGAAGAATCACTCAAATGAAATTGTACTCATTGATATCGCAGATTCACAAGTATATCATTGCCGGGCTTAATTGCGTTCTGTTTTTTATTCTTTGTTCATCCTATAGTTTTTCTCAAACCAAGCTCCTCATCCCGATGGACTTGAAACAAACCGATCATCTCAAATCGTACGGAATTGCATTTTGGTTGTTAGAAAAAAATGGCGAAGTGGATTGGCTGCTTAACTATCGGGGCGGATCATTTCTCTGCGACTATAGCGACGTATTGGCAAAAGAGTGTCGCATCCGTGGTGTATTTTTTGAACCGCTTGCCGCAAGCGAGGCGGTTTCCCTGTATGCCGAAGTCCAACGCGAAGACAACAACGAAGACGTCGTGCGATTAGAGAAAGCGCCGAAGATTGCAGTTTATGTGCCGCCGGGTTTTAAACCTTGGGACGATGCCGTCACTCTGGCTCTTGAGTATGCGGAAATTCACTATACCAAAGTGTGGGATGAAGAAGTTCTTTCCGGCAAGCTTGCAGAGTACGACTGGCTTCACTTGCATCATGAAGATTTCACCGGACAATACGGAAAGTTCTATGCAAACTTCCGCAATGCGCCATGGTATATTGAACAGCAAATGCTGTACGAGCGAGAAGCCAAACGGCTTGGTTATAAAAAAGTGTCTGAAGAGAAAAAAGCTGTTGCGCGTTCCATTAAGGAATTCATCGGTAACGGCGGATTTATGTTTGCGATGTGCTCTGCAACAGACAGCTACGACATTGCCTTGGCGGCAGAAAACGTCGACATCTGTGATGTAATGTTTGATGGCGATCCGCTCGATCGCAACGCTCAAGCAAAACTTGATTTTAGCAAGACACTGGCGTTCGAGAATTTTAAACTTGATATGAATCCGCTGCGTTACGAATATTCAGACATTGACATTCCAACAAGCGACCCGCCTCCCATTCGCGATCCGAATACGGACTATTTTACTCTCTTTGAATTCTCTGCGAAGTACGATCCCGTACCGACGATGCTGACACAAGACCATGTCAACATCATCAAAGGATTTATGGGGCAGACAACTGCATTCAAGAAAAGTTTAATTAAGAAGACAATAACAATTCTTGCAGAGCGCGAGGGAACGGAAGAAGTGAAATATATCCATGGCAACTTCGGACGCGGCACGTTTACTTGGTACGGCGGGCACGATCCGGAAGATTACCAGCATGCCGTTGGCGACCCACCTACCGATTTGAGTCTGCATAAAAACTCACCTGGCTACCGGTTGATATTAAATAACGTTCTGTTCCCAGCGGCGAAAAAGAAACAACAGAAAACGTGAGCGAAGAACCCTTATTGTGAGTGAGTTGGCTCCCCAAACAAAAAATGCAAAGCTGGTCGGGAAGAATCTCCTTCCCAGCTTGGTTTATTGTAAGTGCTGGCAAGAATAGAAATGAACGGCATGGAATCTCTCGAAGAACGTATTAAGCGAGTTGTGCAGGAAAAAGTTATTATCGTTCCATATAACTCGAACTGGCCAAGGATGTTTGAGGAGGAGAAGAAGCATCTTTTCGACTGTCTGCCACGAGAAATTATTAAAAGAATCGAACACTTCGGAAGCACGGCAATTCCAAATTTATCGGCAAAACCAATTATTGATATTTTAGTGGAGGTTCCTTCTCTTGAAGAAACTAAGAAGGTTGTTGTCCCGATATTAATTGCGCAAGGATATGATTACTTTTGGCGGCCAACGCATGGCGAAGATGGTCCACCATTCTATGCGTGGTTCCTCAAGCGGGATGTGCATGGAAACCGCACGCATCACATTCATATGGTTGAAAGTAACTTTGAACATTGGGAGAGATTATTCTTTCGAGATTATTTGATCGAACACCCGTATCTTGTAAAAGAGTATCAAAAATTGAAATTACATTTAGCAGGAAATTTTTCAAATGACAGAGTCACATATACTAACGCAAAAACAAAATTTATTGTAAGGGTTACTCGAGCAGCGAGGGAACATTATAACATGAAAAAATCACTTATGACAAGAAAAGCAGAGTTGTCGGATGTGAATGCCATTACCGAAATCTATAATGAGGCAATTCTTACTACAACAGCAACGTTCGACACTGAACCGAAGAATTCATCCGAGCGGTTACAATGGTTTCAATCGCATGATAATAGACATCCAATTTGGGTCGCAGTACTCGATGGGAAAGTTGTCGGGTGGATATCGTTGAGTAAATGGTCTGATCGTCCGGCATACAATGACACTGGTGAAACGTCGTTCTATGTCAAATCCGAATACCGCGGCAAGGGAATCGGCACAGAACTCTTGCAGATGATGATCAAAGAGGCTCGGCAATTAAAATATCATACAATCATCGCGCGCATAGCCGGTGAAAGCGACGTCAGTCTGCATGTGCATGAAAATTTTGATTTCGTTCAAGTTGGAATATTGAAAGAAGTCGGACGAAAATTTGGAAAACTTTTAGATGTACATATCTTACAAAAAATGTTGGATTGACCGGAAGAATTTTTCCGTAAAATTCTTTACGTAAATTGATTTTATTCATATTATCGAGTAAATTTTCAATGAGCCTCATAAGTTCAAGAACGCTATTATCTGATGTGTGAGGCAATAACTCAATCTACCGGCACTGATTATTAAGAGAACTACTTAGAAAGAACTCATTACTATGAAAGAGAAAATACAATTCATCGCCGAACGCATAAAAGAACTGAGAGAAATTTCCGGACTTTCCGCCACTTCGTTGGCACAGGAATTGGGAATTTCATTAGATTTAATACTTCAATATGAGAGCGGGATGGTTGACATTCCCGTCGGATTCCTGTACAAGGTAGCACACAAATTCGGCATTGAACTTACCGCAATCCTTACCGGAGAAAATCCCAGGCTTCATGTCTATTGCATCGTACGCAAAGACAAGGGATTAAATGTGGAAAGAAGAAAACAGTATAAGTACGAAAGTCTCGCGTCTAATTTTATCAACAAAAAAGCAGAACCATTTATTGTCAAAATTGAACCGGATACGGAATTTGCTCCGATGGATTTTAATTCACATCCTGGGCAGGAATTCAATTACGTCCTCGAAGGTACATTGAAGATCCTCGTTGATACCCATGAGATTGTTATGAATGTTGGCGATTCCATCTATTTTGATTCATCTTATAAGCATGCGGTAAAAGCAATGAATCAAACGTCAGTCAAAATGCTTGCGGTTATTTTATAAACATTAGAATAAAGAGAATAATAATGCTTGATAAATACCTTTCACAAACGGACTTCCATTCATATCGAGAATTCATCGACAAATTCGAGATTCGAATACCTGAACATTTCAACTTTGCATTCGATGTAGTAGACGAGATTGCATGTAAAACTCCCGACAAGATTGCGATGGTGTGGTGTAATGACAAAGGAGAAGAAGCGACTTTTACGTTTGGACAAATGATGCATTTCAGTAACAAGGCGGCAAATTTCTTCAGATCAATAGGCATCCGCAAAGGTGATCCTGTGATGCTTATCTTGAAACGTCGTTATGAATATTGGTTCTGCACGCTGGCATTAAACAAAATAGGGGCCATTACCATTCCTGCGACTCATCTCCTAAGCACAAAAGATATTGTATATCGAAATAATGCCGCAGATATAAAAATGATTGTGTGTGTACCGGAACCAGATGTTGTGCAGCATGTGGAAGAAGCATTAGCGAAATCACCAATGCTGCAGTATAAAGCGTTGGTCGGTGCATCACGAGAAGGCTGGTTAAACTTAACCGAAGAAGTGGAAAAAAGTCAGGGAGCATTTGATCGGAAATCACTTGGAGAAAAAACGACAATAAACGATACAATGCTTCTCTATTTTACATCCGGTACAACCGGAATGCCCAAGATGGTGAATCACAATTTTGCGTACCCACTTGGACATATTCTTACCGCGAAATACTGGCAGAGTGTGCAAGACAACGGTCTTCACTTTACAGTTGCAGATACCGGATGGGCAAAATCGGCTTGGGGAAAAATATACGGTCAGTGGTTATCAGGATGCGCTGTGATGACGTACGATTATGACAAATTTGTCCCGAAACATTTAATGAAAGTTATCGAGAAGTACCATGTAACCTCGTTTTGCGCACCGCCGACCATTTACAGATTTTTAATAAAAGAAGATTTGACGCAGTATGATTTAAGTCACTTGAAATATTGTGTCGTTGCCGGTGAACCATTGAATCCTGAGGTGTACAAACAATTCCTTGAGACTACCGGCATTCGATTAATGGAAGGATATGGACAAACAGAATGTACGGTTGCCGTAGCAACTTATTCGTGGATGGAGCCTAAACCCGGTTCCATGGGAAAGCCTTCACCAGGATACGATATCGATCTCATCGACTTAGATGGCAAAGTGTGTGAAGTGGGTGAAATCGGACAGATCGTTATTTATACGAAGAAAAGAAAACCGGTTGGGATGTTCGACGGTTATTTTCGGGATGAAGAGCTTACAAAAAAAGTGTGGCAGAACGGGATCTATTATACGGGCGATACTGCATGGCGCGATGAAGACGGTTATTTCTGGTTTGTCGGTAGAGCCGACGACATCATAAAAAGTTCCGGCTACCGAATCGGTCCATTTGAAGTGGAGAGCGCTCTGTTGGAACATCCGGCCGTGTTAGAATGCGCCATTACTGCTGTTCCAGATCCTGAACGAGGCCAGATTGTGAAGGCAACTGTTGTTCTTTCAAAGAACTATCAACCAAGCGATAAATTAGCGCACGAATTACAAAGCCATGTAAAGAAAGTGACCGCGCCATATAAGTATCCCAGAATCGTCGAATTTGTTACGGAGCTTCCAAAAACTATCAGTGGTAAAATAAGACGAGTGCAAATAAGGGGTGAGGAAAGCAATGACTATTAGAGGAAACAAAATGTCAACAGATATAAATGATTCATCGATGATTAGCGGCGTCCTCCAACAATCGGAGCTTGTTCAATATCAAACCGGCTCTGTAGTCAGCCGAATGTTAGTTAAAAAACCTGGTGGTAATGTTACTGCATTTGCTTTCGATCAAGGCGAAAGCTTGAGCGAACACATAGCGCCTTTTGACGCACTTGCTCTTATGATAGAAGGCGAGGCTGAAATATCTATTTCAATTATTGCTCATCATGTGCGCGCAGGACAAATACTGTTGCTTCCAGCGGGTCAACCGCATACAGTAAAGGCAACAACGAAATTCAAGATGATTTTAATAATGATTAAAGCGTAGAAATTTGATCTTTTATTCATTACAACCGCTTTCCACATTAAAAAACGAATTTAAATATAAACCTTTTATCCTGCCTGTATTTTTCTGGAGAAAAACCACATGACTGAAATGCAAATTACCTATCGCGGTGTTGTTCATCCATGGCATTGCGATATTATGGGTCACATGAATGTTGTTTGGTACGTCAGCAAGTTCGATGAAGCATCGTGGCAGTTTGCTTCAATGCTGGGCTTAAATAATGCATATTTTATGAAAAAACATATGGGTATTGCCGCACTTCAGCAGAACATAACGTACAAATCTGAGATAGTTGCCGGAAGTACTGTGACAGTGCGCTCTGGGGTTCTTGAAATGAAAGAAAAAGTTGTGCGTTTTGTTCATGAAATGCGTAACGATACAACAGGCGGGGTTGTCGCAGTTATGGTCTTAACCGCCGTTCATTTTAACACTCGTAAAAGAAAATCCTGTCCGTTTCCAAAAGACATATTAAAACGTGCTAGGAATCTCATTGTGCCGTATGATGTAGCACTATAACTATTGGGCAATGTCATTACTAAAATGAATGTTCATTACTTTCAACATGTTCCCTTCGAGGGTTTAGGCAGTATTGAACTGTGGTTGAAGTCGAAGTCCGCCAAGATTTCTACAACGAAATTTTATGAGGACATCTCTCTTCCAAAGCTTCGCGAAATCGACTGGCTGATCATCATGGGCGGGTCAATGAGTGCGAATGATGAAAAAGCGTATTCGTGGCTGCAGTCAGAAAAAAAATTCATTGCTGAAGCAATTGCAGCCGAAAAAAAAGTTCTTGGAATATGTCTTGGCGCCCAGTTAATTGCAGGTGCGCTTGGAGCAAAAGTTTACCCAAATCGAAATCGTGAAATTGGCTGGTTTCCTGTTGAGTTTCTGGTACAGAGAAAAAACACAAACTTGAAAAATATTTTTCCTTCTCGTATAGAGGTTTTTCACTGGCATGGCGAGACATTTGATCTTCCAGCACATGCGGTTCGCCTTGCGCGTAGCGAAGGTTGTAACAACCAAGCTTTTTATATCGGTGATCATGTCTTAGCTCTGCAATTTCATCTTGAAGCCACACCGTTCACAGTCAAGTCGTTGATAGAAAAGTGTCATAACGATCTTGTCGCCGATGGCTATATTCAATCCCCGGCGGAAATGCTTTCAGATCCTTTAAGATTTTCCCGCATCAATACCTTAATGGATACTCTTCTTGATCACTGGAACGATCTTGAGCTTTAACCATATATGGCATGCAACAGTAATAAGCGGCTTTGACTATTTGTCATTTATTTTTCCAAGCCGGCTGGTTATTTTACATTTTAGAAATCCTTTTTTACTTTATCCAATAATCGATTAAAAATTATGAAATCTATCATATTTGTTATATTCATCTGTCTTGCTGTATCACAACTCTTCGCACAGTCGTTTAAGGGTAACATTGTTGGACATGTTTTGGATGAGAAAAATCAGGAACCTTTGCCTGCCGTCAATGTGCAGGTTGTGGAACAACCGATTTTCGGCGCAGTGTCAGATTCCTCTGGTAATTTCAGTATTAAAGGAATCGCTGTTGGTACGTATAGTCTAAAAGCAGCGATCATTGGCTATGAAAGTATTATTCTAACTAACGTCGTTATATCGACAGGACGCAGTACGAAAGTAACAATCAAGTTGAATGAGCGAACGGTTGAGGTTGCTGGTGTAACAGTACAGGCAAATTATTTTAATCGAAATAGTCAATTAGCTCCATTAAGTGTGAATAATTACGATCGCGCCGAAGTAAAGCGTCAGCCTGGTTCGGCAATGGATGTCCAGCGAGTTATGCAGAATCTACCTGGCATTGCCAGTTCTAATGATAATGTCAATGAACTTATAGTGCGCGGCGGTGCACCGTACGAAAACTTGACTGTAATGGAGGGCATGGAAATTCCTTCTATTAATCATTATCCGAATGAATTTAATTCTTCTGGGCCAATTAATATGGTAAATATCGATCTTGTAGAAGACGTACAATTTTCTGCCGGCGGATTCCCGGTGCAGTACGGCGATAAAATGTCTTCGGTAATGGATATTACAATTCGCGAAGGAGATCGGAATAAGGGATTTGCATCCAATACCGGCTTTAATATGGCTGGTTACGGTACATTGATGG
The DNA here is from genome assembly GCA_050015675.1 of Bacteroidota bacterium. Lineage (GTDB taxonomy): Bacteria > Bacteroidota > Ignavibacteria > UBA10030 > UBA10030 > Fen-1298. Next base: position 135,277 of record JBEKAY010000002.1, on the reverse strand, counting down.
AGGGATCATTGGCAGATGGCAGAGGATCTTGGATTTTTTCTGCACGCCAAAGCTTTCTGGAAGTTATTGATAAATTAGTCGGAATGTCTGCTCTCTCTTTGACCGCAATTCCAAAATATTGGGATGCACAAACAAAGGTTGTATACGATCTTTCGCCGACACAAAAACTTTCGCTAAATGGTCTTTTTGGAGATAGCCGTATCTATACTAAAGGAGATCCTAATCAGCAGGATGCAAGTCGTAAAAATTCAGATATATTCACAAGTTTAGAAGATGATAATGTCCATGATAAACAATATGCTCTTGGTGTCAATTTGAGAAGTTTATGGGGAAAAGAGGGCTACTCTATTCTTTCTCTCTACACCGTTGGGAATCAATATAATGTAGATGCACTGGATAATTATTATCATCTCGTCTACAATGATAAAGGAAATGTTGAAGCGGCAAAGATAATAAATTCACAGGATGTATATGATACGCATGATGATGAAGCGTTTTATGCGGTAAAATATGAGATGTTCTATCAAATTCACCCCAAGCATGATCTTATGGTTGGCGCTCAAATTCAGACAACAAACCATTGGATTGGTACAACAACATTTTTAGGAAGTCAGACACGTTATAAACGCAACATTCAAAATCCCTATGATACATCTTATGTGTATACAAGTTCCCCGGATGGTAATATTACTAATTTTCTAAGTTTCGGTGATGCAAATAAATTATTTGCATACATCAGCGATAAATATCGCATTACACCGCGTTTGAATCTTACTTTCGGTTTACGATATGATTACTTTTCGTATTCCAAACAAGGACAATTCAGTCCGCGTGGTAGTATTGCATACGAAATAATTCCAATAACAACTACACTTTCATTATCAACTGGCGACTATTGGCAAACGCAGCCATTACCGGATTATGCTGACCGGCAAAATCTAGGAATCAATAAATATTTAGAGAATGAAAGATCCCAACATATTGTCCTTGGTTTGCAGCATATTCTGGATGAAGGTATAAAACTCAGTATGGAAACATATTATAAAAAGTTTTCGAATATCGCAGTGAGTGAGGAATATATTCACTCTTTGATCGATACAAACTGGTCTGATAAGAATCTTGCAATTGGTACACGATATTCCTATGGATTAGAATTTCTTTTACAAAAAAAACAGGTGACTAATTATTATGGAACGATTAGTGTCTCACTTTCCAACACAACAGATGATGATCCTCGCATTAGTATGGAGGGAAAAACATACCCTTCGCAGTACGATTATCCAATTATTATAAATCTAGTCGGCGGTAAAATTGTCAAGGGTACCCGTTCATGGCTTGCCAAACAGCCATTCTTTATCAAATACCCATTGTACATTCTACCATTATCAGATGAAATGGAGATTAGTTGCAAGTATCGTTATCAAACTGGCGGTGTATATACACCAAGGGAATCGACAACAAGCGAGTAAGTATGGGAAGGTGGAGTACAATGGTCGCGTGGAGCATGGAAATCATCCGACCAAATTAATTCTGTTCGTTATCCTGATTACAGCCGTCTTGATATACAGTGGATCAGCCGATTCTATATGCAAAATTGGAATATTAACGTTTATATTGCACTTATGAATGTAATGAATACAAAAAATGTTTTTTATTATGAATACCGCAGTGACGGCACACGTGAGGCAGTGTACCAATTTACGTTCTTCCCTGTTGGAGGCATCGAGATAGAATTTTAAGAACATATTTGATTGGCAGAAAATTTCCTGCCATATTTGAGACAATGGAAGCGGTTGAAGAACTATCATCAACCGCTTTTAAATATATGATCATGAAATTAGGAACTTGCATTGTCCCATAAAATTGTCTCCATCACCTTTCTTCTTGTTTTGCTCCTTACGCACTCGAACTTTGCACAGCATGTCACACCACTGACTGCAGACTCCTCCTGTTCTTCTCACACATGGGCGTACATCGGTATAGGCAGTGCGGTGCTTATTACCGCCATGATGTTTCACTATGATCAGCAGATCTACGATGACTTGTATAGTTGGAAAATGAACCACAAAATTGTGAAAGATGTTAGTCCGGTCATTACCAATCTAGGAAATGGTTTGTTCTCAGCAGGATTATTCGGAGGATTTGCAGGATATGGATTGATTTTTACGGATAAGAAAGCATTTGAAGTTGGCAAAATTGGCGTCGAATCCTTCCTATTTACCGGCGTTACTATTCAATTGTTCAAATATCTCTGCGGACGTGAGCGTCCAAGCGCCGCGACTCGACCCAGCGGATTTTGGTATGGACCGTTTGCATATTTCAGCAAATCAAAGGGGAGCGGCAAAGGGATTTCTTCTTTTGACTCTTTTCCTTCCGGGCATACAACGACAGTATTTGCTGCTGCTACAACGATTTCCGATTTCTATACCAAACCTTGGGTATCGTACACGTGCTATTCACTGGCAACCGCTGTTGCCGTTAGCCGTGTCACTGAAAGCACTCATTGGTTAAGCGACTGTTTTGTTGGCGCAATCATTGGTCATTATGGAACGAAATTAGTCGAAAAACTAAATTATGGTTCAAGTAGTATTACTCTTTTACCGCAAGCAGATGAACACCAATATGGTTTACTTCTCAGCATGAAATTTTAAAAGGATAACATGAGACAATTTCTTTTTCCTGGAATTCTTTTTATAAATTTAATCATCGGTGGTTTCTCCAAGAGTCAAGCACAAGAGATACAAAAATCACTTACGCCCGATTCAGTTTTTGCTTTAGATAAAGTAGATTCGGGGAATGTTAAATGGTATACGATGTTTGCAAATATTCCACGTGATTGGGAGCGCTGGTACGATATTTCTTTCCGAAAAGAGCGCGTAAACGAATGGTTTATCATCGGAGGACTAACACTTGCAACATATTTTACAGACGACGTCACATATACACCGGCAGCAAAATTTTATAATAGTTCACCCACAGCAAAAAATCTGAGCGATTTTTGTGCCAACATGGGAGAAGGAACTACACAATTTGCTCTTGCAGGAACACTAGGAGCGTATGGACTTGTATTCAAAGATCAAAAAGCATTGAGCACGGGCAGTCAGATTGTGCAGGCAGTGCTGGCATCCGGTGCTGTGGTACAACTACTTAAACATGTTACAGGCCGCGAAAGTCCTTTCGTACGCACAACTCCAACCGGAGTATGGAAAATTTTACCAAATCAAATTGATTATCATCGCAGAGTTCCCCAATTCGACGCATATCCATCCGGACATCTTTGTACGTCTATCGCGACCGTTATTGTGGTTGCAGAAAATTATCCCGATGCAAAATGGATTCGCCCGGTCGGATATGCATTCACTACACTTGTTGGACTTGGTATGCTAAGCAACGGTATTCACTGGGTCAGTGATTACCCGCTCGGATTGTTCATTGGATATTATTTTGGAATGCTTGCTGCGCACCCGGAAGGATTACCAATAACAGAATCAAATAGCGGAATAAAGGTGAATCTCTTGCCAAATGTCACTCAAATCGGAACTGGCGTTAGTTTAACAATGAATTTTTAAGATGTGGATAGTAAAAGTAGAATAGAATATAATTCTAAGTGCTATTCCAATTACTAAAAGTTGATTGCTGCTTTGTTCGTCTTCTTTCTGATTTCCTCAAACATTAAACCGGACTGTCATAATGTCTCCATGTTCTATTATATAGTCCCGCCCTTCAACGTGAAGCAGTCCAGCATCCCGCACTGCAGTTTCAGAACCGAGCCGATCTAAATCAGCGTATTTCATAATTTCCGCACGAATGAAACCCTGTTCAAAATCACTGTGAATTTCTCCTGCTGCCTGAGGCGCTGTTGTACATTTCCTTACAGTCCACGCATGCACTTCTTTTAGTCCGGCTGTAAAGAAAGTAATGAGGTGCAATAAATCGTATCCTTCACGGATAACTTTATTCAATCCGGATTTCTGCAACCTAAGTTCGGTAAGAAATGCTTGCCGATCGCTTTCAGGTAACTGCAAAATTTCCGCTTCGACTGCCGCACTAACAATTACAACCTTAGCATTTTCCCTTGCGGCAACTTCGCGGACTTGATTCACATAAGTATTATCGGCGGTTAATTCCTTCTCATGAACATTGCAAAGGTACATAACCGGTTTATTAGTCAATAAGTGCATATCGCGGAGATATAGTTGCTCATCAGCGCTGCTCGGAGTAATGTGTCGTGCAAGTCTGCCGGCGAGTAAATGTCTTTTGACTTCCGTATAGAATTCTTCTTCTGCTTTTACTTTTTTATCGCCTGCCTTTGTTCGCTTTCCTACATCTAGTTGTTTTTTCTCGACGGTCTCAAGATCTTTCAAAATCAATTCTGTTTCTATAACTTCGATGTCGTATTTCGGATTAATCGCCCCATCAACATGGATTATATTGGAATCGTCGAAGCATCGAACGACATGCACAATGGCATCTACCATCCGTATATGTGATAGAAACTGGTTGCCTAATCCTTCGCCTTTGCTTGCGCCTTTCACCAGACCGGCTATGTCAAGAAACTCAAGCGTTGTTGGAACAATTTTCTGTGGATTATAAATTTCTTCTAATCTCTCCAATCTGTGATCGGGAACGCTAACGACTCCAACATTTGGGTCTATGGTACAAAAGGGATAGTTGGCAACATTAGCTCCAGCCGCTGTGATCGCATTAAACAATGTTAATTTGCCAACGTTCGGCAGTCCGACTATCCCGCATGTAAATCCCATTTCAATCCTTTTTTATGCTGATAAAATATAGACAACGATTTTCTACAAACCAAGTGGCGCGCCGAAATGTGAACATATTTATATGTGTAGTACTCTTCGGTGTATAAAACAGCAATAAAGAAAGTTACATCAGGAAGCAAGATAAACCGGAAGATATAAAACAGTTGAGATTATTTAATCTATAAGAGTCTATAACAAGACGCCCTGCACTCTTGGCGGATGGTTGTTCATGTTGCCAAGCCTTTTTTGTTGTTTCTTTATAAAATCGCAATTTAGCAACAATTATTATGTTGGCATTGATTAATAATAATCTGCAAAAAGACTTGATTACATTAATTAATTATGTTATTATATACAACAGCGTTATTAAATAATGTTTCTATCATAAAAAGGAAAGGAGTAAATGCAATGGCAACGATAAAAGAATTCTTTGAGTTTGCGAAGAAAAATAATGCAGAAATGTTGGATCTTAAGTTTGTAGATCTATTAGGAAGCTGGCAACATTGCGGCTTTCCTCTTGATGTGATTGACGATGGCACATTTGAGGAGGGATTGGGATTTGACGGCTCATCAATTAGAGGCTGGCAGGGAATCCATATGTCGGATATGTTGGCGCTTCCTGATCCTAATACATTTTGTCTGGATCCTTTTTTTGCTAAACCAACTATAAGCATCATCGCAGATATTGTCGATCCAGTATCAAAACAGAAATACACACGGGATCCACGCTACATAGCACAAAAGGCAGAAGAATATTTAAGGCAAACTAAAATTGCCGATACTTGCTTTATCGGACCAGAACCAGAATTCTTTATTTTTGATGAAGTACGTTATGAACAAAATCAACACCGTGGTGTATACGAAATAGATTCTCAGGAAGGTGCATGGAACACAGCCCGATTTGAAGAACCGAATTTAGGTTATAAACCTAGTTTCAAGGGTGGCTATTTTCCAGTCAGCCCAACTGATACCTTCCACGATCTTCGCGGCGAGATGGTTTATGAAATGCGTAAGATCGGCATCATCGTAGAGGCTCATCACCATGAAGTTGCTACCGCCGGTCAAAGCGAAATTGACATGAAGTTTACCAGCCTGTTGAAAATGGCCGATCAACTTATGTGGTATAAATACATATGTAAAAATGTAGCTAAGAAAAATAATAAGACTGTAACTTTTATGCCCAAGCCTATCTTTCAGGATAATGGAAGCGGGATGCACACTCACATCTCTTTTTGGAAAGAAGGCAAACCTTTGTTCGCAGGAGATGGCTATGCCGGCCTTAGTCCAATGGCCCTTAACGCTATCGGAGGCATTTTAAAGCATGCACCGGCCATTCTGGCTTTTGCTGCACCAACAACGAATTCGTACCGCCGACTTGTTCCTGGTTTTGAAGCGCCAGTCAATCTGGCCTATTCAGCCAGAAACCGTTCAGCTTCATGCAGAATTCCAATGTATTCCCCAAGTCCAAAAGCAAAGCGAATTGAATTCCGCTGCCCTGATCCGAGTTGCAATGGATATCTAACATTTTCGGCTATCATGATGGCTGCTGTGGATGGAATCCAAAATAAGATTGATCCCGGTAAACCGTTGGATAGGGATATCTATGAAATGACACGAGAAGAACTGAAGTCCACTCCAAAGACTCCGGGTTCGCTGGAAGAAGCTATTGTTGCATTGGAAAAAGATAATGCTTTTTTAACTAAAGGTAATGTCTTTACTGACGATCTTATCGAAGCGTGGATTACTTGGAAAAGAGAGAAAGAATTGGATGAAATGCATCTCCGGCCTCATCCATATGAATTCCATCTGTATTACGATAATTAGTTCTCGATAAAAAAGTAGCGAATGAACGACCCTGCGGCAAGCCGCAGGGTATCGCTATAGAATATTTTCTGTCTTAGTTAATTCCCTGTGGCAAGCCACAGGGAATTATCAAGTTAAATGCAGCAAAAAGTTTCTTCTCTAAGCCCAAGCGCGAAAACAACTCGCGATATCGGCAGATGGTTATTTCATCTGCAATGGTATCACTACTTGCCATTCCTAAGAACAATGGGAAGCTTGGATACAGCTCTACCTGTTTTTTCAGGGAGAATAGTTGTTTAACACTCACCGATATTGTCTAATCAGCCAAGTTTCCAAATAGTATCAGAAGAATCAGTTTGAGCTTGAACTATGAGTTGAAGAAGAAGAGTGCTCAAAAGAAAATCATGTCTTTTTAAAAGTTGTTGTTGACTGATTTATCCTTAGGTACTTCGATATTGAACTTTATTCTTATCTCTTTTCCCTTTAGAAATTAAAATTATCCGGGTCTGCACCGACACGTTGATGTTTGTCTAAACAATCAATTGCCAACATATCTTCCACCGTAATTTCAAAATCGAATATCTGTGCGTTGGAAACAATCCTTTCGCGGTGAACCGACTTAGGAATTGTGACGACACCTTTTTGCAGATTCCATCGCAGAACTATTTGAGCAATATCTTTTCCATATTTTGAAGCAAGGAGTTGTAATTCCTTGATATTAATTATTTTTCCCTGCATTAAAGGACTCCATGCTTCGTATTGAATCTTATGAGAGAAACAATAATCTATTAATTTCTGCTGAACAAGGCGGGGGTGAAACTCCATTTGGTTCACCATTGGAACTATCTCGCACTGTGGCAAAAGATCTTCAAGATGATGGTGAAGGAAATTGTTTATGCCAATAGCTCGGACCCGTCTTTCGGTATAGAGATGTTCGAGAGCTTTCCAAGTTTCGATGTATTTCCCCTTAACCGGCCAATGCACCAGATACAAATCGAGATATTCAAATCCCAGCAGCTTCATGCTCTTTTCAAAAGCGCGCAGAGTGCTATCATATCCTTGATCGGAATTCCAGACTTTGCTTGTCACAAATATTTCTTCGCGCGGAATTCCACTAGCTGCAACAGCCTGACCCACACCGCGTTCGTTTCCGTAAAGAGATGCTGTATCGATATGTTTATAACCGGCAGACAATGCATGCTTTACAGCTTGTTTTATTTCCTCACCATCGTCAATCTGAAACACTCCCAGTCCAAAATAAGGCATGGGAACGCCATTACTTAATTCGACCGTACCACGTATGTCGGAAATCTTCATAAGCACACTCCATTTTTTACTTTCCTGATATGGAAAAAGAACCGTAATTCCTTTTTATTTCAACGTTTGTGCAAACAACCATTTGTAAAGCCACAAATCTATGTATGTATGAACTCAAGATTGAGAGTGATCTGCTTTTGAACATAAGGTAAATCTAATATTATTTACGCCTGCCTTCAATGCATTGACAAGAAATCCCGTCTCTTCCAACCAACGGGAGCTATACATTTCTTTGTTGACACTGTTCCCCTTGTAATAAAAAAGCCATCCCAATAATTGAGATGGCTTTTTCGTTTTAATACGATGACTGAAAACCTACACTTTTCGTTTGCTCAACACACGCGTCCAATGTGCTATTTGTTTTTTCACTTCATGGGGACTTGTACTACCTGCCGATTGTTTTTGATGTACGCTGTTCTGCGGTAGAATAAAGTCAAACACATCGGTGTCGAACTTAGGAGAGAATTGTTTCAACGTTTCGATATCAAGATTGCCAAAGTACATTTTGCGGCTGATGCAGTGCGCTACTACTTTGCCAGTAATCTCATGCGCTTCGCGGAACGGCAATCCTTTGCGTACTAAATAATCTGCCATATCTGTGGCTGAAAGGAAATCAGTGCGGAGCTCTTCTTCCAAATGCGCTTTAATGAATGTTGTGTGCACAAGCATATGCGCAAAAATGAAGAGACATTGCCGTAAAGTGCTTGCAACGTCGAACATTGGCTTTTTATCTTCCTGCATATCGCGGTTGTATGCAAGAGGCAATCCCTTCATCATTGTAAGAAGACTGACAAGCGCGCCATACACACGGCCGGTTTTCCCGCGCACAAGCTCTGCCATATCAGGATTTTTTTTCTGCGGCATAATGCTGCTGCCTGTTGTATAAGAATCGCTGATTTGAGCAAAGCCAAATTCCTTCGTTGTCCACAACACTAACTCTTCCGCAAACCGGCTCAAGTGCATAATAAGAATACTGCATGCGCCTGTAAATTCAATTAAGTAATCTCTATCACTCACGGCGTCGATACTATTTTCAACAATGCCGTCGAAGTGCAGTTTCTTTGCCACCATTGCACGATCGATTGGAAAAGATGTTCCAGCAAATGCAGCGGCGCCAAGCGGTGATTTGTTAAGACGTTTGCTGCAATCCTGCAATCGCTCAAAGTCGCGTTCCAGCATAGAAATATACGCTAAGAGATGATGAGAGAGCAAAATTGGCTGTGCGCGCTGTGTATGTGTGTACCCGGGCATCAGTATGTCGAATACTTTGTCGGATTTATAAAGCAGCACGCGCTGGAGGTTGATGACAAGTTTGCTAATTTCGCGAATTGCATTGCGGAGGAATAATCGCTCATCGAGTGCAATCTGGTCATTGCGGCTTCGTGCAGTGTGTAGTTTTCCGCCAAGCGCACCGATTTTTTGTGTCAGCCGCTGTTCGATAGCCATGTGCACATCTTCGTACTCGACGGTTAATTCAAACTTGCCTGTTTCGATTTCTTTCTGGATAGATTTCAGCGCTGTGCGGATGCGTCGCATCTCGGATGCCGTCAGCACTTTAGTAGCGGCAAGCATTTCCACGTGGGCGACGCTTCCGGCAATATCTTCCTCGTAAAGTATTTTGTCGAACTCTATGGAAGAAGAAAATTTCAATGCGATTTCAGCAAGAGGTTCTTTGAATCTTCCACCCCAAAGCGTTTGAGTTGGCATGATTGATGTCCGCGTAATAATGGTTGATGTAAGATAATTGCTTCATTTAATTTACTTAAAAATAGGGGAGGGAGCAATGAAAGCAGGGAAAAAGTTAAAAGGAAAAAATAGCAGCAGTTTTATGATTGTAATTTCATTTCATTTCCAAATGAGTTCTCACAAATTCTTCCAATCCTTTTACAATTTGCTCTGCTACTTCCTTTCTAAAACCATCATCAAGTAAGAGCATTTCATCTTCTGGATGAGAAAGAAAAGCTGTTTCTACTAATACATTTGGCAGTTGCGTAAGCGAGTTGAGAGTAAAATTGAAACTGCCCACTTCGCCAAACGGTTTCAGTCCAGTGGCAAGCATCTTATCATATATAATATCGGCAAGTGGTTTGAATCCAATAGGCCGGTAGTAAACACTGACACCTCGCAATGCAAGTGGATCAGATGCATCACCGGCGGAGTTGCAATGAATGCTTACCAGCAAACGTGCATTGGAGTGAATAATTTTATCGATACGATCTGACATTGCCGGAACGTCGTTCTCCGTGCGCGTGAGCACAACTTGAGCGCCCTTGGAATTGAGAATGGCTTCAAGATGGCGTGCCATCGAAATATTCATATCTTTTTCAAGCACCCCGGTTGCGCCGATAGCTCCATGGTTTTCGCCGCCATGTCCCGCATCCACAGCAATAATGAGTCCCGAAAGAACTGAATCAGGCGAAGCAATTACGGGCGGCCTGCGGATTTTAATTCGCAGCGAGCTGCCAATATAATCAATATCGTATCCCCAATGCGGATGAAGCAGGTCGATAATAATGCGGTACTGATCGGCGGCAATTTGCTTCCATGTGATGCTTTCGATTCCTTTTACAAAACGCGATAACGAAATCCAATTTGTGTTGGATGTTGCGCCATAGACATCTATGGCAATTGCATTGGGATTAATCAGTACTTCACTGCTATAAGGAAGTTTTTCGGAAAGCGGAAGCGTAACGATGTCTTCAGAGCCGTTGCTTGTTGCAGAAATGGCTCCGGCGAGCGCACGCGGCAGCGGCGTATCCGGCGGCAAAAGTTTTGCGAATTCTTCCGGAAGCCAAGCTTCCATAGACGCAGAAAGTCGAATGCGATATTGCGAACCGACCTTACCGGTAATCTCAACTCTAATTCCTTCTTGAAGAAATCCTAGCTTCGATCCACCGAGACGATCTTCACCAAGTCCGGCGTTGAGATAGGGACGTTTGCCCACAACTTCTGCAACACGCGGCAGTTCTTTTGGGAGAATAGATATTTTTGCTTTCGACGAGACTTTTTCGCTGTGCCAGAAACTTTTCTTCAGGCGAAATTTGATTTGCATTTCTCGTGCTTCATCTGCCGGCTTTACTATGTAGCGGCCAATGTAGATGCCTGTAAATCCACCGCCTTCACTTGGCGAAAGTTCGCGCGTTGGAATATCTGATTCGACATGCGGAATATCAAACGATGCTTCCCATCCCGGGCTTCCTTTAAATTTCACCTCCAATACATCGCCGGATGTAAGCCACATATCTTCCGATGGCTCCATCATCGCTTGTTCGATGACAAGTGTATCGTGCGGTGAGTTCTTCATCGGCGCCGGACGGATGATGACAAATTCTTTCCACAGCGAATCTCCTGCTATGGTCTTTACAGTGAAGCGAAAAGTATTGGTATCGATGTTAACATGTAGAAGATCAACAAACGCACCGCTTGCATATACTTTTGTCTGCTTACCGTTAATGAATGCCTTTGCATCCGATCGTGTGCAAGCAGCAATTCGGTAATGAGAAGCAAATGTCCATATAGTATCCTTATCCGGACGCTGCACCTGTAAGAATAGTGAATCAATTTTTATTTTAGGTTCGACAGGAGATAACATTTGATAAGTGTCGATTTTAATTTGAGCAAAAACACTTGATGTAAAAAGAAAAATAACAATATATGAACGAAGCATAGAAATTCCTGAGATTGATATTAATGTCTAGTATAAATCAATCAAGAAATGGGATGAAATTCAAGTTCTGCTTGGAACAAAAAAAGCCGATAGCTATTGCCATCGGCCTTTAAGTGAATGCAAATGTAATTGTGTTCTACTTTTTCTTCTTCAACAAACCTCTGTTCACCTGATAAAATGTTTTTATCGGCAAGCCGTAAATTTTAATGAAGCCAACGCTCGCTTTGTGGTCGAATGAATCCTCTTCTGTGTATGTTGCGAGTTTTGTGTCGTAGAGTGAAGAAGGCGACGTGCGCCCTGCAATATCGAGATTGCCTTTATAGAGTTTCACTTTCACCAAGCCGGAAACTACTTTTTGCGTTTCGTTCACAAATGCATCCATCGCAACGCGAAGCGGTGTGAACCACAAGCCGTTGTAAATCATATCGGCGTAATCGTTGGCAAGTTTTGCCTTGAAGTGTGCCGTGTCTTTATCCAGCACGAGACGTTCAAGTTCGCGGTGGGCAAAGTGAAGTACTGTTGCCGCAGGTGCTTCATACACCTCACGTGATTTAATACCGACGAGACGATTCTCTACAAGGTCGAGTCTGCCTACACCGTTCGCTCCCGCAATTTCATTGAGATGGTCGATTAATTCTGCGCCGCTCATGTTCTTGCCGTTCAATGCAACGGGAACACCAAGCTTAAATTCAATTGTGACATATGTTGGTTTATCCGGAGCTAAGTTTGCCGGGACTGTCCGCTGGTACGCATCTGCAGGCGGCTCGACCATTGGATCTTCTAACACGCCACATTCGATTGCAGTGCCCCAAAGATTTTCATCGATAGAATAGGGATTCTTTTTCGTTGCGGAAACGGGAATGCCATGGTTTTCGCAATAAGCGATTTCTTCTTCACGCGATTTGAATTCCCACTCACGTACCGGCGCCAGTACTTTTAATTCTGGGGCGAGCGCCGCAACAGCAACTTCGAAACGAACCTGATCGTTTCCCTTTCCGGTGCAGCCATGCGCAACCGAAGTGCATCCTTCTTTCAATGCAACTTCCACTAAAGATTTTGCAAGCAGCGGGCGGCCTATTGCCGTTGCCATTGGATAGTTATACTCATACAATGCGCCGGCTTTCAGTGCATGCCAAATGTATTCCTCCACAAATTCTTTCCGCAAATCTTGAACGTAGGCTTTCTTCGCGCCTGTCTTGAGCGCTTTTTCTTTCACGCCCACTAATTCTTTTTTCTGTCCCAGATTTCCGGTAACAGTGATAATCTCCGCATTATATTTTTCTTGCAGCCATTTCACAATAACCGATGTATCAAGTCCGCCTGAGTATGCGACGGCAATTTTTTCTTTCTTCACGTTTTTTCTCCTGAGATTTATTTTCTAATATGTCCAACAATAATATGTTATGTAGCTCAACTACTCATTGACTCTTACGGAAATTTCTCAAATATTTATTTTATCCAAATTAGAGTTATACCGGGATTTGATACGTCAAGATCAACATCCGTCACTTGACCGCATAGCTTGCGCATCTCTTGTGTTTTTAAATCATGAATATTGTATTTCTCTCCAGGAATAATCGCCAGCAGGCGCTTTCGGTTACGATGAGCCCAATTATAAACAATTTGCTTTAATACCGAAGGCCGTTGGTCTGTTCCGTGGCCATGTATTACCTTCAGCACACGCCATTGTTGCGTGGAGAAAACTATGCCTGCTTCTTCATCCAGCACCTTCTCGGCGATCGTAGGTGTGAGAGGCGGATGGGAGATATCAATTGTGTGGATATACATCAATCATCTTTTTCTTTTCAAATACGTCGTCAATGGTTATACTTGTTTGGTTTTTTCAAGAACGCAGCGAAGTGCACCGATGGTTTCTTTGATCTTCTTGATCGAACGCGGAAGAATAAACACCGTGTTGTCACCTGCAAGTGTACCAAGTATAGATGGGAGACGAAGATGGTCTATGATTTCTGCAACACCCTGCGCTCGCCCCGGTAAAGTTTTAATGACCACCATGCTTTCGTTTGCTTCAATCTGTTCAATTTCAAAACCAATGAGGGTTGTCAGGCGTTCTTCTTCCTGTTCCGGACTGAGCATGTACTTTGCGCCGCTCGGCGTATAGACCCATGCAATCCCAAGCTCTTTCATATCTCGCGAGAGAGTTGCTTGCGTCGTTTTAAAACCCTCCTTTCGCATCGCCGACGCTAATTCACTTTGCGTGGTTATTGTACGGCTGGCGAGAATTTGTTTGATTGTCAGATGACGTCGCAGTTTTTCCATACCCGTATCCCTTACGACAGATGTATCATTTGGGTTCCGACTCCTTCGTCGGTGAAAATTTCCAGCAAAATTGAATGCTTAATGCGCCCATCGATAATGTGTACTTTATTGACACCGGCATCGAGCGTAGCAAATGCTGAGCGTACCTTCGGAATCATTCCGCTGTGAATTGCGCCGCGTTCGATGAGCGATTCTGCTTCCGCATGCGTGAGCGATGAAACCAATTGCTTGTCCACAAGCACGCCTTCGATGTCGCTGAGATAAACAAGTTTTTCCGCTTTCAATGCTGTTGCAATAGCGCCTGCCGCCAAGTCGGCATTAATATTCAGAATTTTATTATCGTCTCCTATTGCAAGAGGAGCAACCACCGGCATCATTCCGTTATTCAAAAGTAAATTCAGAAAAATTGTGTTCACAAAGCTCACATCACCAACCAAACCGAGGTCTTTCTCTGTAATTCGCCGTGCCTTGAGCAATCCGTTATCCATACCGCAAAGTCCAACGGCATTGCCACCGTTTGTATTGATAAGATTGACGATTTCTTTATTCAACTTTCCAGCCAACACCATCAGCACTACATCGACCATTTTCTCGTCAGTGTAACGTTGTCCGTCGACAAAACGAGTTGGGATCTTTAGCGCAGAAGCGAGATCGGTAATATCTTTTCCGCCGCCATGCACAATGATGATGTTGATGCCGATCTTGCGGAGAATCGTCACATCCTGAGCAAAAGATGCTTTGAGCCGTTCGTCTCTCATTGCTGCGCCGCCATATTTGATGACGAATGTTTTGCTTTCGTACGTTTGGATGTACGGCAGCGCTTCAATAAGAACGTCTTCTTTGGTTTGTGTGTTTGTCATTTTAGTTCTCAAAAATCAGCATTAAGTTGTCAGGTATGATTGTAATTCGGTTTCATTTATGAACGATAACTTGCGTTAATATGAACATATTCTTTTGTCAGATCGCACGTCCAGAATTGTGCTTCGGCAGAACCTTGATTCAGATTAACCAGCACTGTGATGTTATCCTGTGATAGCGCCGCTTTTGCTTTTTCTTCATCGAGAACAATTTCATAATTCGGTTTAAGCACTGTCAAATTGTTAAAACCGATGGATACTTTTGCCGGATCGAAATCAATACCGGAGTAACCGACGGCGCAAAGGATTCTCCCCCAATTTGCATCAGCACCATGGATCGCGGTTTTGACCAGATTTGAATTTGCTATAGCACGTGCGGCTTGTGTTGCTTCATCTTCCGTTCGTGCTCCGCTTACAACAATTTCCACGAACTTCGTTGCACCCTCACCATCGCGCGCAATCATTTTTGCAAGTTTGATGAGGACGTATTCAAGTGCGGTAAGGAACTGCTGGAAGGCAAGAGTGTTTTCCTGAATTTCTTCGTTCTTTGCTAATCCGTTAGCAAGCACGAGCAGCATATCGTTCGTACTCATATCGCCATCGACAGTAACGCGATTGAAAGAACGATTGTTTGCAATGCGTAACGCCGACTGTAACGCCGATGGCGCGATGACAGCATCAGTGGTAACAAATGCAAGCATTGTTGCCATGTTTGGTGCAATCATGCCGGAACCTTTTGCCATTCCGCCAACCGTGATAACAGAAGAACCGAGGGGAAACCGCAAAGCACACTCTTTAGGAAAAACATCTGTTGTCATAATCGCTTCCGCGGCATCTTTGTTTCCATTCACAGAAAGCTTTGTTGAGAGATCGCGAATACTTTTCAAAATATTTTCTATCGGAAGATATTGTCCGATAACACCGGTAGAAGAGACCAGCACTTGCTCGCGCGGCAGACGAAGAGCGTCGGCAGCCGTATGGACCATTTCCCACGCGTCTTTCATTCCTTGCTCACCCGTGCATGCGTTAGCATTGCCGCTGTTGATGACGACGGCTGAACAGAGATTCGAATTCTTAAGTTGAATTTTATCAACCAGCAAAGGCGCCGCAACAACTTTGTTCTGTGTGAATACACCGGCAACAATTGCCGGCTTTGCCGACTGCACAATGGCAACATCCTTTTTTACTTTGCGAATACCGCAATAAACCGCACCTGCAGTAAATCCCTGAGCAGCCGTTACACCGCCGGTGCATTCTTGAGATGCATCAATTTCCATTACTTCAACCCTTCTGTTTCGTTTACTCCAAACATGATGTTCATATTTTGCACTGCTTGTCCTGCCGCACCTTTTATTAAATTATCTATCGTAGAAAAAACAACGAGTTGTCTGTTTTCCTGATTGATGCGGAAACCAATGTCGATAAAATTTGTGTACGCAATGTTTTTAAGTTCAGGAATTACCGTTTCCGAGTATCGAACAAAAGGCGCTGCCGCATAATATTTTTCATAAACCGCAAGAATCGCCTGCTCATTCGTCGGCTTTGTCAACGTCGCATACATGGATGTATAAATACCACGTGTGATTGGAAGAAGATGAGGCACGAACGTGAAGCTCACTTGAATCTTTGAGAGCGACTCTAAGGATGTTTTAATTTCCGGAATATGTTGATGCGTGCCAACCTTATAAGGACGAACCGATTCGTTCACTTCTGCAAATGACATTTCAATTGATGAACTACGTCCGGCGCCGGAAACACCTGAGAGTGAACTGACAACGATCCCTTTCGATTTGATAATGCCATCTTTCAGCAGAGGTGCAAGCGGAAGGATGGCGCTTGTCGGATAACAACCAGGATTTGCAATAAGAGACGCTGATTTGATTTGAGAAAAATTCCATTCCGGTAAACCGTACACAGATTGTTTTAATGTTGCGCTTGCCGAATGAGTTCGTTTGTAGTATCGTTCGTACAGCAAAGTATCCTGCAGACGGAAGTCGCCGCCGAGATCAATGACCCGTTTTCCTGCCGAGAGCATTGCGGGAACAAGATTCATCGCTTCTCCCGATGGAAGTGCAATGAAGATCAAATCGCTCGTTAATATTTTATCGATAGAATATAGCTCAAGCACCATGTCTAATGTTTTACTGAATGATGGTGCGACATCGACAAGATGTTTGCCGGCGGAAGAATTTGCGAAGAGCTTGTCTATACGCACACTGGGATGTCGAACGAGGATTTTTAAAAGTTCGATACCAGAATAACCCGATGCACCGACAACGGAAACAGAAATCATATTTTCAGCGTTCTCCTTTTGTATTTCATATTTGTATTAATATACCGTAATATGGATAATTATGCAACTAAAAATTTAGCGGAAGTATCCACTTGACAAACGTTCATTATTCATAATTTATACAATGAGTAAATTGCGGAAAATTAGCGAGGTTTAGTAGTTTTTTTCTTTTTCTTTTTTGAGGATGGTGAAGATTGAAGGATTTTTTGGAGGGTAGCCTTAAATTCATTCTCGTTAACACTAAGAACGATATCCTCTTTGTTTTTATTATTCTTATCCATTGAGCTTTCTTTTCATATAATATTTTGCTTCTCCATAACCATGGCCATTTAATACCTCTGGAGAATTATGTTCGATGTCTTCATATTTACCAATTTTACTTTTCCATTTACCATTAGAAAGCTGTATTGCCATGTGGGTAGGGGTATCATCCTTTACATAAAGGACAATTTTTTCATATCCTTCTTCAAGAGAACCAGATTCACATTGGATATATCCAAATTTTAAACAAAACGTGTCAATAAAGTTATCCGTCGATTCTTCTAACGGTCTACCCGATGGCCAATAATAGGCTGGGTCATTTATAGGCCACCATCGGTTTTTTGTATCTCCCGCGACAAAAGCGATACAATTGTAGAATGGATCGTAAGGACTCTTTGGTTCAGAATTATCTGTATTTAAATTTTCATAATTCTGTTCTATCCAAGCCGCGGGCATTGATAATCCATATTTCATATTAGCTTCTTTTCTTTACCCCAACGCAACCAAGCTTCCGTAACCAGTCTAAAACTTCCAACTTCTTCTGGTCTAACGGGATTCTCTTCCGTTAATATCCTAAGGAGAAGAAACCAATCATCCGGCTCTTTCTCCAATTCTTTCAAGATAAGGGGAACGGGGTTTCCTTTAAGCTTTAAGATTTTTAGGTAGTTTTCATTTAAGCATTTCCGTAATGGAGAAGAAATCGCTACAGTTTCTTCTTTCCATTTGTTAACAAGATCGTTAAACCTTTCTTCTAATGTTTGTACCGGCCTTTGATAAAGACGAATAATTTCTCCACCAAAGGGCTTTGATAAATCTGTTTCATCACATTTATTTTCTTTTGTGCGACTAAACATCCTTTCTTCTTCTTCGATGAAGTCTAGATTTTTAGATATTATGGAATATGATGATTGTTGCATATTAATCTATCTCAACCTCCGGCTTTAATTCAATCATTCCAAGTTTTTCAAATGTTGTTTCAAGTAACTTCATCTGATTTTCAATATTGTCAAGTGCGATACGAATTTTGGCAATATCACCCTTGTCTATCGCAAAATAAACATCCCTGTGATCTTCTTCCGCATGATAGTGTATGTGTAAAACCGGACTTATTATACCAAACTTAGGCGCGTTTTGATCTTTTTTATCAAAATTAAATATAGGGCGAACATCTACAGTTCCCATTGCGGCCATAAATAAAAATGCGTGTTCTGTATAAAGATCATACGAACGAATAGCATAAAATATTTGCTCATTATTTGAAAGTTTTAATATTCTTTCACTAAGAATATTCAAGCTTTTGTCGTCATATTTTTCAATGCCTGCAATTTCTTTTTCTTTCGCCAACCGAATAATGTCTTTAATAAGATTATTATAAGATTCATTATATCTTTCTTTGTAATGAATAATAGCCGAAACAAGCCTAAAGATATTTTCAATTTCTTCAGTACTTAACACCCCAATATCATGTGCCACCTTTTTGGCAAGATTGGAAACACTAAACACGATATTGGTTTTTATAATAGAGTTAAACAATTCATCAAAAACATTTGAATCAAGTGAGTATAATTTCGCACACCCCTTTTGAGAGTTTTCTGTAAGGTTTTTTATAATCATGACTTACTCCTTGTTCTCTTTAATTAGTCCGAGTACATCAATCGCTTCCCCGCAATTAGTTCAATGACCTTAGACATTCGCTCACTATCGCTAATTTTGCGATTATTCCATCGAAAAGCAAATTCATTGCAATACCTGTCTAAATGTGCCTTGCTTACGTTGTGGAATGTACCGTAGATGCCACGCTTTAAAAGAGCGAAAAAAGATTCTGCTGTATTGTTATGTGCATCGCCTCGTGCAAATTCCCACTTAGAATGATTTACGGTTTCATGTCCACCTTTGAAATATACTCCAACGGTATTGTATAAATTAGATTCATCGGTCATGATCTTAGAATCTATGTTAACATTTTTCACAAGCATAGAACGTAAATTCTTCCGATTAACATCTGGCATAACTTTCGTTTTTGCACGTCCATTTCTCTCAACAAGTACTACAACCGGAGTTTTGTTTGTGCCGCGTCCAGCTTTGGATTTCTTTCCCCACTTCCTTGGCTTTCCACCTACATACGCTTCATCAGCTTCCACAATTCCAGACAACAAGGGTTCGTTTGCGTTGCTATCCATTGCATGTCGGATTCTGTGAGACATGAACCAAGCGGTTTCATAACTACCTATACCTAACATACGTTTAAGTTGGAGAGAGGATATAGCTTTCTTAGACGCACAAATTAAAAATATTGCTGCAAGCCAAGTTCCCAAGGGAAGATGACTACGCTCCATGATTGTTTTCACCGTAACAGTAAATTGCTTCCGACACTTACTGCAATAATAAACACCATTTCTTACTGGATGTTTAGAATCCTTTTGTGCTGTCAACTTATGATCTTGTTTTGTTTGACAACGAGGACAGATAGCTCCATTAGGCCAACGAACACTCTCTAAGAAACTTCTCGCGGTATCATCATCTCCGTATTTTTTTATCAACTCGGTTAATGTTAAGTCTGTCATATAAACTCCGATTAATTTTGTTTATCAACTGTATTAATATACAAAATTAACCTACGTTTGTCAAGTGGATACTTCCGGAAATTTTGCTATTCCCCTTATATGTTTCACTCAAAAGGAATAAACATGACTTATATTTTCAAATCAATTTTTAATTCTTTCGTTATGTCTATTCATTCTTTAACAACTTACAGCCTCGCTTATTTCCTTAACGGGACAGCAGTGATTTCATATAACTCCTTCAACATATCTTTATTGCTGTTTTATCCACCAAAGAGTACTACACTTAATTTTCATCCCTGTGCCAAGAGCACAGGGAGTTTGTGCCGATTTTCTAAAATATCTCTGGTTCAACCTTGCCGTTGAGAAAAAGAGACCGGCATTGTAAAGACTATTATGACTGACGATTTCTTTCAGCAGTGGTTCTGTTCTCTCTAAAAATGAAAAACCAACTTATTGCTTGGTAAAACGAAGTAATTCTGTCGATTAGTGGAAATTTGTGGAAAATATGTTCCCATTTGCATTTTGTTGGACAAAGCATTCAATGGGTAGTTTATTCTTAAGTCTTAGAAGAAAATCGGTTAATTATCCAATTATTGCAAAACTGTTGAATATTTCATTATATAGACCTGCTTTTCCGTTTAAAAATAATGCTTTTTTTTCATGTATGCTGAGTTTATCGGTACGCAACTTGTATTACTCATTAATAGTAATATTTAAAAAATCTTCGAAGGTACCTGGGGTAGGTCACCCTGGGGGTGGTTCGAACTATTGACCATAAATAATGGAGGTTGTATGAAGAATAGATACTTCGTGCAAAGTTTTATTACAATTTGCATCGGTTTACTCCTGGTTTGCCTGCTTTCACAGAGCGCTTTTACTCAAGTAGTAGTTATTAAGCGAACAGCAATGTCTCCAGCAAAACGGAAAATAACAACATCAGGCACCAATCAGATTTACAGCGGGCTCCGCACAGTTGGTAAGGGGATGCAGGTCTGTCTGCGAGCCGATACAACTGGATCCGGTACAAATGTCACGACATCATATACTTGGACGTTTGTTTCAAAACCAGCGGGCTCAACAACTGCCTTCACATATAGTGCGAAACAGGATACAGTTTGGTTTAAAGTTGATACGAATGGACAGTACATTGTCCAAGTCGCTGTAAATGGCGGTGCGAGCCATAAAGACACGTTATTTGCAAGCACTTATGTTGGCGTTACAGGTTACCCACTGGGTTGTTCTGCGGGTTGTCACGCCGCTAATGTTACGGGCTGGCAAACGACTCTTCACGCAACAGTATTTAAAAATGGTATCACGGGAAATCTAGAAAATAGTTCAGATCCTTCTGGGCTTTACCGAGGAACGTACGGGCCAAATTGCTTTAAATGCCACACTACTGGATGGGAGCCAAATGTTAATAATGGCAACTTCGGCTTCCTCGTTCATCAAGGATCGCCTGCATGGGATACTTCCTGGTATAAGGGTCTCCCAGGAAGTTACTTCATTACGAAGGACACGATGGGTATCTGGAACCAATTATCGGCTGCTCAACAAGCGGTTGGAAATATTGGATGCGAAAGCTGCCACGGGCCTGGTGCAGATCATAATACCGAAGGACACTACGGAGACAAAACAAAAATC
Organism: Bacteroidota bacterium; assembly: GCA_050015675.1. GTDB lineage: Bacteria > Bacteroidota > Ignavibacteria > UBA10030 > UBA10030 > Fen-1298. The sequence goes on along the minus strand of JBEKAY010000002.1, from coordinate 113,831 downwards.
AGTAAAAGCCTTGATGCAGGCGTTTGCAACCAATGCCACGATTCACCAACGCATCATAATATAGGCGGGAACTTCAATGTATCTGCGCACGCAACGCTAAAAGTCAGCAGCGCTGAAGCGAGCAATAAGGGTTGCTGGCCATGTCATAACGGTTCTGCATTTGTGGTCGATTCGTGGAGACATGCTTGGAGTGTAAAACCATCACAAGCAGATACACTTGCAGGCGATCCAACTTTCGCATCTATCTCATGCGCATCATGCCATGATCCACATAGTACTGCAAACCCTTATCAGTTGCGATTTGTTAGCGTTGATAGCTTGTACAATGGATACAAAATTAATACAGGTGGTAATGGTCAGCTTTGCATGAATTGTCACCGTGCCCGTAATAGCGTTGCAAAATCGGTTACTACAAAAGCTCCATTATATGGTTATTCTGGAAGGTTCGGCGGACATCACAGTGTTCAAGCAGATCTTTTGTTTGGACAAAACGGTTATAACTACAATGGCGCTGTAACAGGTTCACCTAGTATCCATTCTCTTGTAACATTAAATGCTTGCGTTACATGCCATATGCAGGACAGAAACGGGCAGCCTAATCATGAATTTGCAATGGATTCTGCAGGTGTGAAAGACTTCGTGGGCATTTGCAATCAATGCCATAGTGAGGTAACCTCATCCTTTGATCAAAAAATGGCGCGCCAGGACTACGATGGCAACGGAAAAATTGAATCATTTATAACAGAGGTCAACGGACTTCTTGCCAAGCTCAAGGCCAAATTACCTCAAGATGCGACAGGAGCTGTTATCAGTGCAGCAAAAGATTCAACAAAGATTTACAACCGTCCTGATTTAGTCCAAGGAATCTGGAATTATAACCTTATTACAGAAGATCGTAGTAATGGCATCCACAATCCTGCCTACACGGTGGCATTGCTTCAAGCTTCAATTGCTGCAATCACAACCAGCGTTGAAAAAACGGATGCAATTATTCCAGGTGTATTTGCGCTCGGACAGAATTATCCAAATCCTTTCAATCCTACTACAAGAATTTCCTTCTCACTGCCGCAGCGTGCAAACGTACGGCTTGACGTGTACGACATGCTCGGTAAGCAAGTTGTGACCTTACTCAATGAATCGAGAGAAGCTGGAAATTGGAATGTTGATTGGAATGGACTTGACAGGAATGGTCGGCATATATCCAGTGGTGTGTATTTCTATCGTTTGGAAGCTGGAAATTTCTCATCTGTCAAGAAGATGGTTATGTTGAAATGATTTTATCGAATTGAAATTGCTTTTCTTGTAAGCAAACAAAGCCCGGTATTGCGAAAGCAGAATCGGGCTTTTGCTTTTTTCAATCCAACGGACCCATCATAAATTTTAAAACTCTAATTACATCCGCTGTTCGCCGACTCATCTCCATTGTCTGCCGAAATCATCATAACTTTTCCAAGTTTTCCATGTACGTTGAGCCAGATTGAAACGGCTTTAAAGCAAAAATAAATGTATCTTTTCAGCACTATAGTTCCGTGTACTTGCAACTTTTTCGATATAAAGTTCGTTTTAGGTGACGACACCAGTAGCATCTGAGTTCAATCCAAAACAAATACTTTATGGAAACAAAAAACATCGATCTTTCGGCGCTTCGCATTCATCGCTCACAAGGCGAGAAGGATGGACCACCAAAGAAAACTGGACTGTTCATCGGAATTGGTGTGACAATAATTGTTCTTGTTGTTGGCGCCATTCTTCTTTCACAAAAACTATTTGCCCCAACCGTGGAAGTTCGCCTTGCTACGGTAGCGTGGACATCCCCATCACAATCTAATGCAGTTCTAACGGCAAGCGGCTATGTTGTCGCGCAGCGAAAAGCGGCTATTGCTTCTAAAGCAACCGGCCGCCTTATGTATTTGGGAGTTGTGGAAGGCGATCATGTAGTGAAGGGCCAAATCATTGCACGGCTAGAAGATTCTGATATGCGCGCTGTCGCAGCACAAGCGAGAGCATCTTTGGCGGTGAACGAAGCTGATTTGAATGCCGCCGAACAGAATCTTGTACGGCAAAAAACAATGCTTGCAAAAAACCTCTCAACGCAGGCCGATTTTGAAAATGCAGAGGCTCAGTATCTACGAGTTAAGGCATCAATAGAAGTCGCAAAAGCAGGTGTTGAATCGGCTGAAGTCGCCTTGGAGAACACCATTATCCGTGCCCCGTTCAATGGTACTGTCCTCACAAAAGATGCGGATATTGGAGAAATGGTTGTGCCAATGGCGGCAAGCGCTGGATCAAAGTCTGCGGTTGTGACCATTGCCGATATGTCTTCGCTGCAAGTGGAAGCTGATGTTTCTGAATCGAATATCGAGAACGTGCTTACCAATCAACCATGCGAAATAACGCTTGATGCATATCCGGGATTGCGCTATGAAGGACTTGTTGCAAAAATTGTTCCGACTGCCGACCGTTCAAAAGCAACCGTTATGGTGAAAGTGGCATTTAGAAATTATGATAGTCGTGTGCTACCAGAAATGGGCGCAAAAGTTTTGTTCCTTACAAAACAGGCAGAGAAAAGCGAAATGCAAGAAAAGCCATTTCTATCCATTCCCTCAACGGCCGTTACAGAACGAAATGGAAAGAAAGTTGTGTACACTGTGAACGATAATAGTGCAACGCCCGTTGTTGTCACGATCGGCCGTAACTTAGGCTCATCGACAGAAATACTGAGCGGCATCACACCCGGAGAAAAAGTTATCGACAATATCAATGCTGCCATTGTTGAAGGTGTGAAAGTAAAAATACAATAATGCTGAATACGGAATGATACGCACACAATTGACCAAATAGAAGAAATATAGTTAGAAACAAATTTTTTTGTGATTTATATATACTGAATTCTCAATATTAAAGGATTACACTATGGCAAATACTGTCATACAAGTTCAAAATGTTTCAAAATCTTATTGGCGGGATAGTTTTGAAATCCCCGTGCTGAATGATATTACTATTGAAGTAAATGAAGGAGAGTTTTTCGGATTGATGGGACCGTCCGGTTCCGGAAAAACTACGCTTCTCAATCTTATTGCAGGTATCGACCGTCCGAGCAAGGGCAATATTATTGTCGGTGGTGTCGATATTGCAAAACTCAACGAATCGGCACTTGCAAAATGGAGGTCACAACATGTTGGGTTTGTGTTTCAATTTTACAATCTGCTTCCAGTACTCACGGCATTTGAAAATGTCGAGCTTCCACTTCTTTTAACATCATTATCAAAAGCCGAACGAAAAAAGCATGTTGATCTTGCACTCGATGTCGTGGGACTTGGCGACAGAACTCGGCATTATCCCAAACAACTTTCCGGCGGACAAGAACAGCGTGTGGCTATTGCCCGCGCCATCGTGACCGATCCTACTTTGCTGGTTGCCGATGAACCGACCGGTGATCTCGATAAACACTCGGCCGAAGAGATTATGACTTTGCTCGAGCGCTTGAATAAAGAATACAAAAAAACCATTGTGATGGTAACACATGACCCGCGCGCAGTTGAAAAAGCCACAGTTGTTCACCACCTCGACAAAGGCGAATTGTCTTAAGGAGTTCGTATGCGAGTACTTAAACTTATTTTTAAAAATGCATTACGCCATAAACTCCGGACTTCGCTTACCGTTCTCGGTATGGCAATTGCCGTGATGGCATTCGGCGTTTTGCGCACTGTTGTAGATATGTATTATGAGGGATTGGAAGCGACTGCAGCAAATCGTCTCATAACGCGGCATTCAGTCTCATTCGTTTTTCCGCTTCCTCTTTCGTATCGCAATCAAATCGCAAAAATTCCTGGCGTTGAAACAGTGTCCTATGCTAATTGGTTTGGAGGAACATATAAAGATAAAAATAATTTTTTTGCACGTATGGGTGCTGATCCCGAAACAATTTTTGAAGTATATCCAGAATACCTAATCAGTGCGAAAGAACTTGAAACTTTCAAACAAGAACGCAATTCGTGTATTGTTGGCTCAGAGATTGCAAAACAATACGGATTTAAGATAGGGGATATTATTCCTCTCGATGGCGATATTTATCCTGGTAAATGGGAATTCGTTGTCCGCGGCATCTACAAGCCTCGCGATAAATCCACCGATGCAACGCAGATGTTTTTTCACTGGTCGGCAATAGATGAACGCATGAAAGTGGATATGCCAAGGCGAGCGGGAAATGTAATGTGGTATATTATTAAGATTAAAGATCCTGCGCAAGCTGCCTCTATTTCGGAACAAGTTGATGCGCTTTTTAAAAACTCTTCGAATTCAACTAAGACAGAAACTGAACGTGCGTTCACCCAGGGATTTATTTCAGGAGCTAGTTCACTGCTCAATGCGATGAATGCTGTTTCTTATATTATTATCGGTATTATTATGCTCGTGCTTGGCAATACAATGATCATGTCTGCACGTGAGCGAACTTGCGAATATGCAGTACTAAAGACGCTTGGATTTTCCGGTGGACATTTATTCGGACTTATTTTTGGTGAATCTTTGTTTATCTCGGTTTTTGGAGCAGGAGTAGGAGTGCTGCTCACATACCCAGTCGTTGCAGGTATTGAAGCTCTCGTGCCAAAGGGATTCTTTCCGTACTTTTTTATAACTCCTTTAACACTTATTCTTGCCGCTGGCTCTGCATTAATGGTTGGTATTGCAGCTTCGATCTTTCCTATACAGCGTGCGCTAAGAACCAAGATTGTGGATGGATTGAGGTTTGCGGGATAGGAAACAGAAAATAGGAGACGGGAGCAAGGATAAAGAATTTGAAAGGAAAAATCGATGGAAAGAGAATCCACAAAATCCTTTGAAGACCTTGTTGTTTGGCAGAAGGCTCATCGTTTTGTTCTTGAAATCTATGTTTTTATTAAAGGATGATTATGAAAATTCCCTTAAAATATATATTACGCAATTTTAAATCGCGCAGGCTTACGACGGCGATTACAATGACAGGCATTGCACTCGTTGTTTTTGTGTTCGCTGCGGTCCTCATGCTTGCGCATGGCATTCAGAAGACACTCGTAGCAACGGGTATGCCGGATAACGTTATCGTGGCGCGCAAAGCTGCAAACGGAGAAATCTCCAGCATCATTACCCGTAACGATTACAATGTCATACGTACGCTACCACACATTGCTAAACAAACCGACGGTAAACCTCTGGTGTCCGGTGAAACAGTTGTAATTATTAACTTGCAGAAAAAAACAGGCGGATTAAGCAATGCAACCGTGCGCGGCGTTGCGCCGGAAGCATTCCTCTTGCGCCCGCAAGTACATATTGTAGAAGGAAGGATGTTTAAAGCTGGAGCGCGGGAAGTTATCATCGGTACAGCAATAGAAAAGAATTTTATGGATACAAAAGTTGGTTCTATGGTAACTTTCGGCGGCAATCAATGGACAATTGTTGGAAAATTTGATGCCAACGGAAGTGAGTTTGATTCAGAGATGTGGGGAGACAATGATCAACTACAAGATGCTTTTAATCGCCAGGGCGGTTATTCAACGGTAACGTTTAAACTCGATCAGCCCGATGCTTTTAATGCCTTAAAGGCGGCATTTGATGCCGAACCACGGCTAGAGCAATTCGAGCCGAAGATTGAAAAGAAATTCTTCGAAGAGCAATCGGAGGGAATGGCGACATTTATTCGCATCCTTGGCGTTTTTATCACGGTTGTTTTTTCATTCGGGGCAACCATTGGCGCTATGATTACGATGTACGCAGCCGTCGCAAATCGAACGGTGGAAGTAGGAACATTGCGCGCTCTCGGATTCAGGCGCCGCAGTGTGTTATCGGCATTTTTAATCGAATCACTTTCACTTGCGTTGATTGGCGGTGTAATCGGATTATTTTTAGCATCATTCCTGCAGTTCTTTTCCATCTCGACATTAAATTACCAATCATTTTCTGAGCTGCAATTTTCGTTCGCGCTATCGCCTTCAATTGCTTTTACAGCGCTTTTATTTTCACTCTTTATGGGATTTGCCGGCGGCTTTCTGCCTGCTGTGCGAGCGGCACGATTAAATATTGTCAACGCGTTGCGTTCAGCATAACTTTGATGGCACTTCGAAGATTGTCTTAGCTCAAACGAAGACGTGGAGAAGTGAACGATAATTCTATTTCTGTTTAGTACTTTTTATTGACTTATATATTGTCTTCTTTTTTTCCAAAACGGTTTTCACTGTTTTACTACCATGGCTTATTGTTTTGAGTTTTGAATTTTTCTTTTTGGAAGACGGACTATAAATTGATAACCGTTCTGCAACCATGTAGTTAAGTTTCCTACGCATCACGACAATGTATTCACGCGTCATTGTGTCGTCAAGAACACCTGTTGCGTTTGTTGGACTATTGCGCAGAGGCATTCGTTTGTTGGGAATGCATCTCTGATGAGTTACAATATATTCATATCCTACTGATGAAAAGAAATCTCGTATCGTGACATCTGTTGGAAGAACATTTCCTTTGACTTTCCTATTGCCGACAACATAACAGGCGTATCCACCCGGTTTTATTACCTTAGCAACATTGCTTATTGACTGCTGTAATTCCGAATAGAAGGATGCAACTTCCATTGCACGCTTATGATCTTTTTGCGCTATCTGATTTATTATCTTGTTAAGTTCTTCGCTCGGAAAAACAGGCATTTTCTTTATAATCTGTCCTCCCATGAGTTTGCGGTCGATTTTTTCCGGTTCTTCCAATCCAAGCCATGCAGCAGAGAGGCGGGAATATTGTCCATAGGCAACAGTTGTATGTGAATCTCCATAGGGCGGTGATGTTACAACAAGATCAACGCTATTCTTACTAAAGAGTTTTTCAGGGATTCCTTCTACAGTATTGAATCCACAAATTTTAGCATCAGGAAAATTTTTATACTTGCACATGCTTTTAATATATTTTTCTAGCCCCAATCTATTTCTCTTTAGCTTTGACGACATAATATAGAATACGTGTGGATCAAAGAGCTTTAACTTAATTGGGTCATATCTATACAATTTAAATTCATCGTTCCTCGTATTTGATGATTCGCGAATAGTCTCACTAAACGCAACTTTGAAAAATAGTCGGACTGCATCGTCATCTATAGTATCAATAAAGACTTTCAAACGAAGTAATTTTTCTATGACTTGAGGTTTAAACCAGAAATCAATATTTGTTATTCCCTGAATAATGGGTGATTTTTCCAATTTGATCGGTTGGGAACGCAATACGAAATCATTATACTGCTTAATGCTGTTTTCTAAAGCGAACAAATCGGGAATAGTTGTTTCAGCTTCCGCAATTATTCTCGCAAGTGGATTGAGGTCGGTACCGATAACATCAAGTCCACGAAGCATGCCTTCTACAAGTGATGTCCCACTTCCACAATAAGGATCAAAAAGGTTTTTTGCATTGCCACCATAGAGATCGATCAATTTAGCTGCTACTTGAGGTATCATGCGTGCCGGATAATCATGATAGCAATGAGTTAGTTCACGGGTAGATGCGCCATTGAATGTCCAATCATTTTCTTTGGCAGTGATTATTGGGTCGTCAAGCAGATTTAATTGGTTGGCTCTTTGCACTTAGAGTTCCGCAATATTCTTGAATAGTAAGGTAAGCTTATCTTCTTTTGCTCTGAATCCTGTTCCATGATTTCTTGCCGAAGTGCCTTTATCGTGGAGTCTCAAGTCGACCAAAATATTCCCAGATACAAGCTGATTATGAATAATATCCGATGATGTTTCCGTGAGCAACTGTGCGCGGTCATATTTAAACCATTCCGTGTCTCCACGCATTTCACTGAAAGCACTGACAAGTACGAGACCGGGAGTTTTTTGCATAAATCTTTTTGCCAAGGTTTCTAATTGCCATTCCGCAACTACTTCTCCTGAGACATGCCTTACCGAAATAGTTGTCTCATCAACATTAAGAAACAAACCCATGCTGTTTGGTGTTCTCGCCATAGTGAAATACATTCCTAATCTTCCGTTGTTATCATGAGTTCCATATTTTTTTATAGCAACATGGGGATTTATTTTCCAAGCTTTTCTATTAAATGTAAATAATGTAATCATAGAAGACGATCCGATACGATGAGCCTTAAGTTCCACGGTTCCTAAATCCGGTAAAGCAATATTATTTTCCGTGACACCAAGAAGCTGTTCTAATGTGTGTCCTATACCGGTTGGTCCTTTTCTTTTCGATTTTACCCAGCCCTTTTCTTTTACTTGGACAAATCTTGTTCGAAATCTTCCGATTGTTAGTTGTCTATGCTTTGCCATCGAATTTTTGGGTTCTTTCTTTTTGTGGTCTTCGACATGATACTAATGTAGTAATATTTCACAAACGGATATACTTACATGGTAGCCAAAACATTCCTTGACTTCAAGCACGAGAATGTGAGCCGTACCATCTCTTTTACCTTGTTGCTTATTTACTTTATCCACCGCACTTTAATTTTCTCTTCCACCTGCTTAAATTCCTTATCACCTGTCAACAATTCGCACTTCCTTTTCATTGCAAGCGCTGCTGCATAGCAATCTGCAAATGACATTTTGTTGAACGCTTTGAGATGAGCAGCTTGAAGTGTGAGTTCCTTGTTGACCTCTACAAGTTGAATCGGTAAAGCCCTTATGGAATCTTCCGCTAACTTCGCGCGGGTTTCTCCGCCTCTGCGAAGCGCTTGATAAATCACCTCTCCCCAGTTTACAATACACATAAATGCTTCCCGGTCTTTGGTTACACATTCTTCAAAGACAGCAGCAACTTCTTCGTATCCTTCTTGTTGCTGGAGATAAGAGATCACTGCATAACTATCAAGGACAGTCGCCTTCATAACTCGCGCTCCTTTTTCTTGTCTTCCATCAATCCTTTGAGCATATCGCCATCAGTGCCAAGTATTCCCGATAAACTCTCGAAGTAATTTTTATCAAGCGGTTGAATAATGAGTTTGCCGTTTTGTTCAACAAATGCGATTTTTGTTCCTTTTTTAATTCCAAACTTCCGCCGGATTTTTACGGGAACGACGATTTGTCCTTTTACTGTTACTACCGATGTTTCCATTGTGTGTCTCCTTTTTATTTTAACTTACATAAATTACAAATGTAAGTCAAGTATTATTTTAGTAATACCTTTTTCATTTTATGTACATATGCGATTAAGTCGCCATCGCCGACATAGTTGTCCCTATTGTTAGCGCGTTAAATTCAGCGTAACCTCCAAAAAACAAGTTTCGCATTGTTCAGGTTGAGGGGGCTATTTAAGTAGAGTCAAAATCTGTATCATGCGATTTTTACGGCTTATTTTTTAGAATATATTTTTCTTGATAAGTAAACCGCGTTTTATTGCCGCGGACGTTGGTACTTCAACACACTCACACACTGAGCAAGAAATCCTCCCATTGTATCAATACCAACATCGACTAAAGAGGATGTTCTTGTAGAAACAAATGATTGGTGCAACTCATCGGTTGCAGCTATAATCGCAACCACGATCAAAGAATAAAACGCCCACCGCCATTCTTGTCTCTCGTTAGAGCCGTTTTTAAAAGCGCGAAATAGTAAAATGCCCGATATAAAATATTCGGTCACGTGCGCCAATTTCCGCAAGATCATATGAAGAACAGCTATTTCTTTCGGGGAAATTGACGGCACGAAAAAATGCAATATTGGTTCGAAGAATAGATAAGTATTTTGTGCTGAAAACATTCCTGTTGACATCCAGAAAATAAAACCTATCCATAGAAAAACTGGAAACCAATATTGAACTTTTTTTCTGAAACTCATTTTCCCTCAATTGAAAAATATATTCTATCAATGATTTATTATATCTTATTTAGTATTTCTAGACCGTAAAAACGCAATCGGTAGGAAGAATTTATGACAATACAGTAAAATTATTGTCGGTGTTTGGTGTTAACAAATTATATTATAAAATTAACTGATTTTCTATTTTTTCTTTTTTCTGGATAGTTTCTTCGTTGTTTTTTTTGATGGAATCGATTTATTCTTTCCATCTTTTTCTGATTCTGGTGTTAAGATATTTTCTTGCTTTAACTTATTTTTATCGTCGTTTAATGGTCCACTCGATTCTGATGCTTTGTTATTCACACCATTTTTATCTTTCTCGGCAAGTTGTTTTTCTTCTTCTTCCTCTGCAACAACAGCGGCTACAGCTGCAATTGAATCACCTTCCTTCAATCGGATAAGATGCACGCCTTGTGTGTTGCGCCCTGCTACGCGAATATCTGCAGCATGTTGGCGAATAACCATGCCATCGCTTGTAACGATTACAATATCATCCGTATCGACAACTTCCTTAATCGCTACCATCTTCCCTGTCTTTTCAGATGCTTTTACGGTAAAGATGCCTTTGCCTCCGCGGTGGCTGATGCGGTACTCGTCTTCCTCGCTGCGTTTGCCAAAACCTTTTTGTGTTGCAACAAGAATAGTTGTGCCCTTGTGCCGTAAGTTTACTGCCCCGACGACTTTATCTCCTTTACCAAGTCGAATCCCGCGCACGCCCGCTGCCGAACGGCCCATTGGACGAATTTCATCTTCGTGGAAACGAATGGCGAAACCGTTATGTGTTCCGATGACAATATCCTGCGTTGCATCAGTTAGTTTTACATCTGTTAATTGATCGCCCTTTTTCAAATTCGCAGCCACAATACCGTTACGACGTGGATTGCTAAATTCCGATAGAACAACTTTTTTCACTAATCCTAGCTCCGTGAACATAAAAACAAAATGTGTATCGTCAAACTCTTTGACTGCAATAAATGAGGCAATCTTTTCATTCGGATCTTTATCGATAACATTGTTAATCGATTTTCCCTTTGCGGTTCTTCCGCCTTCAGGAATTTCGAATACCTTCAGCCAATAACATCGTCCCTTATCTGTGAAGATAAGCACATAATTATGGGTACTGGCGATAAACATATGGGCAACAAAATCGTCTTCACGCGTTGCGGCTCCGGTAACACCTTTACCTCCGCGTGATTGCCGCCGATAACCTGACACGGGGAATCGCTTGATGAAGCCGCTGTGGCTAATCGTCACAACAACTTCTTCTTCGGCTATCATGTCTTCAATTCTGAACTCTTCAGCCTTATAAACAATCTCGGTCCTACGGTCATCGCCGTATTTCTCTTTCATTGCAACCAGTTCTTCTTCTATAATTTTCATCTGGAGCTGTTTACTCTTCAAAATTGATTTCAGTCTTTCGATGAGTTTAATTGTCTCGCGGTATTCATCTTCCACTTTTTTGCGTTCAAGACCGGTTAACCGCTGCAGGCGCATGTCGAGAATCGCTTTTGCTTGAATCTCAGACAGTCTGAATTTCTTCATCAAACCCAGCTTGGCGCTTTCAACATCTTTTGACTTCTTGATGAGCGCAATCACTGCGTCTATATTGTCGAGCGCGATGATATAACCTTCAAGAATATGCGCCCGTTTTTCCGCTTCATCCAAATCGAACTTTGTGCGTCGCACTATGATTTCATTGCGATGTTCGATGAAGTGCTGAATAAATTCATGCAGTTGAAGCACTTTCGGACGGCCATCTACCAGCGCTAGCATAATAACACCGAATGTTGTCTGCATCGGTGTGTGTTTGTAAAGATTGTTTAATACAACTTCGGCATTTGCCTCACGTTTCAGATCAACAACAACACGCAATCCATCACGATCAGATTCATCTCTAACATCTGAGATGTCTTCCAATTTCTTTTCTGTTACGAGTTCTGCAATTTTTACAATGAGTGACGCTTTGTTCACTTGATACGGAAGCTCTGTGATAATAATTCGCTGACGTTCAGCTTTACCTGTTTCAATGTTGGCTCGAGCGCGTACAACAACTTTCCCTCGTCCTGTAGAGTATGCGTCTTTCACGCCTCCATAGCCATAAATAATTCCGCCCGTTGGAAAATCTGGTGCAAGAATATGTTTCATTAGCTTTTCATTGCTGATATTCGAATCCTTAATATAGGCGATACAGCCGTCAATCACTTCACGCAAATTGTGCGGCGGAATATTGGTTGCCATGCCAACTGCAATGCCGCTGGTGCCATTACACAAGAGATTGGGAATAAGCGATGGCATCACCGTTGGTTCTTCGAGCGTGTCATCAAAGTTTGGCGCAAAGTTTACAGTATTCTTTTCGAGATCCTTAAGCATCTCTTCTGCGATTTTAGTAAGGCGTGCTTCTGTATAGCGCATTGCCGCAGGCGAGTCGCCATCAACCGAGCCGAAGTTTCCCTGCCCATCAACAAGCATGTAGCGCATAGAAAAATCTTGCGCCATGCGTACCATCGTTTCATATACCGCAGAATCGCCATGCGGATGGTATTTACCAAGAACCTCTCCAACGATACGTGCGCTTTTTTTATATGCACGATTGCTTGCCAATCCGAGCCCTTGCATACCGAACAGCACACGCCTGTGCACCGGTTTGAGACCATCACGCACATCCGGTAGAGCGCGTGATACAATAACCGACATCGAATAATCGATGTACGATCCTCTCATTTCATCTTCAATATCAACTGGAATTATTTTTTCACTAATTGTTGCCATGTCGTTTTATTTCTTTTTTTCAATTGTACCTTTTTAGCATCACACATCTAAGTTTCTTACGTACTTTGCGTTCTTCTCGATAAACTCACGCCGCGGCTCTACATCATCGCCCATGAGAATAGAAAATGTACGATCTGCATCTGCCGCATTTTCAATCGAGACTTGCAAGACAGTACGTGTTTCCGGGTTCATAGTTGTGGACCATAGTTGTTCAGGATTCATTTCACCAAGACCCTTAAATCTTGAAATTGCCATACCGCCTTCTTTTATTATCACACCTTCTTCGTTCACGGCAAGCTGTTCTTCCTTCTCTTCTTCTTCAACTTTCTCCACTTTACTCTTCCTTTCGCTTTTAAAGCGTTTTACGATTTCGTCGCGTTCTTCTTCATCAAAAGCATAAAATTCTTGCTTTCCTTTTTTAACTTTGTATAACGGCGGCTGTGCAATGTACAGGTGTCCTAGTTCAATAATTTCTTTCATGTAGCGGAAGAAAAGTGTTAGCAGAAGCGTCCGAATATGTGAACCGTCCACGTCGGCGTCGCACATGATAATAATTTTACCGTAGCGAATTTTACTTGCATCAAACGTCTCGCCCATGCCAGCACCAATGGCGGTAAAGATAGCGCGTATTTCGTCGTTCTCTAAAATTTTATGTATGCGTGCTTTTTCTACATTCAGAATTTTTCCTTTTAATGGAAGAATTGCTTGGAAGCGTCGGTCGCGCCCTTGCTTAGCGCTGCCTCCGGCAGAATCTCCTTCAACAACATAGAGTTCACAATGTTCAGGATCGTTGATAGAACAATCAGCAAGTTTTCCGGGTAACCCTCCGCCATCAAAGGCGTTCTTGCGCCTTGTCAAATCACGCGCTTTTCTCGCAGCTTCACGCGCTTCTGCTGCACGCAGGCATTTATCTATAATGCGCTTACCATCCGGAGAATTTTCTTCTAGCCAATCTGAAAGTGCAGGCCCAAAAATTGATTCGACAATACTTTTTAATTCGCTGTTGCCAAGTTTTGTCTTTGTTTGGCCTTCAAACTGCGGTTCCGGCACCTTTGCGCTGATGATCGCTGTCAATCCTTCTCGGAAATCATCACCTGTCAATTGTACGCCACCTTCTTTTACAATACCGTTCTTTGACGCATAATTATTTAGCGTGCGAGTTAAGGCAGTCCGAAATCCGACAAGATGCGTTCCCCCTTCATGCGTATTGATGTTATTGACGTAACTGAATAAATTTTCGGTGTATTGATCGTTATATTGGAATGCAATCTCTACTTCAACCACTCGGCCGTTCTCGTCGTTTGCGTTGCCTTTCGTGTACATTACTTTTTTCATTATGGATGGGCGCGTTGAATCGATGTATTTAACAAACTCAATTAAGCCACCTTTGAAATGAAATGTTTCTTCTTCTTTTGGTTTTGTTCGTTCATCTTTAATAATCAGTGTTACGTCGGGATTTAAAAATGCCAACTCGCGTAATCGTTCAGCAAGCGGCTCAAATTTGTAAACACGATTTTTAAAAATTGTTCCATCAGGTATGAAGGTAACTTTTGTGCCGGTTTTATTTTTATCTGTTTTTCCAATTACCCTTACCGGGGCAACTGGATCACCTTTTTTATATTTTTGATAAAACACTTTTCCGTCGCGGCTTACTTCTACCTCTAACCATTCGCTCAGCGCATTCACCACGGAAACACCAACACCGTGTAATCCACCGGAAACTTTATAAGTATGTTTATCAAATTTACCGCCTGCATGAAGCATAGTCATAACGACTTCAAGCGCTGAACGCTTTTCTTCAGGATGTATATCTGTTGGAATTCCGCGACCATCATCTTCAACGGTAACAGACCCATTAGCGTTAATTGTTGTAATAATGTTTTTGCAATATCCTGCGAGCGCTTCATCGATAGAGTTATCAACAACTTCGATCACTAAATGATGTAATCCTCGAGCGCTCACATCGCCAATGTACATTGCTGGACGGCGACGTACTGCTTCTAATCCTTTTAGAACGGTGATATCGTTGGCATTGTAGTCGCTTGAAACATTGCTTTTTGTTTCTGCTTTTTTATTTTTTTCTTCTTTCACGTTACTTCCGTTTTGATTTTGTTCGTTTATTGAAACTTGATATCTTTCACTACGTCGAGTCCTATGATAATGTTAAGTCTATCGATAATTTCTTTTTTTCTTAGTGTTAGTTCGTTTCTCCAAGTGCTTGTTTTAACGTGTACAAATAAAACGCCTTGTTGAATACGTATTGCTGTTGTATTTTGTGCAATTCGCTCCCCCACAACGTTTTCCCAGTAAACAACTGCATCGTACTCTTGAAGCTTTTTTTGTATTCCCAAGCCTTTCACGAGTTCGTCTATTGCAGACCCGACGGTCTTAACGGATGAATACAGCGTCTTCGACACGATCAACCTTACCTTGCTTTATAAAGAACTTTCGCGGATTAGAAGAAACAACCGGCATCCAGTTGAGTGCTCGTTCATCGGTTGATGTAACAAAGACCTGCCCAAGTTCAGCGATTGTTTCTAGCAGCCGCTGAGATCGACGTTCATCTATTTCACTAAGAATATCATCAAATAGTAAAATAGGTGTCTCACTGCATCTTTCCTTCAAGTAAAAGAACTCTGCCAGTTTAAGCGCAACTAAAAGTGTCTTATGTTGTCCCTGTGATGCATAATTCCGTGCATCAAGTTTGTTAATTTGAATAATAAATTCGTCCCTATGAGGTCCAACAAGCGAATACCCGATGCGACATTCCTCTTGATAGTGGTCTTGAAGCGCTTGACGAAAAATTGTTTCGATTGTTTCTCTATCACTGGCGGCACATTCAAACGACGGCAAATAAGTAATTTCCGGCTGTTCGGCTGTTCCAGCAAGAGTTGCATACGAGTTGATCACAATGCTTTGAAAATCTTCGATAAATTCTATGCGCTTTCTTATAAGAATAGCGCCAACACGAATAAGGCTTTCGTTCCACGGCTCAACGGCGGCATTATTTTCTTTGCGCGAAAGCAGCATGTCCGACAAGATTTTGTTTCGCTGTTTTACTATTCGCCGGTAATCAATAAGACATTCTAAATATGTTCTGCTCGATTGAGAAATAACAAAATCTACAAAACTCCTTCTGTTTGACGGAGAACCCATTGTGATAGAACTTTGTTCTGGTGAAAGAATTACTACAGGAAATCGACCGATGAGCAATGACGCTTTTTCAATTTTTGCTTTATTCACAGTAATTTTTTTTTGATTTTGTAGTCTATCGAACGTGACTTGTACTTCGTAAAATATATTACCATCAGAAAGAAAATTTCCTGTTGTAGAAAACCTGTTCTTATTAACATTCATTACTACCGTATCGTTCACAGCATAAAAACTTTTTGAGAGGCAAAGATATGAGATGCCTTCGAGTATATTTGTCTTTCCCTCGCCATTGTCTCCTAAAAAAAGATTCACCCCCATGGAACAATCAATAATGGTTTGCTCATGGTTACGAAATGTTTCAAGTACTAAACGCTGCAGTTTCAATCCAAGATTACCTTACTTACAACACGATAGCCCCATTTCCTCTTCAGAATGGGGCTATCAACGATAACACCAACATCATTTGATGTCTGATTAGACATTGAGACGCATTGGCATAACCAACATCAAGACATCTTCGTTTTCCTTTACGGATGCAGGCGTGATGATTGCCGCCTTTACAGAGCTGCTGAAACTAAATACGACTTCATCAGAATCAATGTGTGAAAGAATATCGACAAGATAGGTTGCATTAAAACCAATTTCTAAATCATCTGAGCTATACGTACATGCGATCCGTTCCCGTGCTTCACCTCCAAAATCGATGTCTTCTGCAATAATTTTCAGTTCGTTTTTTTTTATAGAAAACCGAACTTGATGTGTTGTGTTGCTTGAGTAAAGAGAGACTCTTCTTACCGACGCTAACAATATATTTTTATCAACAGACAATTTTTTATCGTTATCAAGCGGTATGACACTCTCATAATTAGGATAACTTTCTTCGATTAATCGTGAAGTAAGTGTAAAGTTTTTAAATGAAAACTTAATGTGCGTAGTATTAACGGATAGAGTATTAGAACTGCTTTCAATAGCTTTTGATACCAATAGAAGCGCTTTTGCCGGAACAATAATATCTTTATGCGGTTTTGCTTGTTTGATGTTCGAATATATAACACGCACTAAACGATGGCCGTCTGTCGCTACAGCACACATTTCATTGTTCTTGAATTGGAGAAGCAATCCAGTCATTGATGGGCGCAATTCATCTGTACTAACAGAGAAAATAGTTTTTGAAATCATTGACCCTATTAAAGACCCTTCAAAGACAATTTCGCTTTCACCTTTAAACTCTGGAACAACTGGATAATCTTGGCTCATTTCACCAACAAGATTATATTCTCCATTGTCAGTAATCATACGAATTTTGTTTGTTATAGTATCTGCATGAAAGTTCAGTTGTGTTTCCGGTAAAGCCCTTAAGGTATCCATAACTCTTTTAGCTGGTACAGTAATAGATCCATCTTCGCTTCCCTTGACATCTAATATTGCTGACATTGAAATTTCTAAATCAGTAGCAATAAGTTTAAGGGAGTTTGTTGAGAGAGAGAAAAGAATATTCTCTAATATTGGGAGGGTTGATTTAGATGGAATAACACCACTGATTTTCATCAGTGCTTTTTGGAGTTCACTGCTTTCAACTGTAAATTTCATTACAAAAACTCCTCTATTACGTTATCTTCTAGTTTGTGTAAATTTACTTAAATTTTAAGCAATACACAATAAGACTTGCGTCTATAAGTAATATATATTAAAAGAAATGATAATAATTATAATAGTAATGTGGATACTGTTTATAAATAATAAAATACTACTAAAACAAAGCTATTATCCTATAATAAAAAGAAAACATATTGTTTATATAATGTTTAAAAAAGGCACCTTATAAACAGATCGTTTATATAAAAGAAGAAAGTTAATTTACAAATGTTTTATTCACACTATAAAAACAACAACAAACAAGTTATTAACAAACCGTAAAAAGACAAAAAATAAAATACTATTTGTTAAGTTCGATAGTTCTTCGTATTTGATCAATATGCTGTTTGTATTTATTGTTTGTTTTTAGGAAGTCCTCCACAGCTTGGCAAGCATGAATAACGGTGCTATGGTCTCTTCCACCAAAATGCATACCGATAGTTTTAAGTGAAGAGTTCGTCATGTCTTTTGCAATATACATTGCAATCTGCCTGGCAACAACCACTTCCTGCTTTCGTGTCTTAGCGCGAAGAAGATCAACAGGGATATCAAAATACTCACAAACAATTTTTTGTATTTGCTCAATAGTTAGAGGTGTACGGATATCGTTAACAACAACACGCAATACATCTTTGGCAAGGTCGATGCCAATTTCACGGTTTTCTAGAGACGCTCTTGCAAGGATACTAATAAGGCATCCTTCAAGTTCGCGAATATTTTTTGTAACATTCATAGCAATAAAATCAATAATGTTTGGTGGTAGCTCTAAAGCATTCTCTTCGCTTTTCTTTTGAAGAATTGCTATTCGTGTTTCGAGATCGGGCGGTTGAAGATCTGCGGTTAGTCCGCATTGAAAACGAGAAATTAATCGCTCATCTAATCCGTGCAGTTCTTTTGGTGGAACATCTGAAGAAAGAACAATTTGTTTACCAAGCTGATAAAGTGTGTTGAATGTGTGAAAAAAGTTATCTTGTGTTTTTTCTTTTCCTGCAAAAAACTGAATATCATCAACGATTAATAAATCCATACTTCTGTAAAAGGATGAGAACTCGGTAACCTTGTCTCCTTGCACAGACTCGATAAAATCGACTGTGAATTTTTCGCTCGATATATATGCAATTCGTTTTGCTTTTCCGTTGACTGCAGCATGATTTCCAAGTGCGTGCATCAAATGTGTTTTTCCAAGCCCAGTACCGCCATAAAAGACAAGAGGATTAAATGAAGTACCGCCGGGATTGTTAGCAACAGCCATTGCTGCAGCACGGGCAAGCTGGTTACAATCACCCTTAATAAAATTATCAAATAAATAACGTGGGTTTAAATTGTTTCGAATAGATTGTACGTTTTCTGTTCGGAAAGGCACATGCGGTGCAAATGGTGTGCGTGTTGAATCAGTTGTTGAAGAAACTATCTCATGTTCGGGCTGCAATTGCTGGGTTGATGCTGGTTCTTCAGAGGCAACATAATAATACAGTCTTCCGGATTCCCCAAGAACGCTTGTGATGGTATTGCGAATTAACGTGTTGTAATGTTCTTCTAACCAATCATAGAAAAACTGGCTAGGAACCCGAACTGTTAAATCTTTTTCGATTAGACGAATTGGAATAATGGGCTGAAACCATGTTTTAAAACTTAACGAAGAAACTTGATCTTTGATAATGGTTAGACACTGTTCCCAAGTTTGATTTGCAATGAGTTGATCTTCAGAAATTTGATTGGCTTGAGCAGGCAACAACATAGCACTCTCCATCTAAACTACTAACAACTTATTCACATTAATAAGCACAAACTGAAGTTGGAATAAAAAGTACACATTTAAAGCAATAGACTAATATATCGTTTACAAATATGCATACCAACATCCACCAGTTGTTGATTTTCCACAAGTTATCAACACAGATATTTAGGTTAACAATCGAACTTTATTATAGCACCAATGGTGGATGCATGCAAGAGGAATTTTTACAATATATAAATAATTTTTTGATAGCAATATAAGAATTTCGTTAAACATGTTTTCTTGTTTGTACACCAATATTTTCGTAAGTTAGTAAAGGAAAAAAACCGACATAAAATAAAGAGTCCATCAAAATGAAGAGAACATATCAGCCACATAAGCGAAAAAGAAAAAATACACACGGATTTCGCACAAGGATGTCAACAAAAAACGGACGAAAAGTAATAAATCGACGACGTGCCGCGGGTAGAAAAAAACTCTCTGTAAGCAGCGAAAAATAAAAGACGAAACCTGACGGAAAGACAAAGCGTTCTTGCCACTTTTACAGCCATCAATAAAAACGCTTAGTGGATTTGGATCCTTTACAAGGGTAATAACTTACGGTAAAAAATATGAAAGCAAACCCATAAAAGCTTTTGTATGTTCATCCCTATCGGAACAAACAGGGGTACGCGTTGGTTTTGCAGTAACAAGAGGAATACGAAAAGCAGCCCACCGCAATTTGTTAAAACGATTGATGAGAGAAGCATTCCGAATAAGGAGGGAAGATTTTTTCGGATATGTCAATTCTGGAATATTGATAGAAGTTGTTTTTTTGTATAATGGTGGCATAAGAAAAACATCAAAAAAGGTTCGATTTGTATCAATAAACCAAGCATTAGCAGAGATCTCCGTAATGATAACGAGAACGCCCTGTGCTCTTAGCGCAGGGCACTTTACAAATTAATATTGTTTGTCCCCGGGCGAAGATATGAAGTACCCATTTATTCTACTTATTCGACTATATCAACGATTTGCTTCAGCGCTCCTCCCATTTAATCATTGTCGTTTTTATCCTTCGTGTTCAAATTATTCTCTTGAAGCGATTAGAACACATGGTGCCGTGAATGGATTTTGGCTTACCATTAAAAGAATCATAAAATGTCATCCTTTTAGCTCATCAAGCGGATACGACCCAGTTCCTTAATTATTCACAAGTAAATTTGAGGTAAAATTCTTATGGATCGACAATCAACAATCGGTTTTGTTTTGATTTTCGTTGTGCTCGTTGTATGGATGTGGCTCAACTCGCCAGTGCAGAGACCGAAGCCGATGGAAAAGACTGCAAAATCGGAACAAGTGAAAGATACAATTAAAACAAGGACAGAGAAACTTCCTGAGCTGAAAGAAAAACAAGAAACCAATCTCTACGGGAAATATTTTTCTGATCGTGCAAAAGGGACGGAAAGAATTATTTCCATTGAAACAGATTTCTATTTAGCAGAGGTTTCAACAAAAGGAGGAGTGCTTAAGAAGTGGGAACTTAAGAAATTTAAAACATGGGATGGACACCCTGTCCAACTCATTGATTATACGCAAAACGGAGATTTTGCTATTCTTTTAACAACATCTGATGGACGGGTGATCAACACAAAAGATCTCTATTTTGACGTACAAACACCAAACAATATTGTCAAGATTGAAGGAAATTTTGAATTTGAAATAATACTTATTCTTACTTCCTCAAATGGTGGACAGCTTGTGAAGAAAATGAAATTCCGCAATGAGGAATATGGTTTCGAAACAGAAATACAATTACTTAATTTGAGTTCTGTGATTGCGAACTACCAATATGAAGTTGCGTGGGAACATGGCATTCAATATGCAGAACTAAATAGTGTTGACGAATCTGGTTTTGCAGCGGCATATGCATATGCCGGAAACGAACTCACAGAAATCGATGCTACAAAACCTGATCAAAAAGTACAAAAAGAATTCTCCGGTGCTATAGATTGGGTTGCTACGCGCAACAAATATTTTGCTGTCGCATTTATCCCAATAAGAAACGTCAGTGAGGGCGCGTACTTGGAAGGAATCCGCTCTGCAATGCCGGATAATGGCGCAAAGGAAACATACGGAATTTCCTTAAAGATGCCATATAAGGGAGGGGCGAGTGAGAGCAGTACACTTAAAGTATTTTTGGGTCCGCTTCAACATGGCGTATTAAAGTCATACGAAAAGGGACTTGAAAACATAATGAGCTTAGGGTGGGCATGGTTGATTCGGCCAATTTCCGAATATATCATGCTGCCAATATTCACAGCAATTCATTATGTAGTGCCTAACTGGGGGTTAGTGATTATTATATTTTCAATTCTCATTAAGCTAGCTATGCATCCGCTATCTAAAAGCCAAATGAAATCAATGAAGAAAATGCAAAAGCTTCAGCCGTTAATGGATGAGTTGCGTACAAAATATAAAGACGATCCACAGAAGATGAATCAGTCTATAATGAATTTGTACAAAGAATATGGTGTCAATCCGGCTGGCGGATGTCTGCCGTTATTATTACAAATGCCAATTATGTATGCATTATATGCAGTGTTCCGCGGAGCAATTGAATTAAGGCAAGCAAGTTTTGTTGGATGGATAAAAGATCTTTCAATTCCGGATATCATTTATCACTTGCCATTCAAAATGCCGCTTATTGGCATTCAAGACATAAGCGGCATCGCTGTGATTATGGGCGTTACAATGTTTATCCAACAAAAAATGACAATTAAAGATCCTCGCCAAAAAACTATGGTGTGGATGATGCCAATTATGATGACATTCTTATTTAATGGTTTTCCATCGGGTCTAAATTTATATTATGCTGTATTCAATGTGCTTGCGATTGGACAGCAAGTACTTATCAACAAGCAAGATAACGACGAGCCGCTTCGAAAAGTTGAACCGAAAAAGAAAACCCGTGGTGGAATATTTAAATTTGCAAAAGACATACCACGTTTAAAAAAATGAACTGACCAGAACATCATTATTTATAGAAACGTCCCGTCAATATTAATTGACGGGACGTTTTGTTTTAATGGCGTTGTGAAAGGGCATGGCTTTTAGTACATTTCTTTACGGAGATAAATAGAAGTGAAAGGACGATTAGAAAATACTATCGCCGCCATTGCGACACCAATTGGTGAAGGGGCAATCTCAGTTATACGTGTTTGCGGCGAATCTGCAATTAATAAAGTGGCAAGTCGATTTGAGGGAAAACAAAACCTCGCAAAAGCGAAAAGCCACACTGCACATTTTGGACGTATAATTGACAGTCAAAGCAAAACTGTTGATGAAGTTATATGTACAATCTTTCGCGCACCCAAATCGTTCACAGGTGAAGACACAATCGAGGTCAGCTGTCATGGTGGAATTCATGTAACACGCAGAGTGTTGGAATGTATATTGGAAACAGGCGTGTATCCGGCAGAACCAGGCGAATTTACCAAAAGGGCATTTCTCAATGGTAAGCTAGATCTTTCTCAAGCAGAAGCAATTGCTGATCTTATTGAAGCTCAATCAGATAAAGCACGACAAACGTCATTAGATCAGTTGGAAGGCGGTCTTTCAAAACAAATCCACATAGTTCGAGAACAATTAGTACAATCTCTTGGACTCTTAGAGTTAGAATTAGATTTCTCAGAAGAAGGCATTGCAATTATTGATAAAAAGAAGGTAGAGAAATTATTTAAAAGAAGTATATTAGAAATAGATCAACTTATAAAGACTTATAAATATGGCAAAGTATGGCGAGAGGGAGTTAGAGTTGCCTTGGTCGGCGTTCCAAACGCAGGCAAATCAAGTTTAATGAACGCGCTACTGAAAGAGGATAGAGCTATTGTAACCAATGTGCCTGGTACAACACGAGATTTTATTGAAGAGAAAATGACAATCTCAGGTGTACTGTTTAGAATGATAGACACAGCAGGACTACGGGAAACAGAAGATACCGTTGAAAAAGAAGGTGTACGTAGGACATGGAATATTATTAAAGGATCAGACATTATAGTTTTGGTACACGATAGCACAAAAAAAATAGAAAACGATGAATTAACTCTTTTTGAAACAATGAAGAAAGAAAGCCACAAAGAAATTATTATAGCAAACAATAAAATTGACCTTCAAGATATAAAATCACCGATTATAAATATTCCCCAAAAGACTCTTATTGTTGATACCTCAGCTTTGAATAATTTGGGCATGGAAAGACTCAAAGATGTTTTATTTAAGAAAGTTCTTAAAAAAACGCATGCACAGGAAAAAGAGTCTGTAATTATTACCAATGAAAGACATTTTTCTGCAATGCTGAAGGCAAAAGAAAGTCTGACTTCTGCTTTAGACTCACTGAAAAAGGGAGAAAGTGAAGAATTCATAACCGTTGATTTAAGGATGGCGATAGACTCAATCGGAGAAATTATCGGTCTTGTAACAACAGAAGATATTTTGAATAATATATTTTCGAAGTTCTGTATTGGTAAATAAACACCGGTTTCACGTGAAACGGAATGGAGTAATAGGTTTGCCTAAATTAGTATATACAGATTACGATGTTGTTGTTGCTGGCGGAGGTCATGCTGGAATAGAGGCAAGTTTAGCAGCGTCTCGAATGGGTTGTCATATCCTAATGGTAACTATGGATAAGAGAGCAATTGGCAGAATGTCATGTAATCCAGCGATTGGGGGGACCGCCAAAGGGCATCTTGTGCGAGAAATTGATGCACTCGGTGGAGAAATGGCAAAAATTGCTGATGAAACGGGAATTCACTTTCGAATGCTCAACCTTTCAAAAGGCCCAGCAGTTTGGTCGCCACGTTCACAAAACGATCGTGAATTATACTCGCACGAAGCGCAATGTCGCGTTGAAGAACAATCTGGTATTGATATATTTGAAGGAATGATAAGAGATATTGATATTGAAGAACAAACGTCGAAGCATATTTCAGCTATTAAAGGAATTATTCTTACCGATGGAACGAGAGTTAGGTGTAAAGCTTTTATTCTTTGTGCCGGTACATTTTTAAGAGGACTTATGCACACTGGAACACAAAGCACTATTGGGGGAAGATATGCTGAAGGTTCTGCCGAGGGTTTGACGGATAATTTAAAAAAAAGAGGCTTTGTTCACGGAAGACTTAAAACTGGAACTCCTCCTCGGATTGATAAGAATAGCATTGAATTTTCGAGAGTTGAAGAACAATTAAGTGATATCAATCCAAAACCGTTTTCGTTTCAGAATTCAAAAATCTCAAATGACCTTATTTCTATGTTTTTGACTTATACCAACGCAGAGACGCATAGTGTTCTTCGTAAGGGATTTGACAGATCACCACTATTTACCGGAAGAATTAAAGGTATAGGTCCGCGTTATTGTCCATCGATTGAAGATAAGATTAATCGTTTTGCGGACAGAGATCGTCATCACATCTTTCTTGAACCAGAGGGTTATGATACAAATGTACTGTATGTAAACGGATATTCAACAAGCCTCCCTGCGGATATTCAACTTGAAGGACTACGTACTATTCCTGGATTGCATAACGTAGAAATGATGCGCCCTGGATATGCTGTAGAATATGATTATTTCCCACCGCATCAGCTTAAACTTTCGTTAGAAACAAAACTTGTGGACGGAATGTTTTTTGCGGGACAAATTAACGGAACTTCTGGATACGAAGAAGCAGCTGCGCAAGGTTTGTTGGCTGGAATTAATGCCGCGAAGTATATAAGAAACGAAAATCCGATTATTCTTAAAAGATCTGAGTCATATATTGGAGTTTTAATTGACGATTTAGTAAATAGAGACATTGAAGAACCCTATAGGATGTTTACTTCACGCGCTGAACATCGCCTTGTTCTTCGTCAAGATAACGCAGATCGACGATTGATGGAAATTGGATATGGATTAGGGTTAATTCCAGACGAAGTGGTAACGCGACTACGAAAGAAGGAAAACTTAATTCATGAAGGTATTTTATTTTGCAATCAATTTTCCATGACACCAAAAGATGCAAATCCGTTTTTAAAGATAGTAAACGGTGGGTCCATTCAAGAAAACGAAAAGCTAGCAAAGCTTCTGAAACGGACAAATGTTCGTTTTTTGGACTTTGCGAAAGGTGAATCTATTATTTCGACAATATACTTTTCACATCTCAGATCCGTCTGCGACGATCGATTGTTCAATGAGGTAATTGAACAGATAGAAATAGAATTGAAGTACGATGGATATATTAAACGGCAGATCGAAGAAATAGAAAAATTTAATCGATTCGATTCTCTTCAAATACCACAAGAAATGGATTACCACAAAGTGAAATCGCTGTCAACAGAGGGGAGAGAAAAGCTGGCCAAAGTTCAACCCATTTCTATTGGACAGGCATCCAGAATTAGCGGTGTCACACCGGCAGACATCTCTGTATTGATGGTGTACCTTAGGAATTAGTCTAACGTCATGTTTTTCACGTGGAACAAATAATTGAAATTGGAGCAAAGATATAGTGCAGCCTGAAAAGAAAACTTGGTTTCGTACACTCTGCATGAGAAATGGCTTCACACCGACAGACTTACAGACAGAGCAATTAAATCAATATGTAAATTTACTTCTCGATTGGAACAAAAGAATCAACTTGATCTCTCGAAAAGATGAAGAAAATATTTGGACTTACCATATTCTTCATTGTGTCTCACCGTTGTTTAAAGTGAAATTGATGGAAGGATGCAGAATTATTGATATTGGAACTGGCGGCGGGTTACCCGGTGTTCCATTAAAGATTTTACGTCCAGATATTTCTCTGCTTTGTCTTGATGCAACTAGGAAAAAAGCAAATGCTGTTTTGAAAATGGTAGAGGATTTGAATATCAAAAATGTAAATGTAATATGGGGAAGAGCTGAAGAAGTTGGTCTGCAATCTGAGCATGCGCACAAATTTGATTTTGCTATTGCGAGAGCGGTTTGTCAATTAAACGAATTAATCTCTTTGTCGATAAACTTCCTTAAAAAAAGAAATTATTTTAGTTCATTTGATAATACAATAAGTGGCAATCTCATAGATCCGAATTCACCTGCACTTATTGCATTCAAAGGCGGCGACTTAACACAGGAAGTTGACAGTGCAAAGCGGCAATATCCTCAAGTGAATATCAAAGAAATTAATCTTACATTAATTGGATCGGAACAACTTCTTGCTGCTGATAAAAAAATATTGTTGGTCAATTTATAAAAGCATCACTCATGAGATAGACATGAAATTGTCTAAAGAGAAAGTACTTTTTAATCAGCTTCAGTATTTAACGACAGAACAAAGAAATCCTGCGAGCATGGATATTGATTCTTGTTCCGTTAAGGAGATTGTTGCTCTTATTAACAATGAAGATAAGAAAGTACCGTTTGCTATAGAGACGCAACTACCGTACATCACCAAAGCTGTTGATCTTATAGTTGAAGCGTTTCGGAATGATGGGCGCCTTATATACGTTGGTGCGGGAACCAGTGGAAGATTAGGAGTGCTGGACGCTACTGAATGTCCGCCGACGTTTGGAACAAACCCAGAGATGATTCAAGGATTGATTGCTGGTGGAGAAAAAGCAATGTTTCGCGCCCAAGAAGGAGCAGAGGATCATGAGGAAAATGGCGCACGCGACATTGACAATAAAAATATTAAAGAAAATGATGTGGTATGTGGAATTGCTGCAAGTCTCCGCACACCTTACGTTATCGGTGCGGTGAAACAAGCGAAGCGACTCGGTGCACGGACACTCTATGTAACAACAAACCCACGAACAAATTTTTATCTTCCAGAATTTTCTGACCTTGCTTCTGTAATCGACATTGCTATTTGCCCGGAAGTGGGACCGGAAATTATTATGGGTTCAACGAGAATGAAATCCGGTACAGCCCAGAAGCTTGTCCTTAATATGATAACAACGGCAGTTATGATTCGTTTGGGAAAAGTGTACCAGAATATGATGATCGATCTTCAGATAACAAATTCAAAATTACGCGAGAGAGCAAAACGCATTATCATGATAATTACCGGTGTTTCGTATGACGAAGCGGCAGATTCTCTAACCAAGTCAAACTTTTATGTGAAGACGGCTCTCGTTATGATCAAAGCAAATGTCTCGCCGGAGGAAGCACGGTTAAGATTGATAAAGTCCGATGGATTTGTTCGCGCTGCGATCGAGGGAAAAAAATCTCGTGTTTTGTAATTACGTAGGAGGTTGATATTATGTCTAAGATACCTTTAATGGATTTCGATCTCTATCCGCCATTCGAAGGTTTTCCAAAAGAATGTATCAGCTTTCTCAAACAACTCAAGCGAAACAACAATCGCGAGTGGTTTGAAAAACATAAGGAAGAATTTGAACGAAATGCAAAAACTCCAATGCTTTCGTTTATTGCGGCACTGCATCCATACTTCATACGATTTGCACCGGAGTTCGATCTTAACCCAAATCGATCTATTTTCCGAATCTATCGTGATATTAGATTCAGCATAGACAAGACTCCGTACAAGACACATATTGCAGCTCATTTTGTATTGAGAGGAATGCCAAAAGGTTTTATCGGTTCAGGTTATTATATTCAAATTGAACCGAATGAATTTTTTGTTGGCGGCGGGATTTATCTGCCGGATAGTAAGCAACTTAAAAAAATACGAAAAGCAATTGCTGAGTACGGTGATGAATTTCTTTCAATAGTTGAGAGCCGTCGATTTAAAAAACGATTTGCACCGTTCGACTGGTCAAAACTTCAACGTGTTCCAAAAGGATATGACGAGAACCATCCAATGGCTGACTGGCTGAAGTTCAAGCAATTCTTTGTTGGTGTTTCATTGCCGGAATCGAAGTGTTACAGAGCATCATTGGTCGATGAAATTGCAAGTATATGCGAAGAAGCGGCACCGCTTGTACGCTTCTTGAATAAAAGTTTAGTGTAGAATATTTTGAATTTAAAATATATTAACTCGGTCAAATATGCATACAATACTACAGCAATCTTCATGAGGAATGCTAACGTGTCTTATAATCCAAGAGAAGAAGTCATTCAACGTTCAATAGAATTGAGAAAAATATTTGGTGCGCAGGAGAACGACACCTGTGAGGTAGAGTTTTTTTTCTATACCGATAAAACAGATAACGCACTCGATCTTATGAATATACTTAGATAGATGGGTTATATTGCTGAATGTGTCCTGTCAGATTATGGCAATAAAAAATTTCTCATAACGGGAAATACGCCAACTATAAATACGCAGCTAAATAAAATGTTTGACTGGACAAATCAAATGGATGATTTTGCGGCTGAATTCGATTGCGAATTTGATGGGTTGGGTGCTCTCATTGAAAAAGAAGAAGCTGCTGACAAAAAATGAGGAAACTGTTGCTTATAACTTTCACCATCATTCCTTGACTCTCCTGCCATTCATCGGTATATTGAATCCGTGAAAAAACTGGGTGTGTCCGTATCAGGCGGATGTGCCCTCTTTTTGTTTTTACAGCCTAACATAGATTAATCCAATGAATGATTCAGATAAACAAAATTTACATATTGAAACATTAGATCATATTCCAAATATTTTACCGATTCTGCCGCTTCGGGATATTGTATTATTTCCGTATATGATCTTTCCAGTGCTTGTAGGTAGAGAATCCTCACTCCGTGCGGCTAATGAATCTTTAGCTCGGGGCAAGAATATTTTAATTGTTGCACAAAAGAATTCATCTATTGATGAGCCTACGGAAGAAGATGTTTATCGAGAAGGCACAGTAGCAAAGATTCTTCAAATGCTGAAATTGCCGAACGGATTGATAAAAATTTTGGTTGATGGTATTGCGCAAGCAAACGTTAAAAAATTCATCAATAATTCTAATTTTCTTGAAGCGGAGATTATTATTAATCGCGTTGATCCGCCGATTGGTCGTGAAATTGATGCGCTTGTGCGGCATGCGTCTACACTGTTCGCGGAATACGTCCGACTCAATCGTAATATTCCGCCGGAAGTGATTATGGCTTATGACGGCATCAATGAGCCACAACGGAAGATGTATTACATCGCCTCTAATATTGTCCAAAGCGTGGAGGTGAAACAACGGATTTTACAGATATCTACGCTTCGTGATCAATTGTATGAGCTTTCAAAAATCCTCAGCACAGAAGTGGATATTCTGAAAATCGAACGAGACATTGAAACAAAAGTTCAGGATAATATTCAGAAATCGCAACGGAAGTTTTTTATTCAGGAACAAATCAGAATTCTTCAAGACGAACTTGGTGATGACGAAGCTTCACCCGAAATGGTTAAGCTCAAAGAACAACTTCTTGCGGCAAAAATGCCGAAGGAAGCCGAAGAAAAGGCATTCGAGGAATTCAATAAACTGAAGAAAACTTCGCCAATGTCACCTGAGTTTAGTGTCACGCGTAATTATCTAGATTGGCTCATTGCGGTACCTTGGCAGAAGCGAACGAAAGATGATTTAATGATCGCGCACGTAAAAGAAATTCTCGATGCTGATCATTACGGATTGGATAAGCCGAAGGAAAGAATTCTTGAGAATATAGCTGTGCTGAATCTGGTGAAAGAAATGCGCGGACAAATTCTTTGTTTTGTTGGTCCGCCGGGCGTTGGGAAAACATCACTGGCAAAATCGATCGCACGCGCACTTGGCAGAAAATTTGTACGCATTTCGCTCGGTGGCATTCGCGATGAGGCGGAAATCCGAGGTCATCGGCGAACGTATATCGGATCGATGCCTGGAAAAATTATTCAATCGATGAAACGAGCAGGTGTTGTCAACCCCGTGTTGTTAATGGATGAGGTAGATAAGATGAGCATGGATTTTCGCGGCGATCCATCTGCAGCACTTTTAGAAGTACTCGATCCAGAGCAAAACATTGCGTTTAATGACCATTATATCGAAGTTGATTATGATTTATCAAAAGTCATGTTTATCACAACAGCAAATGTTCGGTTTGCTATTCCAGCTCCCCTTCAAGATCGGATGGAAATTATTGAATTGCCTGGATACTTGGAGTATGAGAAAAAGGAAATTGCAAAGCGTCATATTGTCGGTAAACAACTTAAAGCGCATGGTTTGAAAACTGACGAAGTTCATTTTGAAGATGACGCGATCATAAAAATTATTCAACAATATACGCGTGAAGCCGGTGTGAGAAATCTTGAACGCGAAATCGCATCTATCTGTCGTAAAGTGGCAAAGGAAATGGTGCTTGCCAAACAAACGAATGGAACGAAGGAAAAGAAAAAAGATAAAACAAACATACGGGTAATACCAGACTCTGTAGAAAAGTATCTTGGTGTTCCAAAGTTTCGCACAAAGCCAGCCGAGTCACAGCCGCGAGTTGGTTCTGTCACCGGATTAGCGTGGACAAGCGTTGGTGGCGAAATTCTCAATGTTGATGCAACAATTATGCGCGGCACTGAGCGCCTGACACTTACGGGACAGCTTGGCGATGTTATGAAAGAATCGGCGCAAGCGGCGTTGAGCTACATTCGTTCGAATGCAAAAAAGATCGGTGTAAATCCTGAGTTCAACAAGAATCGCGAGATTCATATTCACTTACCGGAAGGAGCAATTCCTAAAGATGGCCCATCTGCCGGTGTGACAATGGCGATGGCAATTATATCCGCGGCGAGTAATATGCCTGCCCGCAACGATGTAGCAATGACAGGCGAGATTACGTTGCGCGGCAAAGTTCTCCCTATCGGTGGATTGAACGAAAAACTACTTGCAGCACAACGTAGCGGAATTAAGACGGTATTGATTCCACAAGAAAATGTGAAAGATCTCATCGAAATTCCGAAAAAGGTAAAGGAAGGATTGGTAATTGTGCCGATTGAGACAATTGAAGAAGCGATGAAATATGTGTTCTCAAGTAAAAGGTTAAATGTTAAAAGGCAAAAGTAAAAACAAAAATTATTCTGGCTTTTGTGTTCTGTTTTCTGTATTCTTGCATGAATAATTTTCTATTTTGAGATGAAATGAATTATCAAGTAACGGCACGTAAATGGCGGCCGATGATCTTTGACGACGTCGTTGGTCAGAGCCATGTGACAAATACTCTTCGCAATGCAATTGCGTCTCACCGTGTTGCGCACGCGTATATTTTCAGCGGCACGCGTGGATGCGGCAAAACAACAACAGCCCGCATTCTTGCCCGCGCTCTTAACTGCCTCTCCCCTATCAATCAGAATCCGGATAATACGTGTGAAGTCTGTAAGGAAATCATTGAAGGACGTGGCCTTGACGTCATTGAGATTGACGGTGCATCCAACCGCGGTGTAGAAGAAATTCGAAACCTCCGCGATTCTGTCCGCTACACACCAACACGCGGCAAATATAAAATCTACATCATCGATGAAGTTCATATGCTGACGAAGGAAGCGTTCAATGCGCTCCTGAAAACGCTTGAAGAACCTCCAACGCATGTCGTGTTTATCTTTGCAACTACGGAAGTACACAAAGTACCGATGACGATTCTTTCGCGCTGTCAGCGCTTCGATTTCCGGCGCATCGCCGTTGAAGAAATTATTAATACACTTGCAACAATCGCAAACGCTGAAAACGTTATAATCGAAAATGATGCATTGATGGTTATCGCCAAACGCGCCGACGGATCTTTACGAGATGCACAGAGTATATTCGACCAAGTACGCTCGTTCTGTGGCAGCGATGTCAAAACGGTGGAACTGCTGAAGGCGTTCAATGTTGTCGATCAGGAAATTTATTTTCGTGTGTCTGATTTTCTGAAAAGCCACGATTCGCAAAGCGCCATACGATTGGTTGATGAAGTTATAAAAAGCGGTTATGACTTACGTGAGTTTGTCGGTGGACTGACAGAGCATCTTCGCAATTTACTGATTGTGAGCTCTACCGAATCTACCCAACTCATCGAAGTCTCTGAGAATTATAAGAAGCGGTATGAAAAGGAAGCGAACCAATTTACCGAGCAAGATTTGTTGCGCTGCATTAAACAAACGAATGAACTAGATCAAGCGCTTCGATGGGCGGCACAGCCGCGATATCGACTTGAAGCGGGACTCATCCAAATGGCGAAAATGGAAAGTTCGGTGCAGATTGGAGAGTTGCTCCAACAAATAGAAATACTCAAAAAAAAAATGAGCGGTAACGGGAGTGTCAATTTATTGCCAGCCTCACAAGAATCCACGCAACACAGTACGTCACAATATTCCGACCTTAAAGTTGTAGGCGAAGTTGGAGCAGGATATTTAAAAAGTAAATCTGCAATCAGTTACTCATCTCTCATTGGTACGGATCTTAACAAACTGACAGAAGTACCAAAGCATGTCGAATTTCAGCATGCCGTTCAACGAGTTGCCGAACAACCTATAATGATTCAATCCGCCTCTGCCGACGAGATAATGGAACATTGGCCCGTTTTCGTAAGCAATGTTTCAAAATCCCATATTGCTATCGGTACATCGTTGACGGAAACAAGGATTCTTGATGTTCACAACGGCATGGTGCGTATTTCGTGTCCGGACGATTATCATTTTTCAACACTTAAAAGAAATAGAGATTTTCTGGCGAGCGCCCTACATAAAGTGGTAGGCAAACGAGTTATCATAGAACCGGTCCTCCGTTCCAATGCAGACATATCAGTAAAGCCGATCTATACAACAACGTCATCATTACCTGCGGAGACGAAAAGCTTGGATACACATGTTATGCAAAATACTGCGCAAACAAAAGAACATCCAATTCTTACCTTGCTCAAACGCGAGTTAGGAGCAGAGCGCATTGAGTAACTTGACTCTTTTCATGGAATCTTCTACCTTATTGTAGAACGAAAGGAATACCGCGTATAGACAATTGTGAGAAAGTTGTGCTGTGCTGTTTTTGTGCATCGTAACTTGTCTCGAACGTTGTCATTAACTAAACCACGCGACGATAGAGAGAGAGTTCGATCATCAGACCCCGACGCACATTGTCGGGTTTTTTTGTCTTAGGTGGAACATGAAGATTCTAAAATTAACTCTCCTCGTAACATTTATTGGACAGTTTGCATCGTCTCAGCAAATTGCAAAATATGCAGGCGAGTTTCTTTCCATTGGCGTTGGCGGCCGTGCACTGGGACTTGGCGGTGCGTATGCAGCGCTCGCGAACGATGCTTCGGCTGGATATTGGAATCCGGCAGCGCTTGCACGCCTTGATTATCCAGAGGTTATGCTCATGCATGATGAGCGGTTCGGAAGTTTACTGAACTATGATTTTGGCGCCGTGGCAATTCCCTATGGTGTAAATGCGACACTCGGTGTGAGTGTGATGCGCCTTGGTGTGGATGGTATTCCCGATACGCGTGCGGCCGGTGTGGATGCAAATGGAAACCCTGTATTACAGGGTCAATATCAAAATTTTGTGAATCTTGATAACAGCAAAATCACTTATTTCAGTTCAGCAGATTGGGCAATATACTTTACCTATGCACAGCGCACTTCTTCAAGTTTGATGTATGGTCTTAATCTCAAAGTGATACGGCGTACGCTGGCAGAATATTCTGCAACAGGTGTCGGTTTTGATATTGGAATGCTTTACTCTCCGGCGAATAATTGGTGTGTTGCGCTCAACGCACAAGATATTACTACTACGCTGATAGCGTGGTCCACTGGAACTAATGAATTAATTTCGCCGACTCTAAAACTAGGAAGTGCATATTTTATAGATCTATTTGGAGGTCGATTTGCGCCAACCGTAGATATCGATGTTCGATTTGAGAATCGCCAGTTCGCTTCTCTTGCCCACCTCGGACCTATCAGTTTTGATCCGCACATGGGACTTGAATTTGATTTCAAGAAGTCTATCGCACTGCGTGTTGGTTACAATGATATAAAGCAAATAACACTCGGCGCTGGAATTCATCTGCGCAAATTAGATATCGATTATTCTTTTGCTCAATTCGATAAAGAGAATGACCTTGGGAATACGCATCGGATTTCGCTGCGCCTGATATTGCAGGATGAGCATTTTGCAAGAACGAAAGAGTAATTATACAAATTTAAGCACTGCTCTTTGTCTTCGCTCAAGTTACGAAGTGTATAATTTGCTGTTAGAAGCGTGTTCGTTAAACAGCTCCCGCTACAGAGTTAATCGCGACCATAGTTACGATGTCGCTAACGCTGCAACCTCGCGATAAATCGTAGCATGGTCTCTTTAAACCTTGAATAATCGGGCCAAATGCTTCCGCCCCAGCTAATCGTTGTGTCAGCTTGTAGCTGATATTTCCAGCGTTGAGATCTGGAAAAATAAAAACATTAGCATTGCCAGCGACAGGACTACCCGGAGCTTTCTTTGCACTCACAGAAGGAACAACTGCAGCATCAAACTGCAATTCTCCATCAACGATGAGATCAGGTTGTTTCATTTTTACGATAGAAGTTGCCTTCTGTACTTTTTCTACGGAAGGATGTGAAGCACTTCCTTTTGTTGAAAACGAAAGCATCGCAACACGCGGTTCTTCACCTGTCAGCTTGCGATGATTTGCTGCCGTAGAAATTGCGATATCCGCAAGTTGTTCTGCTGTTGGATCTGGTACTACTCCGCAATCAGCATATGAATAACTTATATGCGGGAAAACCATCAAGAAGAAACTCGACGCAACTGTAATCCCAGCAGGCATTCCGACAATTTGAATTCCTGCACGAATCACATCGCTTGTGGTCGAAAGCGACCCGGCAACACTTCCATCCGCCATTTCTTCTCGAACCATCATTGCTCCAAAAAAAAGCGGAAGTTTCATCGTCTTCTGTGCTTGTTCAAATTGTATTCCTTTTGCTTTGCGGAGATTGAAAAATATATGAGTGAAGTCGGATAGCTTCTCTGATTTTTCAGGATCAACGATACGAATTTTTTCCAAGTCGACATGTAACTGTTGTGCTTTGGCACGAATTGCCTCTTCGTTGCCGACGAGAGAAATATTTGCAATCTGTTCATCTAAAATGATACGTGCTGCCTGAATTGCGCGTTCATCCATTGCATCGGGGAGAACGATATGCTTCTTGAGTTGTTTTGCTTTTGCTCTAATCTCATCAATAATTTTTGCCATATGTTACTTTCTGGTTAGTCTCTTCAAGTCATGGATGTTAACTTATTTCATGATAAGCTGATTTTCAATTCACGCTTATTCAGTCTTCTTCAATATACAACAGCATTTGTGTTCAATCAATCCCCAAAAAGTCACAAAAAGACATCCGCAACCTGCCGATTTGGCAATACGACAACAGGTTAAGAGTTAAAACATCAACAATCTCTTCAAGATTAATTAACCTTAATCATGTAGGTGAGTTGTTGTGTGTCTGCCATTGTTTCATTATCATGATTCACTAAAAAGAGAGAAATGCAGACAAGTCGAAATGTTTATATTGAAACATACGGCTGCCAGATGAATATGGCGGACACTGAAATTGTCCTCAGCATTATGCACGAAGCCGGTTTTACCCGTACTGAAACTCTGTCGAACGCAGATGTCGTTCTGGTAAACACGTGCGCAGTGCGCGAAAATGCAGAACAACGGATCATCGGGCGGCTTGGTGATTTTAACCATTACAAAAAAACGAATCCAAGCGTAATAGTTGGTGTACTGGGATGCATGGCAGAACGTGTTCGCAAAGAATTGATGGAGTTGGGAGATTTTGTCGATCTCATTGTAGGACCGGATGAATACCGCAAGCTGCCTGCGCTTATTGAAGCGGCGGATGGCGGTGAAAAAGGAATTGCTGTAAAACTTTCTCGTGTAGAGAAGTACGACGACATTGCTCCATTTCGTATCGATGGATTAAGTGCCTGGGTTTCCATTATGCGCGGTTGCGATAAATTTTGCACTTATTGTGTTGTACCGTTCACACGCGGTCGCGAGCGAAGCCGTTCGTTGATATCTATTGTGTCAGAAATGGAAGACCTTTCGCACCGTGGTTTTAAGGAAGTAACCTTGCTCGGTCAGAACGTGAACTCGTACAGCGATGGTGCTTTCGATTTTGCGGATTTGCTCACCGCAGTTGCTGATGTGGATAATAAAATGCGTGTAAGATTCATGACTTCCCATCCGCAGGATATGTCGGATAAACTGATTTATGCGATTGCATCGCGGGATAACATTTGTAATTATATTCACCTGCCTGTGCAATCCGGCTCAAATAGAATTTTGGAATTGATGAACCGAACGTATACAAGAGATCAGTATCTTAACCTTGTCAGCAAAATCAAAAAAGCTATTTCCAACGTAAGTATCTCTACAGATATCATTTCAGGATTCCCGACCGAAACAGAAGAGGATCACAAAAAAACATTAGATTTATTGGTAGAAGTAGAATTTGACGGCGCTTATACATTCAAATATTCTCCGCGAGAGAATACGAAAGCATGGCAAATGGGCGATGACGTTCCAGAAGGAATAAAGAACCGTCGGCTCAGCGAGATTATCGATCTTCAGCGCAATATTTCACTCCGCCGGAACACAACGATGATTGGCGATACAGTGGAAGTTCTTGTCGAAGGGTTGAGCAAAAAATCCGTTAACGAATTTTGCGGCAGAACAGATACAAATAAGATGGTGGTCTTTCCAAAGAACGGCGATGCCATTGGTGATTACCTTGGCATTCGCATTGAACGAGCAAATTCAGCAACATTGTTTGGTACAAAAACCGGACACTCGTTTCCCCAGTTTGCTATGCTCACAACATAGGAAGATTAAAGCCATGAAAATGCTCATCAAAACGTTTATCATTTCGATTGTTATCCTCGTTTTATTCACGCCTGCGCTCTGTGCTCAGACGAACAGCAGCGAACCGGATATACGACGTCGTCTTGAAATGATCGAGAAGGGTCAAGCGGAAGCAGTGAGGGCCGAGCTTCCTTCACTAATGACAAACTATCAAAACAATCCAGGTGTGATGTACTTACAGGCAGTTCTGACTACGGATGGCACAGAGGCGGCAAAACTGTATCAGAATATTGTAGATAATTTTCCAAAAAGTGAATGGGGCGATGATGCACTCTATAAACTTTATCAATATTATTATTCTATCGGTCTGTACAAAACTGCCGATCAAAAATTGACACAATTAAAAGAAGAATATCCATTCTCCGCGTATGCAGCAGAAAAGAATTCGATAGTAGAAGAAAAACAAGCAGCGAAAGAAAAACCAACGGTGATGAAACCTAAGGGAACCGTGCCAAAATTTGCAACAAACTTTACCGTGCAAGTTGGCGCATTTTCAACACTTCAAAATGCGGGCGAGTTGAAAGCGAAATTCGAAAAAGAAGGATTTCAGTCGAACATTTTCACCATCGTCAGCCATGGCAAGAAATTGCACAAAGTGTGGGTAGGTGAATTCCAGACGTATGATGAAGCGCGGCGATTTACTGCGGAAATTAAAAGCAAATTTAATCTAACATCGATAGTTGTTTCACGCTAATGGATCGAGAAGGATTTCAGCGAACATACGGCATCGTTGGGAAATCGCCGGAGATACAGGAAATTGTGGATGTTGTTCAGCAAGTAGCTCCAACAGATATCACAGTGCTTATTTCTGGAGAGAGCGGCACGGGTAAGGAAGTTATTGCCAAGGCGATTCACGGTGCAAGCAAGCGTTCTCAACAAGCTCTTGTGTCGGTGAACTGCGGCGCAATTCCGGAAGGGTTGATTGAAAGTGAGCTCTTCGGACATGAAAAAGGCGCGTTCACGAGTGCCGCAGATTTACGTCGCGGTTATTTTGAGATTGCAAATGGCGGAACTATTCTCCTTGACGAAATTGGCGAGATGCCGCTCTCTACGCAAGTTAAATTATTACGTGTGCTGGAAAGCGGTGAGTACATGAGGGTCGGTTCGTCTTTGGCACGCAGGACAGATGTACGTGTCATAGCGGCGACGAACAAGTTGCTGGAGTACGAAGTTCAGCAAAAACATTTTCGCCCTGATTTATATTTTCGATTACGTTCGGTGAATATTCATTTGCCTCCTTTGCACAATAGGAAGGAAGATATTCCTGCACTTGTTGAGCAGTTTGTGAAAGAAACCTCTGACAAGAACAAGATTCAATTTGGTGGATTTACTGATGACGCAACCGAATTATTAATGAGCTATAGCTGGCCGGGAAATATCCGCGAGTTACGAAATGCCATCGAAAGTATGCTTGTTCTGGAAAGCGGGAAACGACTTGACGGGTACGATGTAAGAAAATATCTTCGCGAGCAACCCCCGGTGTCAATAGATCGGAATCTGCCAGTTGTATCGAACAAAACGGTTGAGCAAGCAGAACGTGAGCTCATTTATCGTGCGTTGGTGGA
The DNA here is from genome assembly GCA_050015675.1 of Bacteroidota bacterium. Classification (GTDB taxonomy): domain Bacteria; phylum Bacteroidota; class Ignavibacteria; order UBA10030; family UBA10030; genus Fen-1298. Next base: position 75,368 of record JBEKAY010000002.1, on the reverse strand, counting down.
TCTTAAATCCAATATTATTGAGATGAAAGAACTGCTGACCGGACGAATATCCGGTGCAGATGAACTACAAGGAAACCACACACAACCGCACAACGGCAACGGTGTTCTAACGATGGATGAAATGGAACGACGTATGATTTCCACCTCTCTTGATCGAAATAAAGGTAATCGTCGTCTTGCAGCAAGAGAGTTAAACATTAGTGAGCGAACATTGTACCGAAAAATAAAAGACTTTGGACTTCAATAAAAAAATGCAAAACACAAAATGTAAAATGTTAAATAAGCTGCCGAACCGAACGCATTCTTTTTTCATTTCAGTTTATTTTTCATTTTTCATTATACTTGCTGGATGCACTTATTCCTTCAAAGGCGGATCGGTGCCGCCGCATTTGAAAACAATTGCAATTCCTTTTGTAGAAGATCAAAGCGCGTACGGTGACCCGACACTTTCGAAATCGTTTACGGAACAATTGGTAGATCGATTTACAAACGATAATACTCTTCAATTGACAGACCGCAATACAGCAGATTCTATGCTCGAAGGTGTGATAACTGATGTAAAAGATGCACCATCGGTACTGCAAGGCGGTGAACAGGTTACACAGCGACGTATCACAGTTACGGTACGTATGACCTTTCAGGATTTGAAACTTCGTAAAAAAGTATGGGAAAAAAGTTTTAGCAACTGGGGAGATTATCCTTCGGGCGGTGGTTTGACGCAGCGCAACGATGGAATAACAGAAGCGGTCAGAAAATTAACAGAAGATATTCTTAACGACACAGTCGCAGGATGGTAATATGACACTCGCAGTATTTTTCTTTAGGCAAGAAATTATCGAAAATCCGGCATTCTCGGATTTCGTTATGTATCTGTATTTTATTTCATTACTCATTCTCTTCGCGTTCGGTGCACACGGATTTGTCATGGTGTATCATTATATGAAACAGCGCGGCACCGCGAACATTCAACCGCTTCTGAAAGAAACTCCCGTTGTGACGATTCAACTCCCACTGTTCAACGAGTTGTATGTTACCAACAGGCTGATTGATGCGGTGTGTGCACTTGAATATCCTAAGGACAAATTGGAAGTGCAGGTCCTGGATGACTCAACAGATGAAACAATTGAATTGGTGGCGAAAGCCGTCACCCACTATCGTGCTCTCGGATATGACATTAAACATGTTCGCCGTACAAACCGTTCGGGTTATAAAGCGGGCGCGTTAAAACATGGGCTTGAAACCGCGCGCGGCGAATTCATCGCAATCTTTGATGCAGACTTTGTTCCCAACACGGATTTCTTGATAAAAACAATTCCTCATTTTTTTACTGATCCAAAAATAGGCGTGGTACAAACGCGGTGGGAACATATAAACCGCGAATACTCGATGTTGACCCGTGCGCAAGCTTTTGCTCTGGATGGACACTTCGTTGTGGAGCAAGATGTGCGCAATAAGGCAGGATTCTTCATCCAGTTTAACGGCACTGGTGGTGTTTGGCGTAAGGCAACCATTCTTGATGCTGGAAATTGGCAGTCGGATACGCTGACGGAAGATTTAGATCTAAGCTATCGCGCACAACTCCGGGGCTGGAAATTCAAATATCTCACCGACGTTACTTCGCCAGCAGAATTACCTGCAGAAGTAAATGCGTTGAAATCGCAACAATTTCGCTGGACAAAAGGCGCTATTGAAACCGCTCGCAAGATGATTCCAGAGGTATGGAAATCAAATATACCGCTCCGTATTAAGATTCACTCGACATTTCATTTAACAAGCAATATAGTTTATCCGTTTATTGTTCTTGCCGGGATATTGAATGGCCCGCTCATCTTCATCAAACAACAAGGTGGGCATGAAGCGTACTTTGCTATGATGTCGGTGTTCGTGATAGCATTCATCGGTTCGTTTCTGTTTTATCTTATATCACAAAAAGCTGTTTATCCGGATTGGCGTCGCCGCATTATGCTTTTCCCTCTCTTTATGGCGGGCAGTATGGGGTTTGCGGTGAACAATTCGCGTGCCGTGTTTGAAGGGCTATTTAAGCGAAAGAGTGAATTTGTACGAACACCAAAATATGCCATCGAAGGCAAGAAAGACACGTGGAAAAAGAATATGTACGTCAGCAAAAAGAAATTTGACTGGGTGGTAGCAATTGAAATTATTCTTGCTGTCTATTGCTTCTTCGGTGTGATTTCATCATTATACTACTTAGAAATAGCCGCATTGCCGTTCCAATTGCTTTATTTTATGGGATTTGCATGTGTTTCGTGGCTTTCTGTTAGACACGCACTTGAGGCAAGAAAACTTCGTCAACAGACATAATGATCGACACAATACAACAGCATATTACAATGCTGGAAAAGAGAGTCGGAACAGACGCCAAGTCTCCGCTCTTTGCTCAATTAGCACACTACTATCTTGAGGCAAGTCGCGCGCAAGAAGCGTTGCGCATATGCGATGCAGGACTTGCAAATTTTCCGTTCTATACCACCGGGCATCTCGTTAAAGGTAAAGCGCTTGTCGCATTAAATATGCAAGCAGAGGCGCGCCGCGAATTCGAATTCGTACTTAATTTTCTACCAAACAATGAGACTTTGATAAATTTGCTGGCGCAAATGCCGCCTCCAGCGGAAGAGACACTCACAATTGTGCCTTCAAAAGCACCCCCAGAAATAATTGCGCCGGAACCAACACCACCATTCGCAACGGGATATGATTATCCAATTGCCACTGCACCGGAAGTTCCACTTAGTCCGCCGGAACCGACATTTAGTTTTGGTGGAATTGAACAAGCGGTACCAGAGCAACAGCCGGCACCGGCACCGATTGCATCACCTGCACCAAATTTCTTTGATGAATTAACTCAAGCACCTCCCTCAGTTCCAACAGAAGATGCATTTGGTTTTGGATTGAACACGCCGTCAGCCGAAGCGCCGGCAACATTTGAAACATCACCGTTTTCTGAGTTCAATTTTCCACAGCAAGAACCATTAATAGTACCAACACCGCCAACAGAATCGTCAAGAGGATTTGAATTTACACCGCCAGCTTCCGATATCAATTTCTCTTTGACTTCAACACCATCGGAGGAAGAATCTTTCGAGCACTACACTTCGCGGCAGACGAAAGAACTCTCTGGTGAAGACACAGTTTCAATGGAAGACTATCTAATCAATACAACCCTTACAATGCCGCAAGAATTAGCGATGCCGAGTACTGATTCATTACCGCAAGAATTTACACTGCCGATGACTGGTTCAATTCCCTCTGGTGTGCAGAATAAGATCGAAGAGCTTACTAACAAACTGCAAAGTGCCGGTAAGATTACGCCCGTTATCAACTTTGCACAGAAAGAAACGCCTACTGCATCCGAGCAAGATACGCCGGCGGGCATGGGCTTCGTAACGCCAACACTTGCAGAAATTTATGCCAAGCAAGGCTGGTTTGATGATGCTATAAAAGCGTATAGAACACTTGCACACACTAAGCCGGCCGAAAAAGAACGTTACGAAAAACGGATTACTGAATTAGAAGAGTTAAAGAAAAAAAGCGGAGGATAAAAGGTTTAATCGCACCATGAGTTTAAATAAAGGATGTCTTCTCCTAAAAAATCTCATCGGACATTTTGGATTTATAAAAAAGTTTTAAAATTTTTCGAGAATTATATTCGCAAAATGCAAAAATCCCAATCCAATTCGAATCGGGGTTTCTCATGACAACTCCCTCGCTGTAGCTTACTTAATTTTGTTGACGAACTTTGTCAGCCTTGATTTCTGGTTGGAAGCATTATTCTTGTGAATTGTGCCTTTGGCGCCAAGCTGGTCAAGGTACTTGACAGCGTTTTTCAACGCTAAACTTGCCTCCTCCTTGGTTTTGGATAAACGTACTTTCTTTACAAGCGTTTTCACCTTAGAGAGGCGATTTTTATTACCTTCTGCGCGCCTTGCATATTGACGAACTCGCTTTATTGCTGATTTATGTTGCGGCATTAATTCATTCTCCTTTGTCCCGAACTCAGGACTCGTTACTGTTGCTTCGGTTTCTTTCTTACATAAATATAATTAAGAATTGCCAGACTTACAAAACCTTTTTGTGCTTGTTTCAGTATTAAAAGCGTGCAAAAAAGTTCGCAGTATTTCTGCTGTAGCTCCCCATATTTTGTATTTGCCATAGACGTAGAAATACAAATTCATCAATTTGCCGGAATACTTACGGCAGTCTATTCGTTCGTTGCGTGAATCAATAAAAAATGATAAGGGGACATTGAAAACTTCGGATACTTCTGTTTTATTTAGAATAAAAGATGGAACTGTTAGCAGAAAACCTACGATAGGTGTAATGCAAAAGCCACTTGGCGTACAGAAATCATTGAGCATGCCAAGAACTTCAACTGCCTTCTGCGTCAATCCGATTTCTTTTTCTGCTTCCCTTAAGGCTGTGTCTATGATAGTTGCGTCGATACGGTCCATTGTTCCGCCGGGAAAAGAGATTTGTCCTTTATGTTGTTCAACCTCTTCTGTTCGTTGTGTAAGGATGACATGCAACTCACCGTTTTGCATGAACAATGGCACTAAAACGCCGGCATGTATTAAAGTATGGTTATTTATTTCTTCCCTGCAAAAAGAAGAAAAGAAAGAACGAATATGAGCAAGCGTTATGTCAGGCATTAAAATTCAATTTCTAAATTTCAAACACTAAAAGAACCTTAATTACAAATTTTCAAACTTTAAGATCAGATTACATTGAGCGCTTGTTCAAAGTCTTCAATGAGATCTTCGATTCCTTCCACGCCAACAGAGATGCGGATCATCCCTGCTGTGACACCATTTCGCTTCAATTCTTCGTCGGACATAAAGACATGTGACGAATAAACAGGGATGCTCACGAGTGTCTCTACGCCTCCCAAAGACATTGCGTTGACGGCAACTTTAAGACTATCGCAAACCTTTGCTGCCGCATCGACCGGTGAATACTTTTTTGACGGCTTAACTTCAATGGTCACCATTCCGCCAAAACCACTCATTTGCTTCTTTGCAATTTTAAATTGCGGATGCGATGAAAGTCCCGGATAAATCACTCGATTCACCTTTTTATTTTTCTCGAGTGCCTGTGCAAGAGCAAGAGCATTTTTATTTTGCCGATGCACACGAAGCTCAAACGTCTTCAAACTTCTGCCGAGTAAATACGCTGCAAATGGATCGGCACAACCGCCATGATATTTTCCAAGTGCACGTACTTGCTTGACAAACTCTTCCATGCCTACAACGACACCGGCGAGAATGTCAGCATGGCCGCCAAGATATTTGGTGGCGCTTTCCGTAATGACGTCAATGCCGAATTTGAATGGGTCCTGATTAAGAATTGTAGCAAATGTATTGTCAATCATCGTCAAAATAGGGCGGTTTACCCTTTCTTCCGCTTTCTTGGTTTGACGCACGGCTTCTGCGATATCCACTATTGTAAGCGTTGGATTGGTCGGAGTTTCAATATAAACGATGGTGGATCGTTCATCAGCTATATTTACAATCTCTTCGAGATAATTAGGGTCGATAAAATGCACGTTGATATCTTGCTTTGGCAATTCGTCACGCATCCATCGGTATGTGCCGCCGTATAAAGCCGGAGTGCTGATGATATTGTCGCCTGCTTTTGTCACGGCAAGAATTGCGGTGGTAATTGCTGCCATACCGGATGCAAAGATCGCCGCCGCTTCACCATTTTCCATCGCCGCAAGTTTTTCTTCTACGTCATGTACCGTTGGATTATGATAACGCGAATAAACATATACAGACGGATCCCCCTTCGCGTACCTCATTGCATCTTCGGATGTTTCAAATCGATATGTAGATGTTTGATAGATCGGAGTTGCAACCGGCCCCTTAAATGCGAATAGCTGTTTTCCATGAATTGCACGAGTGGCGATAGAAAGTTGCCGAGAGATTTTCTTTTTCATCGTATTTATCCTCAAGATGATATCTTTGCTAGTCTTTTATTGCAGCCATTTCGGACTTGGCGTACGTGGACGTTCAGGTAAGGAACATCTTGGCTTTATATTCAACCATTCACTCCAGTATTCGTGCAACGATTCTTGCCGGTGAACTATCAGCATGAATTTTTAACGGCAGCGCAAGCACTTCAAATTTACCAATCGATAATAGTCTGTCGAGATTGATTAGATTTTCTGCAATAAGCACATTGTTTTCTAAAAGCAATTTGTGAACATCAAAGGGATACCGGTCGGGTGACGGCGAGTCAAGACAAACCATTCTCACCTGCCGTTCGACAAACAATTGAGCAAGCTCTCTGCTGATTGTTGGATAATTATTAAAATATTCTTCGCGCCCGAACAAACTGCTCATTCCTGTGTACAGCAAAACAATGCTTTGGGGTTGGACAAGCGATTCATATTCTATGGTTAATGAGATATTTTTGTTGCCAGCAGCATTCAGAATACAACCATTGCCAACGCATTGTTCTAATGGAATTTCATTTAAAAAAATTTTGCTTTGAGTTAAATGCATAGGCCCATCAATGTGTGTCCCTGTATGCATGTTGATGGATAAATGAAAATTATTGAATCCATCACGCGTAAAGTCGGTTACTTTCAGAAGACGCGGTGGTTCGTCGCCGGGATACACTGGCATCAAGTCAGTAATGGGAATCGAGAGGTCAATGAATGTCTGCATATTTGGATTTCGCTCTGCCCGCATCAGCAACAAATGGTAATCTTCATTTTCGATCTACAACCAAGATTCTATACATCGTCTATAAAATACATTACAGATTATAGTGCGGGCATTTTTTAGGTTTAGTTCTTTCGCTATATCTCCGCCACAGCGTTTGGCACATTGTGTATTCAACGGCATTCGTCAATTGTTGTGTCACGAGGTCTGTTAAACACTCTATGAATTTCGGATGGTCATTTAGTGCAGGCATGAGTTCAAATTGCCGAACACCTCGTGCCATCGCGTGATTGCGTACATCGATATTGATTTCGTGCAGCGTCTCAATATGATCCGTTACAAATGCGATCGGGATGATTAGCAAGTTCTTTCGACCCTCACTTGCAAGTCGCTCTATCGTCTCGATAAGAGATGGTTTGAGCCATTGCATTGGTCCAACTTTACTTTGAAAACAAAGCGTATATGGAGATTCCCATTTTCCTTGCTCAACTACACGGCGCACAGTCTCTTCAATGTGTAACTGATACGGATCGCCTTTTTGAATGTAACGAACAGGAACACCATGCGCGCTGAAAACAAGATCAATATTTGCCGGTAAGATGTTGGAAAATCTCGTCAGCGATTTATTAATGTTTTCAACAAATGCCTCTATCAATGCAGGATGATTTGGATAACAACACGCAAATCTTGTCGGAATATTCAAACCCTGTTTCTTTGCCTGGCGATTCCACTCATTGATACTTGATCCTGTTGTTGCTTGCGAGAATTGCGGATAGAGTGGGATAAAAATTACCTGATCGAATCCGCCAGCTTTTATTTCACTCACAATCTCGTTTGTCATCGGGTGCCAGTACCGCATGGCGATAAATACCTGTGCTTGAATACCTTGTTGAACAAGACGAGCATTGAGTGCGTTTGCCTGAAGGCGCGTGAGATCAAGAATGGGAGACTTGCCGCCAATCAGTTTATAATTGTTTTGTACTTTTGGTGCACGTCTGCTGGATATCAGTTTTGCTAATGACTTGCGTGCTAAAAATGCCAACGGAAAGTTAATAATGTCCGGATCCATAAAGAGGTTAAAGAGAAACGGTTCGACCGCGTCCAATGAATCCGGCCCGCCAAGTTGAAAGAGAACTACGGCGGTTTTTTTATTATCCATGAGCATTTAGTTATCAATCATAAGTTTTAGATTTAAGGACTGGTCCCCCCCAATCACAAAATCAGACAATCACTAATTCATCCAATTACGATGTTGTTAATGGTACTTCACACTTTCTTCTTTCACAGCTTGTACGAATACTTTTGCATGCTCGACGGGAATGTCAGGCAGTATGCCATGTCCGAGATTAAATATATGTCCAGATCCATTGCCGAACTTTTGCAATATTTTTTTTATACCATCACGGATTCGTTCCGGAGGCGCATAGAGCATTGTCGGATCGAGATTGCCTTGGAGTGCCACATAACCGCCGACCATCATTCTTGCTTTTGCAATATCGATCGACCAATCAAGCCCTACAACTTCGCATCCGGTATTAGCGATAGCTTCAATTGAATGTCCGCAATCTTTGCAAAAGACAATTGTTGGAGCCCCATTGCGCTTGAGAAGTCTCAAAACTTGTTCGATATATTGGAGAGAGAATTCTTTAAATTCATCTGGGGGCAATATGCCACCCCACGTATCGAATATTTGCACAGCTTGTGCGCCAGCTTCAATCTTTGCACTTAAATAGGCAGCAACCGTGCGTGCGAGTTTATCGAGCAATACATGTGCATCTTTTGGGTTGGAATAAATGAGCTCTTTGATCGCACGGAAGTTCTTTGATCCTTTTCCTTCAACCATATAGGTCGCAAGAGTCCAGGGCGATCCTGCAAACCCGATAAGCGGGACGCGGTTGTTTAGATTCTTTCGTGTAAGCCGAAGTGCATCCATCACATATTTTAATTCGCGATTCGGATCCGGCACAGAAAGTTTGTTAATATCCGCGCGGGTACGGATTGGATTCTCGAAGCGCGGCCCGCCTTTGCCTTCTTCCACAAATAATTTCATGCCCATCGCTTCCGGCACAACAAGAATGTCCGAGAAGATAATGCAAGCATCGACTCCGATGATGTCCACAGGTTGAATGGAAACTTCTGCTGCAAGCTCCGGTGTCTTGCAAAGGGTGAGAAAATCTACCTTTGCGCGTACAGCTCGGTATTCCGGTAAGTAACGTCCCGCCTGGCGCATCATCCACACAGGGGTTCGCTCTACCGGTTCCCTGCGGCATGCGCGAAGAAATAAATCATTTATCATTCTTTGATAACCTTTTTATATGAATGGTGCAGCAAATTAAAAAACCAGAATCCAGTATATTTTTTCTTAAATCACAAACCACCAAAGTGCTCCACAATTCCATGAACCAAACTCTCTGCTGTCTGCTGCTTGGCAACGATATTTACTTCTAATCCTGCTTCTTTCACTGCCTCTGCAGTTGTCGGTCCGATGACTGCAATTAAAGCGTGTTGCACTGTTTCAACTCCAAGTATTTCCAAGAAATTCCGAACACTTGATGGACTAAAAAATGTTATGATATCGATTTTCCCATCTGTTAAGATAGTGCGAATGTGTTCAAGATTTTCTGGCTCTGGAATAACTGTCTTATATGCAACTACTTCATCGACAAGAGCGCCGAGCGACAGCAACTCTTTCGGTATAACATCGCTTGCAATAGTACTTTTCGGAAAGAGAAAATGTCTTCCTGAAATATTCTGCCCATAAAATGATTGTGCTAAATTCTCCGCGGAATGTTTCTGTTGAATCGGCTGAACAGAGAATCCATGTGCTTCTAATATCGATTTGGTCTTTTCTCCGACTGCATACAGATTTCGTGTAGCTAATGTATTCAATGCCTGTGGGCGTATAAGACGAATCCGCTGTACGTATTTCTCGACTGCATTTTTGCTTGTGAAGCAGACGCTGTCATATTCAGCAAGCTTCCAAATTGTAGCATCACATTCTTCCCATGAATCCGGATCAACAATCTCTATTGTGGGCAGGCAAACAACAGATGCGCCTTGGGATTCAAGCATCCCCTGAATCTCCGCACTTGCATTTTTTGCACGTGTTATAAGTATTGTTTTATCAGAAAGTATCAAGATGTTCTGGTTCAGAATGTTTGTCTAATTTCTTCTAAAATTTCTTTTCCGCCCCGGCTAAGCAATTCTTTTGCTAGATCAATTCCTGTTTGTTCAGCATGAGAAATTGTCCCTATTTTTTTTCCACGTACAATTCGCTTTCCGTCTAAACTTCCAATCACTGCATCGAGCTGAAATTCATTTCCAATAATGCGTCCATAAGTACCGATAGGGATTTGGCAGCCGCCTTCGAGATGACGAAGAAGAGCACGCTCTGCCGTTACAGTTATCGCTGTTGGATGATGGTGAAGAGGCCGAAGCATTTCTTGAATAAGTTGATCGCCAATCCTGCATTCAATTGCCAATGCGCCTTGTCCGACAGCTGGAAGCATGAGTTCAAACGGTAAAATATCTGTAATACGCTGCGCCCAGCCAAGACGAGTAATGCCGGCTTTTGCGAGAATCATTCCATCCCATTCGGATGAATCTAATTTTTTTAATCGTGTATTCAGGTTACCACGAATTTCAACAATGTGTATATCGGGGCGTGCGTTGAGCAATTGACATTTTCGGCGCAGACTTCCCGTTGCGATGATAGCGTTCAGAGGAAGGCCAACGATTGTTCGATTCGATTTCTTCGGATTGGCGATAAAAACATCATGCACATCTTCTCTCTCAAGAACAGCAGCAATTGAAAGACCCTCAGGAACAAAGGTCGGAACGTCCTTATAACTATGCACAACAATATCCACGCGATTATCTAACAAAGCAATTTCAAGTTCTTTGGTGAAAAGACCCTTGTCGCCAATTTTCGCAAGCGGTGCGTCAAGAATTTTATCACCGGTGGTCTTTATCTTTTGTACATCGACAGTGATACCGGGGAAATGTGCTTCGAGCAGTGCTTTCACACGGTGTGTTTGCCAAAGCGCAAGTTCGCTGCCGCGTGTGCCAATGCGAATAGTATTAAGCATCGGAATCTTTCTTGGATAGATTGGCAAGGCCAAATAGTTTTTGAATGGCACTCATCTTTTGCAAGCGCTCCGTCAGCGATGTTTCTTGTCCGTTTCTTAAATTAACGATAGGCGCATGTATAATTTTATTGATGATGCGCTTTGTTACCAACTCCACCAGCTCACGATCTTTCGGATCGAACCGGTTTATGTTTTTAGCAAGTTCTTCCTGTCGGATGTTTTCCATGAATTGCGTAAGCGCTGTAATCGTGGGGTTGACTTCGAGCGAAGAATACCAGTGCGTCAATTCAGCGAGGACTTCGGTAATAACAGCTTCAACTTTTGGAATTTCTGACCGTCGTTTTTGCAGATTTTCTTCAACCATGAGATTGAGCGTGTCGAGGTCAAAGAGAAAAACATTTTCAATGTTTTTTACTTCAGGGTCGATGTTACGTGGAACGCCGATATCGATGATGAATAATGTCTTGCTGCCGTGATGCTTCAAGGTGCGCAGAATATCCGGTGCGGAAAGAATATATCGATTCACTTCGACAGAGGAAATAACAATATCAACATCGGGAAGTGTATCGAACCAATTATCAAACGGAATAACTATGCCTTGAACTTTTTCTGCGAGCTGTTCTGCGCGTTCCTGTGTGCGATTTGTAATATAAAGCTTGCCGATTTCTTTACCGCGTAAATGTGTTGCTGTCAAATCTGCTGTTTCACCTGCGCCGATGACAAGGGCTGACTTCTTGTGCAAATCATCAAAAATCTTCTCAGCTAATTCTACTGCAGCATAACTCACAGAGACAGCACCATCGCCGATTTCTGTCTCTGTGCGCGCTCGCTTGCCGGCACGAAAAGCAAGCTGAAACAAACGGTTCATAAAAAATCCTGCCGTACCAAGTTCAGTGGCGAGATGAAATCCTTCTTTCACTTGCGCGAGTATTTGCACATCACCCAGCACCATCGAATCGGTACCTGCCGCAACACGAAAGAGATGTCGAGCTGCATCACCCGCTGTAAGTGTGAACAGGTCGGATGGTTGAACTTTGCCCTCTGCTGATTTCTGTGTAATTAATATTCTCTTCATTTCTTCTGATGGAAGCGTATTGTTCTCGGTGAGCACGTATAGTTCGGTTCTGTTGCAGGTCGAGAATATGGCACATTCGCTTATGCCAAGGGGTTTCAGAAGAGGCAAGGTTTGTCGTATTTCCTCGGAAGAAAACCAGAGCCGTTCACGAACATCTAATGGAGCCGTGTGATGCGATATGCCAGCGCAAAGAAGATTCATATTAGTAAAACTTATGGAATCTGCTAAAGAAAATATTGATAATGGTCATCGAGAAGATCGAGATCAGAAAACCGATGATGGAAAGAATCATAACCTTGCGGCCCTTCCATCCATAACGCGTTTTCGCAATGACGAGGAATCCGTACATTGCCCATACCAGTATAGTACCAACAAGCTTGGGGTCGAAGTAGTTCGGGTTGGCGATTGCGCGATGGAGCCAGATGAATCCAAAAAGAATAGCGATGCTCAGAAGTAAAAACGCAAGCTTCACAGTTGTGAATGTCATTCGTTCCAAAGTTTCAAGCGTTGGGAGTTTTTTATAGACGGCGCCGAACCGTACCGCTTTCATTTCATGGTACAGCATCAGGTACATCAAACTATACGCACCGGCAATAGTAATAGCAGCGTATCCGATAAGTGCCGAACTCACATGCACACCAAAGAGAGGGCTGCGGAGAATTTCCGGAACCACCGGAGTGTCTTTGATGAAGATGGATGAAGCGAGCTGGAAAAAAAATGCAATATTGAGTATAAAATAACCAGTTTCTTTGTGTTGCGAACGAAGCTCTATGACAAAGTATGTAACGGCAATTGAGCATGCCAACACGGTGAATATTTCAAATATTGTGGTGACCGGCGGATGTTGAAATATTGCTGTTCTGACTGCGAGATAAAGAATATGAAGAGCTATAGTGCCGATGAGGATTGGAGTTTTGGCCTGCTTTGCCCAGAGTTTATCGGCAAAGAATGCTTTACCGTACGTCCATACCAAGGCGAAATAAAAAAAGGGCAAAAAGTAATTAAATATGTTGCTCACGATGGTTACCCTTATACAATGTTCATAAAAAAGGTAGAGAAATGTTGCGGGAGAAACAAGATGAAGATGATACCGAAGGTTGGATAAATTTGAGATATGAGACAGTTGTCTTGTTCAGACAAAAGAGGAAGGGCTACTCTATCATTCAAACAACTGCATCTGGGGCAGATGATCTTTTACACTTGTGAGAATATAGTCAAGGTCTGTTTTATTGTTGACGAAGTCGAGATCGTCGCTTTCAATAATAAGAAGCGGGCCAAGTTTATAGCGGGTAATCCAATCTTCGTAGAGTTTATTGAGCGTTTCAAGATATGAGCGCTCAATACCTTGTTCGAAATCACGTCCGCGTTTTGAAATTTGTTTTACCAATGTATCAACATTTGCACGAAGGTATATCATAAGGTCGGGCGGTTTGAGATATTCCATCATCACATGAAAGAGCGAGACGTAGTTGGTGTAATCACGTTCTGTCATTTTGCCGATGTTGTACAAATTACGTGCGAATATTTCCGCATCCTCATAAATAGAGCGATCCTGAATTACTGACTCGCTCGATTCGACGATCTCCTTGTGACACTTGAAGCGGTTGGCAAGAAAATAGATTTGAAGATGAAACGACCAGCGTGACATATCACCGTAAAAATCGGAGAGGTAAGGATTGTCATCCACAGATTCGAAGTACGGTTTCCATTGAAAGTGTTCACCCAGCAATTGTGCCAGCGAAGATTTTCCAGCGCCGATATTACCTGCAACCGCAACGAAAAGTGGTTGAGATGGCATTAAGATTCAGCGTGATAAAGTGAATATGAGAAGCGAGGTTGCGCGGGTGTTTATCACACGCGCGCACCGGCAATTACTTGAAGGACGCGATTGCATTGTTCACGTTCTTGTGAAGATCAAACACTTTTAACAGCTTCGTCATTTCTAACAAGTTCTCGACTTTCTTGGAAGCTCGTGCAAGCTTCAACTCGCCGCCGGAGTGGCGCATGGTTGTCAACCCGCCGATTAGCATACCAAGCCCAGAACTGTTAATAAAACTGACCGCCTTCAGATCAACGACAACATGATTCTTTTCTTCGGTGATGAGTTTATGCAAAAAATCATTGAGGGCGGATGCATCCGGACCGCCCATGACATTGCCTTCCAACTCGACAACGGTGACACCCTTGATTTCTTTTGTCTTAAATTTCATAGATGCCCTTTCAGCCAACAGGGAGAATTATGTTGTGGCTGTTGCTTTCTTGCGATTCCGATACCGGGTCCAGTCAAGCGCAAATGCGCTCGCCACATAGATAGATGAGTAGGTTCCAGTGACAATACCGAATGCCATTGTAAAGGCAAATCCACGGTTGACCTCACCACCAAAAATCAACAGGATCACCAACACCAGAAAAATTGTACCTGATGTAATAATGGTTCTGCTGAGTGTTTCGTTCAAACTCTTATTCATCAAATCTCCCAACGACATAGACTTGAAAATTTTCTCGTTCTCTCTGATTCTGTCAAAGATAACGACTGTGTCGTTCACCGAGACACCTATGAGTGTTAAAAATGCTGCAATGACTTCCTGAGTAATCTCGAGGTTCAATCCCGGGATTAATCCTTGCACAATGGAAAGAAAGCCAAATGTTGTTAGAACATCATGGAAAATCGATATCGTTGCTCCAAGACCATAGCGGAACTTAAACCGAAGTCCGATATAGACGAGGATGGCAGCAAGAGCCCACAAGACTGCTAAGAGGGCATTGGTTCGGAGTTCTTTTCCGATCCTCGGCCCTATTTTGTCTTCACGGAGAGTTACGATGTTGTTGCCAGGGAATCCATCGGTCAATGCATTCCTGATCTTTGTGCCGATGAGGGTTCCTTCAGCTTGTTCGCTTGTTCGAATTAAAAGCGTTGATTCATTACCGTAAGATTTGATTTCGCTTTTACCGAGCCCTACTTTATCGAGTACGATACGCACATTTCCGATATCTACACTGGGGCTGAATGCCACAATCATTTCTGTTCCACCCTGGAAATCAATCCCGTAGTTAATACCTTTAAAAAAGATGGAAATAAGTCCAATCAATACCATTATGGTTGAAACGACGTACCAGAAAAAGCGTTTTCCGATGAAATCGATATTCGTTTTTTTAAACAGTCGCATTGAAAATCCTTTGCATTTGCTTGTTTAGTGGAATGACGGATTATCCGAATTTTGGATGATATCCATTATCCAACATGATGTTCATAATTACGTGAGTGATGACGATCGCGCTAAAAAGATTTGCGACCAAGCCAATCATCAGCGTGAGCGCAAATCCCTGCACCCCGCTTGAGCCAAATTGATATAGTACAATACCTGTCAGAAATGAAGTAACGTGGCCGTCAAAAATGGCAGTGAACGCCTTAGAATATCCAGTATCAATTGCTGCACGTAAGGTTTTTCCAGTCACCAATTCTTCTCGTACACGTTCATCCACAAGAACGTTTGCATCTACTGCCATACCGATGGTTAACACAATGCCTGCAATACCGGGGAGGGTGAGTGTTGCACCGAAGCTTGCCATAACACCGAGTATGAACAAAATGTTGAAGAATAAAGCGAAGTCGGCTACGGCACCCGCTGAATGATAATACACAACCATAAAGAGGACTATGAGAATGAAAGAAATCAAAATTGATGTAAGGCCGGCACGTATTGAATCTTCGCCGAGCGATGGTCCAATAGAACGCTGCTCAATGATGGATACCGGTGCCGGCAACGCGCCTGCCTTAAGCACAATTTCCAATAGCCGTGCTTCATTTGGAGATTCCATTCCAGTAATGCGTGAACGGCCGCCGGTGATTTTTGCCTGCACAACCGGTGCCGAAAATATTCCTTTGTCCATGATGATGGCGACTCGTTTGCCGATATTAGCGCCCGTGATGCGAGCCCAATCTCGTGATCCTTCGCTGTTCATTTCCATATTCACGACAGGGCGATTGTCTTCCGGATCTACACTCGATTGCGCATTGGTAATAACACCACCTGTAAGCTCGGGTGTCTTTTTCACAGCATATAAAAGATAAAACTTTTGCCCATTTTGAAATGTTTGGGCTCTTGCAGACCAGAGAAATTCAAAATCGAACGGAATAATCTGTTGAACTTCCGGCCGATCGAGCAGCCGAACAACGCGATCTTTATCTTTTTCAGCAACATATCCTTCACCGGAACCGCGCTGGTCTGGTTTTACATACATAAAGAACGGATGATCGCGCATAAATTGCGCTTCCTTCGTCGTATCCGTTTCAGGTACCGTCGCACCCCCGGTTAATTCGGAAAGAGCATCTTTACGCTTCGCCGGTTCTTTCTTTTTTTCTGCGGATGCCGCTGATGGCGCAGTTGTATCGGTTTCTAATTTGCCGGTAAGGAATTTATCGATAGATTCCATCACCTTATAAGATATTTGCGGGTCCTTTAACATTCTGAATTCTAACCTTGCCGTCTCCTGCAACAACTGGCGTACCCCGGTTTCATCTTTCACGCCAGGTAGTTCAACGATGACACGGCGCCCGCCTTGTTTCTGAATTGATGGCTCGGAAACACCGTACTGATTTACACGGTTATTAACAGTTTCCGTTACGCGATCAACTGCTTTGCCGGATTCATCCTCCAACATGCTTGTCACTTTGGCGTCATCATCCCTGATGCTGCCATAGTACCGGCTCATTCTTATACCACGATCCTGGAATTTTTTAGCAAAGATAGGAATAATCGAAATATCGTTTGCTGCGATTTCACTCCGCACTTCTTTAATAATTGCCCGGAAGTTGTCATCTTTATTCTTTGCTATATCATCCAACAATTGAATGATGTCCACTTCCAGCACAACGCGCATTCCGCCCTGTAAATCCAAGCCGAGCTTCATTCGTTTCAGCTTTGCATCCAGCATGTCGTCGTGATGTTTTTCTGCATACGCGATGCTGTCCTGCCCTGAAAGCTTGCTGAGTTGTTTGCGATAGTTATAGTCTTGTATGGTCGGCCAAAGAAAATAAACCGCAAGGACGACAAAACAGGCGGTGATAATAATTCGAGTCAGCTGATTTCTCACAAATTGTCTCCACACTTATAACGTTGGTGATAAACGAAGAAACAAAGCGCGATGAAACATCCTTCGCGCTTTGTATGAAAACTACAGTCGTGAATAAATTTTCGTTGAAAAATATAACCTGATATGCCAACAAAGTCAACAAGAAAGTCGTTGCATATCAAGCGATTGTCGGCTATATTTATAAACAAAAAAAAGCAAGTTCAAGTCTCGATTAAGTAAAGAGGAGTTGTTCTGACATGGCTGTATTGAATGATATACGTGAGAAGTCTCCAAAATTTATTATTGCCGGTGCGGCAGTCATCTTTATAGTCTTGATTATCTTCGATTGGGGACTTGACCTCACTGGACGCAGGGGACGCGGCGGCGGCACTGGTGAAGTGCTCGGTAAAGTGAACGGCAAAGAAGTGAGCTACAAACAGTTCAGCGAATTGGTTCGGCGAACAGCTGAAAACCAAAAGAAACAACAAGGCAGCGACATCGACGAAGAAACCGAACGTCAGATTCGTTCACAAGTATGGAATCAACTGGTCGATGAAATGCTGATCGAACAAGAAATTGATCGCCTGGGTATTACGGTAACAGATCAAGAAATTCGTGATATTATTATGGGATCGAATCCACCAGAATTTTTAGCGCAACAATTTAAAGATTCCGTTGGAACGTTCCACCGGGATGCATACCAACAGGCAATGATGGAGCCGCAAAATAAATCTGCATTGATTCAAGCGGAAGAAATGATTCGTCAAGAGCAGAAACGCCGGAAACTGCAAAGCCTTCTGCTGGCAAACGTCAATGTGAGCGAAGGTGAATTGAAGCAGCGCTTCATCGATCGCAACATGACGATGGATGCAGCCTACGTTTTGTTTGATATCAATCGGCTTGTACCGGAATCCGCCGTAACCGTGTCAGATGATGATATGAAGAAGCAGTACGATTCCCACGCCGCTGACTTCCAAGCGAAAGCCGCGCGGAAAGTCAAATATGTTCTCTTCAACCAGAATGCCTCTTCAGAAGATTCGGCGGCTGTAGAAACAGAAATAAAGCATTTGCTGGAGCAAGCAACATCTGGTGCTATGGATTTTGCCGATCTTGTAAAAACATATTCTGAAGTTCCTTCTACCGAAGCATTTTTCAAGCACGGCGAGTTAAGCCAAAAAAGAGAAAGTGCAATTTTTTCTGCAAAAAAAGGCGACATTGTCGGTCCGATCCATGACAACGATGGTATTCACATCATCAAAATTCTCGACCAGCGGCAAGGAACAACAGAGTTTGTCAAAGCCAGTCACATCCTGTTGAACTTGGTTTCTGGTCCGGATAGTGTGAAGGCGATTCAGAAAGCACGTTCGCTTCTGGCGCAAGCGCGTCCCGGTGCCGATTTTGCAAAACTTGCTCGCGAAAATAGTCAGGATTACGGTACCGCGATACAAGGCGGCGAGCTTGGCTGGGCGTCAAAAGATCGCTGGGTGAAACCATTTGCTGAGGCAGCATTTAAGGCGCAAGTAGGCGATATCGTGGGCCCGGTGCGCACGCAATTTGGCTGGCACGTTATTAAAGTAACCGGCAAAGACAAACGCGAAGTAAAAATTCTTGATCTTGCCATGAAAGTTAAAGCAAGCACGCAAACAACAGATGCCGCATTCCAGCAGGCGCAGGACTTTGGTGTTTTAGCGAAGGATGAAGGATTTGAGAAAGCTGCTGAGAACAGTAAATTTATGGTACAGGAAACGCAGGAGTTCACAAGAACTGGATCGATTCCCGGCATCGGCCTTAATGATGCGATAACCGGTTTTGCATTCAGCAATAAAGTTGGAGCAATTGCCGATCCTATTTATGTACGAAACGGTGTGATTGTAATTAAAGTATCGAACATCCGGGAAGAAGGCATCCGTCCACTCGATGAAGTGAAAGGTGTTGTTCGTACGTTAGCGCTAAAAGAGAAGAAACTGGCGAAGATTCGCCCTGATGTGGATATGTTTTACAAAACGCTGACTTCTTCAAGCGACTTAATTGCCGCAGCGCAATCCAATCCGAATGTAACAGCACAAACAACTGGTTCATTCAAACCAATCGATGGTCCAGCCAACGTTGGGCGCGATCTAAAATTTATTGGCACCGCGCTTGCGATGAAACCCGGTGAGTTGTCAAAACCGTTTGAGGGCAATCTCGGTTACTATATTATAAAATTGTTGTCGAAAACAGAATTGGATACCGCAAAGTACAGCATAGAGCGTGAATCACTTCGCACACAACTCCTACAGGAAAAGCGTCAACGAGAATTAACGGATTGGCAAACAGCGTTGCGCGAGAAGGCAGACATTGTTGATCATCGAGATAAATACTTCCGATAAAATTTACGCTTGTTTAATTAAGGCGTCCCGATTTATCGAGACGCCTTTTTTTTAACGCGGACCATGAAAGATTCAAAACACGGACATAAAAGATCGCTTATCTTCCTCACGGGATTTATGGGAAGCGGGAAGAGCACTATCGGCCCTATTCTCGCCAATACTCTTGGGTATGAATATCTTGATGTCGATCAGTATATCGAACAAAAAACAAAGAAGCAGGTGGCGGAAATATTTGATTCAGAAGGCGAGCAAGTATTCCGCGCTTTGGAACGAGACGCTTTACTAGAATTGACCGAACTCAATCATTGTGTCATTTCACTTGGCGGCGGCACAATCGCTAACGAAGAGAACTGCCAGCTTGTATTACAGAAAGGAATTCTCGTTTATCTCAAACTCTCACTGGAAGAAATTATAGAGCGCGTGCAGTACCGGAGCGACCGTCCGATGCTGAAGGACAAACACGGCAACCAACTCTCGCCGCCGGAGTTGAAGAATCGAGTGCTTGATCTCATGAACCACCGTGAACAATTTTATGCGCGCGCCAATGTTGTAATTACCGCCGACAATATGCGCGTGGGAGCTACGGTGGATGCCATTATGAAAAACATTCACTTCATCATTGATAAGGAATAAAGGTATGATCAGACGGCAAATTGATGTTATGCTTGGCGAACGCTCATATCCTATTTATGCAGGTGAGGACATGGTTTCATCGTTCGCACCGACATGCCGTCAGCATGGAATTCCTGATTCTCTTGTTCTCATTACCGATAGGAATGTAAAATCGTATCATCTTCAGACTCTTCTACGAAATCTTCTGCACTATAAATTTCAACTGACGACTATTATTTTTCCATCGGGGGAAAAGCAGAAAAGTCTCCATCGTGCAAACGCCATTTATACTGAAATGTTGAAGAAAAGAATTCCACGCAACTCAACTGTTATTGCTTTAGGCGGTGGTGTGATTGGTGATCTTGCCGGATTTGTTGCGGCAACGTACCAGCGAGGCATTAGAGTGGTGCAAGTACCGACAACATTGCTTGCTCAGGTTGATAGCTCCATCGGTGGAAAAGTTGGCGTCAATCATCCGCTGGGGAAAAATATGATTGGCGCTTTTCACCAGCCGGCATTTGTATGGGTGGATACAAACTATCTCAAGACTTTGCCACCGCGTGAGGTTCTCTGCGGGCTGGGTGAAGTGTTAAAGTATGGTGTTATCCAAAATGCTGAGTTGTTTGAATTTCTTGAATCGCATTTGGAAAAAATTCTGCGGCTCGATGCTGAAGCAATAATATATGTGCAGGCACAGTGCGCGGCAATCAAGGCAGAAGTTGTATCGCAGGATGAGAAAGAATCCGGCATCCGTATCATTCTTAATTGCGGGCACACAATTGGTCACGGGCTGGAATTCGCTGGGCATTACAAATTGATGAAGCATGGTGAAGCGGTTTTGCTCGGAATGATAGCTGAAAGCTTTATCGCCAAAGAAATGAAATTATTAGATGCAGATTCCTACAAGCGTATTGTTACATTAATACGCCGCGTACCAATGAAGATGAAACTTACCTCATTGAAAATTGCCGACATTGTAAGCGCAATAGGACGCGACAAGAAACACATTGGCACTAAACTACGTTTCGTATTGCCGATAAAAATTGGAGAAGTAAAAGTAGTTGAAGATGTAACTCCGATGCTTATTGAAAAAGCCGTGAAAGAAATACTTCGGAAATAAGCACATTATCTTTTCCGCAAAGTTAATTACTTTTACGCCACAGCATTCATTATAGAGTAGTTTGATAATAAGCGAAGGGAAAGAGGACGTTCTCTTTTGGATGTCTAAGTGCTCTCAGGGTGGGAGCAAATGGTAGAATTCAGATATGTACCACGCTCTTCCATCTACCAATTTATCTTGCTTTTCTTTCGAGTATCTTCGCCTTCTTTGCCTTGATTCCAATCTACGCTGGTATGTTTGTCGCACAATCCAATTGGATATTTAGCATTGAAAATTTCTGTCGTCTTGATCGGACACCACTCGCGCGCTTTTTTCTTCGTATCAGCACAAATCGTGTCTGTAACGATGCCTTCCGGTTGAACAAAAACTTCCTGCGTCAATCCGATATCAGGGTCTTCATAAGTCTTCTGCATAAATAATCCGAAAATTGGTGCTGCTGCCTTGCCACCTTGACCATCCGAACTTATGAAGCGAATGCGCGCATCGTCGAAACCAACCCACGCCCCAGCAACTAATTGAGGAGTGAAACCAACAAACCATGCGTCGGCATAATCGTTTGTTGTTCCAGTCTTGCCTGCGCACACACCACTGAAGAAAGAGCGTACGGCAGTTGTTGCAGTTCCTCCATTCACAACACCCTTTAGTAAGTCTGTCATCAAGTATGCAGTTTCTTTGCTCAGAACTTCCTTTTTGTCTGGATAATTTTCTTCAATCACATTACCATCATTGTCCTCAATGCGCGTAATTGCGATAGGTGAAACAAGAACGCCTTCGTTGTCATACACACCATACGCTGATGTCAACTCCAACGGAGTAACTTCCGCAGTGCCAAGTGCAAGAGATTCGTATGCAGGTATGGGCGACGTAATACCCATTCGATGTGCATACACCGAAACTTGCGCTGGGGGGGCAATCTCTAAAATAACACGAACAGTTACGAGATTAACAGAATGTTTCAGCGCCTCGCGCAGTGTATACCTCCCGCCGATATCTCTCTCAAAATTTTCCGGCGTCCAGCGAGTTCCATCAGGCATTGGTATAGTAACAGGTTGATTCAACACTTCATAACATACCGGATATCCGTTATCCAGCGCAACAGTGTAGACAAATGGTTTGAATGCAGATCCTGGCTGACGGTGAATCTGCGTAACGTGGTTCAGTCCGTACTTAAATGTACGATAGTTGCGTCCGCCTACCATCGCCTTAATTTTTCCGTTATGCGGATCAATGACAACAAAACCGACTTCGATCGTCTGAGCAGCTTTCAGAACCGAATCGATAAAGTTGCGGTTGTTGCGAAGTTCTTTACGAATACTGTCCTGCATATTGGGGTTGCGCGATTTACTATACGATTCATCTTCCCGAATTGCTTTGCTGATGACATCATTCATGATGTCAGGATGTTCTTTCCAATTCCATGTCGCATCAAACTTTTGTTGGTAATCCTTCAAATGTTCTTCGATAGCCGAGATGGCGTACCGTTGCATCCGGCTGTCGAGCGAAGTATATATACGCAAGCCGTCGCGATAAATATCATAGCCGTGCGCCTCGGCTTTTTTTAGAAGCTGCTGGCGAATCCATTCTACAAAGTGCGGTGCAATGCCGGAGCGAAATTCTGATTCGGCCGATTTCAAATCCAAAGAATCAGCACGCACTTGCCGTGCTGTCTCTTCGGTGAACAATCCTTCTTTTACCATCTGGTAAATCACAACATCGCGGCGTTCGAATGCACGATCGGCATGCAAAAAGGGGTCGTAGTAACTTGGCCCTTTGAGCATTCCGATAAGCAATGTGTATTCCGGAGGTGTCAATTCAGCAGCGGGCTTGCCGAAATACGTCTGCGCAGCAGATTCGATGCCGTAGGCGTTCTTGCCGAAGTAAGCAACATTCAAATAGAACTCCATAATTTCATTCTTTGTAAAACGCCGCTCGATCTGCACTGATGTGAAAAACTCGCGGATTTTCCGTGTGATCTTATCAAACATCGTTTCGTGTCTAATCTGGAGTTTGTAAAGATTCCGTGCAAGCTGTTGTGTGATTGTGCTGGCGCCCGCCTGGCGAAATGTAACGACATTAATCACCATTTGCCGAATGAAACGTGGCAAGTTAACGCCCCAATGGTTGTAGAAATCTTTGTCCTCGGTGGCGATAAGCCCTTTGATTAGTCCCGATGGAAGTCTGTTGAGCGAAACGCGCGTACGGTTTTTGTATGCAAACTGATCCAGCACTTCGCCGTCGGCGGAATAAATTTTAGTTGCAAGTTCAGGTTTTGGATTTTCCAACTGCTCGAGAGTTGGCAATCCATTTAAAATATATACGGAGTACCAAGTGAGCAATACTATAACAACAAAAATGCTGCTGAAAAGAATTAAATGCTTCCGGTTAAAATATCGTTTGTTGAGTTTCATGTTTCCATGTCGATACTCGGGATCATTGAAGTACCGCTCCATTTTTTCAGAACTAAATTTTTTATCAGTCATAGTATTGGATTTGTTTCAAACACATAAATCAATCAGCCCACTTCTTCAGTTTTATTTTCTTGCCATCGAAGACTGCGTAAGTGTTCTCAAAAATCCAGTCACCAAGATTGACGTATACACCGCTGTCAATTGTTTGGCACGATGGAACATGGTTATGTCCCATTATGACAAAGTCGAACCCTTCGTTTATCATGCGTGCTGCAAAAGTCACCATATCGGTGCTTTCATACGTTTTGCTGCTTGTGTACTGGCGGCTTGTGTGCGATGACCACCGCGCAAGCCATCCGGTAATATCCGGATGAATTAGTGAAAAGAGAAAGATGTTAATTTTACTGCGCAATATCTTTTTGAGGATCTTGTAGCCGAGGTCGTCCTTAAGCAAACCGTCGCCATGATGGATGAAGAACCGCTTGCCGCAAATTTCTGCTTCGACAGGATTAAAATGTACTTCCATACCTAGTTCATCGCGGAAATAATTTTTCGCCCAGAAATCGTGATTACCCGCAATAAAGAACAGACGAATGTTCTGTTCCGTCAACTCCGCAAGTTTTGCAAAGAGTCGGAAATATTTCTTCGGAACGACCGTTTTATATTCAAACCAATAATCAAATAAATCGCCTACTATATAAATTTGCGCGGCATCGTGCTGGATGAAATTTAAAAAACGAATCAGCCGCAATTCTTTCTGGCGATCTTCTTCTATTGAACCAAGACCGAGATGAGCGTCTGAGAAGAAATAGGTTTTTTGCCGTACATGTGACTTTTGCGGCTGTCGAGGTTTCGTTGTCTTCATCGTGTTTACGTATGGAATTAGATACCGAAAAATTGAAGGAAAATCAAGAATCGTTTTCCGTTCGCTACCTTGCTTCTCGAAACCGATTTCTTTATTATTCAAAAGAGATTAAGATTTATGAAAATGACGCGGACATCCTCACGCAAGCAACAACATGTCAATATTAGTTTGACCAAGGATGTCGCATTTCGTACCAAATCTTCTGGATTTGATCGTTGGGACTTTTTGCACAACGCTCTGCCCGAAATCAATCTCTCGGATATTGATCCCTCGACAGTTTTCTTAGGAAAAAAAATCGCTTTGCCGTTTATCATCTCCAGCATGACTGGTGGATATGCAAAGGCAGAACGGATCAATCGGCAGCTTGCTGAAGTTTGTGTCAAGAAAAAAATTGCGCTTGGTGTTGGCAGTCAACGACAGGCATTGGAGAATGCGCGGTACCATCGCTCGTTTTCAGTGGCGCGTGAAACTGCACCAGACATTCCAATCTTTGGAAATATTGGCGCATCAGAAGTTGCCAAGCTGCGGGATGTGTCGCCGATTGCACGGTTGGTCGATTTAATTCAAGCGGATGGGTTTGCAGTGCACCTCAATCCATTGCAGGAACTGCTTCAGCCGGAGGGAAATACAAATTTTCGTGGTGTGCTCGACGGTATCGAATTACTGGCGAAGTCGCTTCCTGTTCCTATAATCGTTAAAGAAATCGGCGCAGGTATTTCAGTTGATGTTGCACGGCGATTGGTTGATGTCGGGGTAAAGATTCTTGATATTGCAGGCGCCGGCGGTACGAGTTGGGCAGGAATTGAAATTTTGAGAAGAAAAAACGGAAAAGTAAAAAAAAACTGGGGAGACGGAACAAGAAATAAAAAAGTAAAGAGTTCAAATGCAGAAATGTTTTGGGATTGGGGAATTCCAACAGTAGAAGCGCTGAAATCTGTATATTACCTAAAGAGTGAAACATCATCGTTGAAGCTTATAGCATCCGGTGGAATTTCAAACGGCATCGATTGTGCAAAATCAATTGCACTAGGTGCTGATTTTATCGCATCGGCTATGTCTATACTCCAAGCGCTTGCAAGCGGTGGAACAGAGGCGGCTATAGGACTCATTGATCAATGGGAATGGGAGTTGAAAGGCGCTATGTTTCTCACCGGCTCGTGTTCCATTACTGAACTGCAGAAACAAATATTATATTCAAAAGTGTGAGATGAGAACGAATTATGAATCCTGAACAACGATACGAACGTCATAAATTGTCGGTGGAGCGGTATCTTCGGAGTTTCGTTACCGAGCACAAACCGCATACGTTGTACCATCCGGCAAAATATGTTCTTGTTGCAGGCGGCAAACGCATTCGCCCTGTAATTACGTTGCTTGCTTGCGAAGCCGTTGGCGGCGAAGCGAACAATGCGTTGCACGCGGGCGCTGGAATTGAAATCCTCCATAATTTTACACTCGTTCATGATGATATAATGGATCATGCAGAAACACGTCGCGGACGCCTTACTGTTCATAAAAAATGGGATGAAAATGTTGCGCTTCTTTCCGGCGACGTCTTGCTTGCATTTGCCTATCGTGCATTGCTCAGAACAAAATCAACACGCATTCAGGAAATTAGTAAAATTTTTACCGAAGCCGTAGTTACAATTTGCGAAGGACAAACACTGGATAAGGAATTTGAAACACGCCACCGTGTGCATGTGAATGAATACTTGATGATGATCGAAAAGAAGACCGGAAAATTAGTTTCGATAGCAGCACAGTTGGGTGCACTTATTGGAAATGCAGCGATTTCGGATATGGAAGCTTTAAGGCGGTACGGCGAATATGTAGGACGAGCGTTTCAGATTCAGGATGATTTACTAGATATCGTTGCCGATGAAAAAGAATTTGGCAAAACTATTGGCGGTGATTTAGTAGAAGGTAAAAAAACATTTCTGCTCCTTGAGGCATTACGCCGTGCAAAAGGAGAGCAAAAAAAAATGCTTCAGCGTATTTTCAAAAATGGCGGTGTACCGCGAAAACAAATACCAGCATTTCGTCTGATCTATGAAGAAACAGGCGCAATTGATTCTGCTAAAAAACGAATTGAAAATGATATTACTGAAGCGAAAAATCAACTTTCAACATTGCCGACTTCTGCAGCTCGTGAAACGCTTCGGTGGATGACAGATAAATTATTGAATAGAAAATTTTAACGAGATGTGGAAGGAATGATTGAACAGGAAGTAACGATTCGGAATCGAGCAGGGCTGCATACACGCCCGGCTGCTGCGATTGTGAAGTTGGCGGCAAAATTTAAATCTGAGTTCTTCATTGAAAAAGATAGTTTCCAGATTAATGGAAAAAGTATTATCGGTGTCATGACGTTGGCAGCAGAACAAGGATCCAAACTTCTCGTGCGCTTTGATGGACCTGATGAAAAAGAAGCGTACCAAGCAATGGCCGAGCTCTTCGAGAGCGGCTTTGGCGAGCCGATATAGATGCGAACTGTCAATCAATAAACGCGAAAAAGATGGATCAGACAATCAAACAAGAAATTAAGCTGAAGGGAATTCCAGCCTCTCCCGGAATCGCCATCGGACCCGTTTTCCTATATCGAAAACATGAACCAATAATTCTCATTCGCACAATAACTGCCGGCGAAGTTGAGCAAGAAATCGAACGCCTTCAAAATGCCGTCGCACGCTCCAAGAAAGAACTCACCAAAGTATTTGAATTTGCTGAACAAAAACTAGGAACCGAACAGTCGAAAATTTTCGAAGCACAGCTTTTGATTCTTGAAGATGTTATCCTCTTTGAAGTAGTGTACGAACGATTGAAAAATGAACGGAAAAATGCGGAATATCTCCTTAAAGATGAGATGGAGAAGTATCACCAATTGATGATGGCATCCAAGGATGAATATGCCCGCGAGCGTGCTGATGACCTGCTCGATGTTGAAAACCGTATTCTCAGAAATCTCGAGGAACAAAAACTTATCTCGAAAATCGAAGGTTCGCATGTCATTATTTCACACAATCTCGCAGCGGCAGATACGTTGATATTTAGCCGCAACGATGTACTGGCGTATGTGACGGAGTTAGGTGGTGCAACATCCCATATGGCACTGCTGGCGCGCGCATTAAAAATTCCGGCTATTGTCGGCATTCACCAATTGTCATCGCTGGTACAAACAGACGATCAGATCGTTGTCGATGGATACAGCGGTACGGTTGTATTACATCCGAGTTCGGAGACTTTACGATTTTACGAAAAAAAGAAAACGCAATACCATGCCTTTGAAGAAGCACTTGCACCGCTACGCGATCTTCCTGCCGAAACGCTTGATGGGCATCGCATCAAACTTGCAGCAAATGTAGAGTTGGAAGAGGAACTCGAATTTATCAAACTACAGGGCGCCGATGGCATTGGACTTTACCGCACAGAAAGTTTGTTGATCGGTAAGGAAGTTTTTCCGAGCGAAGAAGAACAGTACGAAGTGTATCACCGTATCGCTGAAGCAGTTTTTCCTAAACACGCCATTATGCGCACCTTTGATATCGGTGGCGACAAATTTATGACGCAGGCGATGAAAGAAAATAATCCATTTCTTGGCTGGCGTGGAATTCGTGTAATGCTGGATAAGCCGCAGATTTTTCTCGACCAGCTGCGCGCCATTTTACGAGCGAGCACGTTGAAGAATCTTGCCATAATGTTGCCGATGGTTACAAGTATTAAAGAAGTGCAACTCGGCAAACAGCTTATTGCGCAGGCAAAGGATGATTTACGTGCACATAGAATTCCGTTCGATGAAAATCTTCGGCTTGGTGTTATGATCGAAGTACCTGCTGCTGCTGTCATTGCAGATCATCTTGCGCGAGAAGTAAGCTTCTTGAGTATAGGAACAAATGATCTTATTCAGTATTTACTTGCCGTTGATCGCGGCAACGATATTGTATCGGATCTATTTCAGGAATTTCATCCGGCAGTCATCCGGTTTCTCAGGCGCATTATTGAGCGCGGTAAGCAGGAACACGCATGGGTCGGAATGTGCGGACAAATGGCGGGTGATCCGCTGGCGACCATTTTACTTGTCGGGCTTGGATTAGATGAATTCAGTGTGGTTCCAACTATTTTGCCGGAAATTAAAAAAATTATCCGCTCTATACATTATACAGAAGCGCAGCACGTTGCCGAGCGGGTTTTGACGATGCAGTCCGAAGACGAAATTAAAGCATTCCTTAAGCACTTGATGAAACATAAATTTCCCGATATTCCGATTGGATAAAATAAGGTTATATCTTTGAAATTGAAGAACAAGAGAGTTGCATACTGAAATCAGCGAGAGAAAGTCGAGGTCGGTAGTTGACTATCAACCGCTCATTGTTAAAAGCTAACCACTCAATTGCTCCAAGGAGAGCGTTCATGACACGAGACGATATCAAGCGAATAGACCCCAAGGGTATGTACACATGGATTGCAGATTTTCCAAAACAGATTGAAGAAGCCGTTCGAATTGGAAAAGAAGTAAAAATAAAACTGAATGTGAAAGGTGTTCAGAACATTGTTCTGACCGGATTGGGCGGGTCGGCTATCGGAGGTGATCTGCTTCGCTCTTACCTTGCCGAGGAACTAGACGTTCCGCTCACTGTGAACCGGTATTATACTCTTCCGGAATTCGTTGGAAAAAACACGCTTGTTATTGTTTCCAGTTATTCTGGCAATACTGAGGAAACAATATCAGCGCACAAAGACGCAATGAAGCGAAAGGCGCGAGTTCTTTGCATCAGCACCGGTGGAGAGATAGCAAAGATTGCGAAAAAATTTAAACAACCATGGATACAAATTCCACCGGGGCTTTCCCCGCGCGCGGCGCTGGGCTATTCTTTTTTTCCGCTGCTCGTTGTACTTAGCAGACTTGGCTTCATCAAATCAAAAGACAAAGATATCAAAGAGACAATTCAACTCTTAAAAAACAAATCTGCACTCTTTAGTAATCCAGAGTTGCTGGAGAACACACCGCTGAAACTAGCGGAGCGAATGAAAGGCAAACTGCCGGTGATTTATTCTCCCGTCGAACATCTTGACGCGGTGAACATTCGCTGGCGCGGACAAATTGCAGAAAATGCCAAACAGCTTTCTTCCGGTCATGTGCTTCCGGAAATGAACCATAACGAATTGGTAGGGTGGAAAGTGCTTACCGAATTAATGAAACAAATGCACGTCATTTTCTTAAAGGATATCGGCACTCACAAACGTGTAGCGATCCGTGAAGGAATTACGAAACAGATCGTGTCGCAGTATGCCGGGGAAGTTACAGAAGTAACAAGCGATGGTAAAGGTCTCTTGGCGAGGTTGTTTTCGTTGATTTACTTTGGCGATTGGGTTACACTCTATCTTGCGATTTTAAATAATGAAAACCCCGAACCTGTTGCCATTATCGATTATTTGAAAAATGAGTTGAGTAAAGTGAAGTAGAAATTAGCAACTTGTACTTGCTGGAATAAAACGCATATCCAACGTATTTCTGAAGTGATGAGTGATAGGAGATCGAGACGTGAGGACTCAACGAAAAAAAAGCCTGGAAATTTTTTTCGTATTGATTTTAATAGGTTTCAAGAATCTCTTGAGTCTTTATAAAAACCTTGCATTTCAATACACTGGAAGATATATTATAAAAGTTCGTGGTGCGTACGAACAGAAGTTCCTAATTCAATAGGTATCTGAACCTAAACATCCTACGCGGACCACAATGCCCCAAGAAGAAATTACTTTTCTCCGCAACGTGCCCATCTTCGCCGACCTCGAAGAAAAGGATTTACAGAAGATTGTCAAATTTGGCACGCGGCAAAAATACAAGAAGGGCAATATCATTCTGCTTGAACAGGAAAATGGTGCGGCGCTCTTCGTTATAGTCTCCGGAAAAGTAAAAGTAGTACGGATGGATGAGGATGGACGAGAAGTCATTCTTTCAATGTTTAGACCAGGCGAGTTTTTCGGCGAAATGTCACTGTTGGATGGACAAGCGCGCTCGGCGAGCGTTGTAGCAACTGTGAAATCAGAATTATTTATGATCCATCGACGGGATTTTTTAGAGCTGCTCCATGAATTTCCTTTGGTAGCAATTTCCCTGCTGGCTGAGCTTGCGATGCGGCTTCGCAAAGCCGATATGCAAATAAAAAGTTTATCACTCAAAGATGCCGCGGGACGTGTTGCTAATGTCCTGTTGATTCTTGCTGAGGATGTTGGAGTATTTCGAAAAGGAAAAGTTGAGATTGATGACTTACCGCTTCAACAGGACATAGCCAATATGGCTGGTACGTCTCGTGAGACGGTTTCGCGTATGATTCATTTTTTTATCGATAGCGAAGAAGTACAAATAAAAGGGAATAAACTTATTCTTAACGATTACGAAGCTTTCCGTAAAAAATATTTATAAAATATCCTTTTTGCTTTGCGATGAAACAAAGCGCGGGATATCTACTTCTATGAGTGTACGAACAAAGATGTATGCAGGTATTTATGGCTGAGATGGAGAATGGGCTAACCAAACAAATAATAGATCGTTCAGACAATTCTCGAGCAGATCTCCATCTGCACACAACGTACTCCGATGGAGCACTCTCTCCAGAGACGCTTATTCAACGTGCACACGCGGTAGAGCTTTCCATTGTTTCAATTACCGATCATGATAATGTCGGTGCTCTTGATGAGGCAATCGAAGTCGGGAGGAGTTTAGGGATTGAAGTTGTACCCGGTGTGGAGTTGAGCGTTGCGCTGAATGAAAAAGATATTCACTTGCTTGCGTACTTCTTCAATTATAACAACCAGAAACTGCAAGATTACCTCGCCTTCTTCCGTTACGAACGTTTGAAACGAGCTGAACGCATCGTCCAGAAATTAAACGATATCAACGTTTCTCTAAAAATGGATGCTGTGCTCGATCAAGCAGGAATCGGTTCCGTAGGCAGGCCGCATATTGCAAGTGCTTTATTAGAAGAAGGATTGATTGGAACATATCACGAAGCATTTATGAAATACATCGGTGTTGGCGCTCCCGCGTACGAAAAAAAGTATCA
The DNA here is from genome assembly GCA_050015675.1 of Bacteroidota bacterium. Classification (GTDB taxonomy): domain Bacteria; phylum Bacteroidota; class Ignavibacteria; order UBA10030; family UBA10030; genus Fen-1298. Next base: position 44,014 of record JBEKAY010000002.1, on the reverse strand, counting down.
ATTATCGCCGCTTGCAGCAACACAACTTATTACTCAGGCCGGCGGACTTACGTTTCTCGCGCATCCCGGTAAATATACTACAGATTTTGAACTATCAACTCTTATTCAAGCTGGATTGGATGGAATTGAAGTTGTCCACCCGTCGCATAACGAAGCGCGTCAGGAATTTTACCGCGGTGTTGTTCATCAATATTTCTTATTAGAATGCGGTGGTTCTGATTACCATGGTGGCAGGAAGAACGATGACCAAGTGCTTGGAGCCTATACTGTGCCGCTGCAAATTGTTGAGGATATGCGCACTCGTCTTTTTTCATAAGATATCATGAATTCAAAGAAGCATATACAAAAGACGTTTCAAGGATCAGCAGCTAAGTTACGATTTGCTCTTGTTGTCAGTCGATTCAATTACCACATCACTGCCAAATTATTGGAAGGTGCGGAACACTGTCTGCGTGACCATGGCGTACCTGAAAAAAATCGGAAAGTGATTTTCTGTCCAGGAGCATTTGAGTTGCCGCAAGTCGCCAATTGGTTGGCTGCACAAAAAAAATGGGATGCGATTATTTGCCTTGGCGTTGTTATTCGTGGAGACACTCCACACTTTGAATATATCTCCGCTGAAACAACGCGCGGCATTCAAAATGTTGCATTGCATTATTCTCTTCCGGTAGTGTTCGGTGTGCTGACAACCGACAACGAGCAGCAAGCGCTTGATCGTGTTGGTGGAGCGCAAGGACATAAGGGATGGGATGCAGCTTTGACGGCTCTCGAAATGGTTACTCTCTTTAAAACACTGAAGCGCAAGTCGCGGTAGGTATCCTATGTATCGCATTCCCAAGTTTTTCCTCACTTTTCTCTTTCTCATAGTTCATGCACAAAGTCAACAGCATGTTGGGCAGTGGAAATCATTTACGGATATGAAATCTGTGCGCAGCGCAGTACTAGTTGGAAACAGCGTCTGGGCGGCAACAGGCGGCGGCATATTTGTATTTGATACGACAAGCGGTTTGTTCACTAAATTTACAAATGTCGATGGTTTGAACACAAATGATGTTCTCGCTATTAATTTTGATGGTACGCATTACATCTGGGTTGGTGGATCTGGTGGATGGGTAAATGTCTACGATATGAACACACATCAGTGGCAAACAATTTCAGATATTGCAAATAGAACAGAATCCCCTAATAAGGATATTCAATCATTCAGTTTCAAAGGGGATACGGTATTCATAGTTTCTGAATTTGGCGTTTCAGTCTTCAGGCGTTCGCGTTGGGAATTTGGAGATACATATCAGAATTTGGGATTTATATCGCCGCAAGTATCTTGCATGGCTCTTCAACAGAGTCGAATATGGATCGGAACCGATAAAGGACTTACAGTCTCTTTCTTAGGATCTGGTGTGTGGACCCAGTGCACGTCGTTTCCGGGAATTGCATCAAGCGCAGTAACTGCACTCGCTATGTTCAACGATACATTAGTTGTTGGAACCGCGACTGGCGCCGTATATTTTGCTCTCAACGATACCGTGCCGAAAGCTATTCCATTATTGAGCAATAGATTTATCCGTGAACTTTTAGTTAGTAATGGCAAGTTGTATGTGCTTTCTGCCTCTAGTTCAAATTTTATAGTTGAGACGCTCTCTTCTATACTTGATATGCCGCAGACAATAACTTCAAATTCCGATGTTCAAGGAATCAGTATCATTCCAACATCTTCCCCTTGGATTGCAACTGCAACAAAAGGATTGGCACATATAACCGGTTCCAGCTGGAATTATTCATATCCCAATGGACCGAATTCAAATTTTTTCAGCAGTCTCGCTGTTGATGCGAATGGCGTACTTTGGTGTGCGTCCGGCGAAATTGCAGATGCTGGTTTCTATCGGTATAATCCTTCCTTACCTGATGGTAAGCAATGGAAAAATTTTACGAGTGATAAGTATACACTGATGCAAAAAAACGGAGCACTCTTTGACAATTATTATAACGTATCTCTTGGAGTGATTGGTTCTATCTGGGTGTCTTCATGGGGTGATGGCGTTGTTAAAGTCGTTGGCGATTCTGTTATTCGGAAGTACAACTATAATTCTAAACCCAATCTTCCAAGTGCGATTACGAAAGATCCTACCTTTGTTGTCAGCAGCGGCGTTGCAATAGATAATGAGGGAAAAGTATGGATTGTAAATCGCAATGAAGCAAATGGCCATAGTCTCCTTCGACTTGACAACGACACAACGGGAACATTTTTTGATGATCAAGTTGATCCCGGCTGGGGTTGGTTTCATGGTATTGTGATTGATCAAAATGACACAAAATGGATGGGAAGCACAGTGCCATGGCATATGGATGATGGAAGGGGACTGTATTACTTCAATGAAAAAAATATAATTTCAGGCACTGAACCGTACGGTTGGGGGAAAATCTCAAACATATCCGATAGTAAGGTTCTTGCGATTTCGGCTGATCTTGATGGAGAAATTTGGGTTGGACTTGGACTTGGTGCCGTCATTATTCCAGATCCGCTTACTCCGTCTTATCGACTCACATCATTTCCATTACGAGAACAAGTTATTCAATCTATTGCAGTTGACGGAGTGAATAATAAATGGATTGGAACAAAAGAAGGTGTCTTTGTAGTGAACGCGGATGGCACACAGTTGGTGCAAGATCCTATTACTGTGCCGTCAGCGAATCCGATTACGGTGTCTTCAACGAATAAATCATTATTATCTAATGACGTACGAACGATTGCCATCGATCAGAAACGTGGTATTGCCTATTTCGGAACAGAACAAGGTCTATCGAGTGTTGCGATTAAAGCTGTGGAGACAAGCCGAACATATTCTGCACTTGAGTGCGGTCCGAATCCATTTATTTTACCAAATGATCAGTCACTAACTATCCGCAATTTAGTTGCAAATAGTAAAATTAAAATAATAACCGTGAGTGGTTCTGTAATCACACAATTTGAAGCACAAGGCGGCGGCCAGGCGTTTTGGGATGGACGGGATAAAAACGGTGCATTCGTCGCATCTGGAATCTATTTTATCGTTGCATCTGCAGAAAACGGTTCGCAGACTGTGACCGGCAAGGTTGCTGTAATCAGGAAATAATCGGTTTCTTACAGAAAAATAATACCTCCTCTTTTATCAAACCAAATTTATCTATCATTTTATTGGATAACTGCTGAATGAATGTATCCGGTGTAACGTGGAATCCTGCTTCTCTGAGTCGTTCAATATAGTCACGTCCATAGACTCTTAAATGGTCATCTTGGCCAAATAGTTTCCGATGAGCTTCCGGTGTAGTTACTCGAGGATCCTCCAACGTGGTTTCTCGATTCACATCAATGGGTGATTGAAGAATAGCCCATCCATCCGGCTTTAGAACTCTGAATAGTTCCTTCAAAGCTTGTCGATCATCGGCAATATGTTCCAATACATGGTAGCAGATAATGCAATCAAAATGGTTGTCAGGCAATGGTATTGCTATGATATCCGTATGCGTCATTACCCACGGATCGTCAAGACCCGTACTAAGATAATCAAGATTAGCATAATGCCTAAATTTTTGTTGCATAAAGTAAGTAGGAGCGACATCTAATACACAAAGATGTCGATTGAAAAAATCAGTTTTGTGTTTAAGATATAGACAGAGTAATCGATGTCGTTCCAGAGACCCACATCGTGGGCACTGTGCGTTGGGCCGTAGAGTAACACCACCAGAAATGAATCGGCGAACTCGAGTTTCGCAACAAGGGCATTGATATCTACTACCCCGATACCATAACCCTCTCAGGAAATAGAACGTTTGTCGAAATTTGACTTCCAATCTGTCTGGAAGAATTTGCTTTATTAGTCGTTTGATTCGCATTTATTAAGAAAACTATGAAATCTAATTATATATTCCAAATGTATTTGCGAGGGTGAGATGGAGGTTCAGTTTGTTAGCCTGGACTTTTTTTCTTGATTCTCTACATAGAAATAGGTATATTTTCAAACGTTTTTTGCAAAGTATGTTCATTTTTTTACCAATTTTAATAGCTTCCGGTTAAACCGGGGTTCACGTTATGGGTTCAATGGCTGAATTTCGGATTAATATCTCGAACCTCTCGGAAGGGATTCACGAGTATCACTTTGAAGCGGAGCCTTCGAAGATTGGTCTGGATGAACGGTTTAGCGGCACAATCAAAATTGAAGCCAAGTTAGATAAAAGTATGCGCCAAATCTTCCTTCAAGCAGGAATACAGGCAGAAGGAAGTTTTTTCTGCGACCGGTGCCTCAATAATTTTCATCAAGAGTTGAATACGACATATTCAATGGTGTATGTTCAAGGTGCCCGCTCCACTGTTAATCTAAACAAAGAGGAAGAGATACAAATCCTCACGGCTGATATGAACTACATTGATCTGGATGATGATGTGCGGCAATACATTCTGCTAACAATCCCACAAAAACTTTTATGCAGGGATGACTGTCAGGGATTTTGTCCAACATGCGGGGTGAATAAAAATATTGCGAGCTGCACCTGTTGTGCTCAGGCGATAGACTCGCGTTGGGATGCGCTAAAAAAGCTGTCCCATAATTGAGTATATAATTTAAGGAAGTATAATATGCCTAATCCTAAACGACGACATTCTAAGACGCGCGGACGTAAACGCCGAACACATTACAAAGCAACGGCACCGTCAACACAAGAATGTCCGAATTGCCATGAACAAAAATTGCAACACCGGGCATGTCCCCACTGCGGATTCTATAACGGCCGCTCTATAGTCACCCCGAAGGAAGCCTAATTAGCAGGATACGCCTCAGAACCGGAATACAGGTACCCTGAAGCGAATTTCATGGAATCTCCCAAGAAATTACGTATTGCGCTTGATGCCATGGGTGGAGACTATGCGCCCGAACGTGAAGTTGCTGGAGCAGTAGAAGCACTCCGATTATCCCGTGAGCAGTTTGAAATTATTCTCGTGGGAGATGAGCAAGTCATTCGCCATCAGCTTGCATTACAAAAGGCGGAGCATCTTCCGTTCGCGGTAGCACACGCTTCGCAAATTGTCACCATGGCAGATTCCCCAACTGCTGCTCTCAAGCAAAAGAAAGATTCCTCACTTGCCGTCGGAATGCGTCTTCATAAAGATGGAAAGGTTGATGCATGTGTCAGTGCAGGAAATACCGGCGCTGTGCTTTCAGCTGCAACCCTCATTTTGGGGCGCATTAAAAATGTCAGCCGCCCAATGATTGGCACATTTATTCCTGCAGAACATGGTACTTGTTTACTGGTGGATGCAGGTGCTAACGTCGATTGCCGTGCGCAACATCTATACGAATTTGCAGTGATGGGAAGTATTTATGTCCAACTTTTGAAGAAAAAAGAACGCCCTTCAATAGCCCTGCTCAATGTTGGCGAAGAAAAATCAAAAGGCACGGAATCAGTGCTGGAAGCGCATAAACTTCTTTCAGCAAGCAGGTACAATTTTATCGGAAACGTAGAAGGCGGCGATATACTCAAAGCAAAAGCCGATGTCGTTGTGTGCGACGGTTTTGTAGGGAATATTGTTCTGAAGTTTGGCGAAAGTGTACCATCGTTCCTAAAAAGCCGATTGAAACAATTCTCCACGCGCGGGATTCTCAACAAACTCGCCGTCGGTATGGCATTGTTGCCTCTCAGAGCATCGCTTCAAGATATGGATCCGAACGAGGAAGGCGGTGTTCCGGTATTAGGAGTGAATGGCGTGACTATTATTGGCCATGGAAGTTCAACGGCAAAGGGGATTAGAAATATGATTCTCCGTGCTGTAGAAGTAGCACAGAATCAAGTAAATCGACAAATCGAAGCGGCTTTGGCAAAGAAAGGGTTTTAACAAGGTAACGATGGAAGTACGACGAGCATCAATTACAGCGGTTGGTCACTATGTTCCAGAAAAGATTCTCACGAATACTGATCTTGAAAAAATAGTTGACACCAATGATGAATGGATTCGCACACGAACAGGTATCCGTGAACGGCGTATTCTTGAACAAGGAGCAACATCGGATTTAGCGGTGAAGGCGATTCAGCAAGTGCTGGCTCATCGCGGTATCACTGCCGAAGAAATTGAGTTGATAATTGTTGCAACCATTACACCGGATACGATGCTGCCAGCAACGGCATGCGTGGTGCAAGAAAAAATCGGTGCCAGCAAAGCATGGGGGTTTGACCTGAATGCAGCATGCTCTGGATTTTTGTATGCCGTAAGCGTCGGCGCGCGCTTCATCGAAACTGGAGTACATTCCAAAGTCATCGTTGTCGGCGCGGATAAGATGAGTTCCATCACCGATTACACAGATCGCAACACGTGCATTTTATTTGGTGATGCCGCTGGAGCAGTACTTCTTGAATCGACGGATGAGAAAGAGTATGGCATTATCGATCAATGTATGTACAGTGACGGTTCCGGTGGAGCTTTTCTAAATCTAAAAGGCGGAGGAAGTCTTAACCCACCGACGCATGAAACGATTGACAAAAAGATGCACTATGTATTTCAAGATGGAAAGGCAGTGTTCAAAAGCGCTGTTGTTTGTATGACGGATGTCTCGGAAGAAATTATGAAACGAAATCATCTGAAGGGCAGCGATATCGCGTGGCTTGTGCCTCATCAAGCGAATCTGCGTATCATCGACGCTACAGCACAACGGATGGGAATTGACAACAGCAAGGTGATGATCAATATCGACCGGTATGGTAATACCACAGCGGCAACGATTCCACTTTGCTTATCAGAGTGGTGGCAAGCCGGTAAGTTGCAACGTGGACAGAATATTGTTCTTGCGGCATTCGGTGCAGGTTACACTTGGGGCTCCATGCTGGTGAAATGGTCGCTGGTGAATCCAGAGAAATAATAATCGATGGTGAAAACAGCATTTATTTTTCCAGGACAGGGTTCACAATATGCCGGTATGGGCAAAGACCTTTATGAAGGCAGCACAGCAGCGAAGTTGCTCTTTGATAAAGCAGATGAAATACTTGGGTTCTCCATCAGCAAAATATGTTTTGATGGTCCGGAAGAAGAACTGAAACAGACAAAAAACACTCAGCCGGCAATTTTTTTACATAGTATTGTTCTTTTTCATCTTATAAATAATAAACAGTTTGAAATGACTGCAGGGCATTCGCTTGGTGAATATTCTGCATTAGTCGCGGCTGGTGCCTTGACATTTGAAGACGGATTGAAACTTGTCCGCTTGCGCGGCGAATTGATGCAGCGAGCTGGTGTCGAGCATCCTGGTATGATGGCAGCCATTATTGGTCTTGATTCAAAGATTGTCAGCGAATTGTGTGTTGAAGCTTCGGCAGATGGAATTGTGCAGGCGGCAAATTTCAATTCACCCGGACAAATTGTTGTTTCTGGTTCGTCTGGCGGCGTACGAAAAGTGATGGAGCTTGCAAAGACACGCAGTGCAAAAATAGTGAAAGAACTTCCGGTGAGCGGCGCGTTTCATTCTCCGCTCATGGAATCTGCGCAGGCTGAATTAAAAACAGCGCTGGATAAAACGAAAATTCATGATGTTGCAGTTCCTGTTTATGCAAATGTCACAGCTCGGCCAATGCGTTCTGCTGACGAGATACGTGATTTGTTAATCCGGCAACTTATCAGTCCGGTGAGATGGGAAGAAAGTGTGGCAGGTATGATCGCCGATGGCGCGGCAACATTTGTTGAAATAGGTCCCGGCAAAGTGCTTCAAGGGTTAGTGAAACGGATTAATGGCAATGTCAAAATTATCGGACTTGAAAAGCTGAGTGACATTACTGATAGAAAATAAAGATCGGTTGAGAGAGTTGATCCGTACATTGTAGTAGTTTTCGTAATGTTATTTTTAAAGGAATTGTATGGGTGTTCTTGATAATAAAGTAGCACTAGTAACCGGCGGTGCACGTGGTATAGGCCGGGAAATCGCTCTCAAGCTTGCCTCTGAAGGTGCACATGTGGCATTCACTGATATCCGTTTGGAGGGAGCGGCAGATGAAGTGTTGAACTTAATCCGTGCCAAGGGTGTTCAGTCAACAGCAATTCAATCCGATGTCCGCAATCTTGCCGAAGCGCAAATTACGGTAGATGCGGTGGTGAAGGAATATCAACATATCGATATTCTTGTAAACAATGCCGGCATCACGCGGGACAACTTAATAATGCGCATGTCAGAAGATGAATGGGATTCTGTCATTGCTATTAATTTGAAAGGCACGTTCAATTTTTGTAAAGCAGCATCAAGACAAATGCTTAGTCAAAGACAGGGAAAAATTGTCAACATCGCATCAATTGTTGGGGTGATGGGCAATGCAGGTCAGGTGAATTATTCAGCATCGAAAGCGGGCGTTATCGGCATTACAAAAACACTTGCAAAAGAATTTGCATCTCGCAATATTCAAGTGAACGCGGTTGCGCCTGGATTCATCGATACTGAGATGACGCAGAAACTTAATACTCAGCAGCGTGAGGCGTTAATGAATGTGATTCCGATGAAACGAATTGCAAAGCCGGAAGAAATTGCTAATGTTGTTGTCTTCCTCGTTTCCCCGGCTGCAAGCTATATTACCGGCCAAGTATTAAATGTGGACGGTGGTCTTGTTATGTAGATGAATAAATAATTCAAATAATAATCTTTCAATAAACCAAGGAGTAATACAATGGCAGATACTGCTGAAAAAGTAAAAGAAATTATCGTGTCCAAGTTAGGTGTTGATGCCGCTCAAGTGACACCAGAAGCGTCGTTCACAAATGATCTCGGTGCAGATTCCCTCGATACCGTTGAGTTGGTTATGGAATTCGAAAAAGCATTCAACATCCAAATTCCGGATGAAGATGCAGAAAAGATTACCAACGTGAGCGATGTGCTGAACTATTTAAAGACAAAGGGCATCTAATACTACTTGGTAATAAGTTGAAAAAGAGAGCGGTTAGTTCAACAAGGCTTTGCTCTCTTCAAAAAAGCAGTATAGATGAGCGAGGCATGCAGAGAGGTACGATGCTGAGCTTTATCGTATTTTGACAAGGAAGAAACAATGGCAGTTGATGCAAACAAACGACGGGTAGTCGTGACGGGAATGGGAGTCATTACGCCTCTTGGCAATACTGTGCAGGAGTATTGGCAAGCGTTGATAGATGGAAAAAGCAGTGCAGGTCCAATTACGCTCTTTGATGCCAGCGCGTACGAAACAAAATTTGCCTGTGAAGTGAAGGGGTTCGATCCTCTAAATTATATGGATCGAAAGCTTGCACAACGAGCCGATTTATTTACACTGTACGGAATTGCTGCCTGCCAGGAAGCAATGAAAGATTCGGAACTGAATCTTGAGAAGGAAGATTGTGAACGCATCGGCGTTATTTACGGTTCAGGCATTGGTGGCATGTGGACATACCATAAGCAGTTTATTAATTTTGTAGATGGAAAAGGTCCGCGCCTCATCAGTCCATTTTTTATTCCAATGTTGATTCCAGATATTGCTGCCGGACGCATTTCAATGATCTATGGTTTGAAAGGTGTCAACTACGCAACGGTCTCTGCTTGTGCAACATCGTCTCATTCTATTGGCAATGCCTTTATTCACATTCAGCGTGGTGACGCTGATGTTATGGTCACAGGCGGAGGCGAGGCGAGCATTTGTCCGATGGGTATCGGCGGATTCAATTCATTAAAAGCTCTTTCAACGCGCAATGATGCACCTCAAAAAGCCAGCCGCCCATTTGATAAAGACCGTGATGGTTTTGTAATGGGCGAAGGAGGCGGTATTCTTGTCCTAGAGGAACTAGGGCATGCGATAAAACGCGGTGCAAAAATTTATGCGGAGCTTGGCGGCATTGGCTATTCTGGAGACGCACATCATATCACCGAGCCGGCTCCCGGCGGAGAAGGCGCCGTGCGTGCTATGCGTATTGCCATTCACGATGCAGGATTGACTCCAGATGACATCGACCATGTGAACTCTCACGGTACATCAACACCGCCGGGTGATAAATCTGAAACAGCCGCAATTAAAACAGTCTTTGGTGCGCGTGCCAAAAAAATTGCCATTAATTCTACAAAATCCATGACAGGCCATCTTCTTGGGGCGGCAGGGGCAATCGAATCAGTAGCAACCATCTTGGCGATTCAGAATAGCAAAGTACACCCGACAATTAACTACGAGACTCCTGATCCTGAATGCGATTTGAATTATATTCCGAATAAAGCGCAGGATTGGAACATCAATGCAGCAATCAGCAACACTTTTGGATTTGGCGGACATAACGCCTCCCTTCTGTTTAGAAGGTATCAAGAAAAACACTAATCCTCCCTGGTGTTATCGGTGGGGCTGAAGGAGTTGTGTTGAAGAACGTACTCAGTCGATTTTACTGCCGAATACGCCTACAATGGTTTTCTCGCTTCTCACGGGACGAGCAATTCAAATTCCTTATAGAGAAACTCCGCTCTACGAAATTTGATTTCGCACGATTCACGGAAGCTATTCATTACTATCCGCACAATTGGAAACTCTTCCTACAAGCGTTGCTCCACCGTTCCTATCTTCAGTTTCTCGAGGAGCAGGGGAATTCCAATGAACGTCTGGAATTTTTAGGCGATGCAATTTTGAATTTCGTCGTTGCAGAACATCTCTTCGTAACGTATCCCGAAATGGAAGAAGGGGATCTGACCAAATTGCGTTCGCGATTGGTCAATAGAAAGATTCTGGCACAGCGTGCAAAAGATTTGCACTTGTCAGATTACATGCTATTGAGTTCGAGCGCTGCGCAATCTATTGATAGCGGCTCCGAGTCAATCATTGCAGATGCTGTCGAATCCGTTATCGGTGCTATCTATTTAGATGGTGGATTGGAAGCCTCGCGAAATTTTATTTATACTACACTCTTGAAAAACACTGAAGTGTTCAATTCTGCCATGGCGGATGACAACTATAAAAGCACACTGCTTGAATATACACAGGCGCGCTCGCTGGGTATTCCACATTATTCTGTTATACAAGAAGAAGGGCCCGAACACGATAGACGTTTTACTGTTGAAGTTTCCATTGGCGCACAGTCGTATGGTAGTGGCTTTGGCAGAAGCAAGAAAGAGGCTGAACAAGCTGCTGCAGCGCAGGCGCTTGAACACATCCGACTTAATCCTATACCCTTAAAAGCGGAGCATGAAAACAGTACAACCGAAAAATGAATTTCTCTCTCGCCATCTTGGCCCGCGCGAGCATGAAATTTCCGAGATGCTTCATGCTATCGGCGTTCGTTCGATAGAGGAATTGATTGATCAAACAATTCCCGAAGTCATCCGCAGCAAGCAGCAAATCCAGATGGATCCCGCGAAGACGGAGTACGAAATGTTGAATGAACTTCGCGAGCTTGCGAGGAACAATGTCGTTCTGAAATCGTATCTCGGTCAGGGGTATTACAATTGCATCACGCCAAGCGTTATTCAACGAAATGTTTTTGAGAATCCGGGGTGGTACACGCAGTACACACCATATCAGCCGGAGATTTCGCAGGGCCGGCTCGAGGCGCTTATCAATTTCCAAACGATGGTTGCAGACTTTACAGGAATGCCCATTGCGAACGCTTCGCTGTTAGATGAAGGCACTGCCGCCGCTGAAGCAATGACGATGGCGTATGGCATCGTCAACAAATTCTCAGACACACCGGCAAATAAATTTTTTGTTTCCACACGATGTTATCGCCAAACGATTGATGTCGTTCTTACACGCGCAACTCCGCACGATATCGAAATCGTTGTCGGTAATCCTGATACAGTGGAGTTTGATACATCGTTCTTCGGAGCGCTGATGCAATATCCCGGTGAAGACGGTGCCGTAATTGACCGGCGTGGATTTATCAAGAAAGTGCATGACGCAGGCGCGATTGCTATTGTCGCAACGGATTTAATGGCGTTGGCACTGCTGACACCTCCAGGGGAATTCGGCGCAGATATTGTTATCGGCAACTCTCAGCGATTTGGAATTCCTCTCGGCTACGGGGGTCCGCATGCGGCATTCTTTGCAACGAAAAATGAATACATTCGCAGCATGCCTGGCCGAGTTGTTGGTGTTTCGATTGATGCACAAAACAATACTGCATACCGGCTGACACTTCAAACTCGGGAACAACACATACGCCGCGAGAAAGCGACATCAAACATTTGCACGGCGCAAGCGTTATTAGCGGTCATGTCCGGCATGTATGCAATCTATCACGGACCCGAAGGCATCAAGACTATCGCGACTCGCATTCATCGCTTGACTAAATTGCTGGATACCGAACTCATAAAACGCTGCTTCAGACAACTCAACGAAATTTATTTTGATACGCTGAAAATTGAAATTACCGGCAAGAGACAAGCGCTGCAAATTCTTGAACTTGCCGTTGAAGCGGGCTATAACCTCCGCTTCATTGAAGATAAATACATCGGTGTTTCAATTGATGAAACGACATCGTTCGAAGATATCGAAGCACTGGTAAATGTTTTTGCAAACGTTAAGGGCGCCGCTGTGAATAAAGGATCACTCAACGCTCCGTTTGGATCGACAGCTGTTTTATATCCGTTTCCGTTTCAGCGGATGAGTTCGTATCTCCGGCATCCCGTTTTTGACTCTTATCATTCTGAAACGGCGATGATGCGTTATCTTAAAAGTTTGGAAAACAGAGATCTCTCGCTCACAACCTCGATGATTCCGCTCGGTTCCTGCACCATGAAATTGAATGCTGCAACAGAATTGCTTCCGCTCACGTGGCCGGAATTTACGAACATGCATCCTTTTGTACCAGCTGATCAATCGATAGGATATTTTAAAATATTTCATGAATTAGAAAATGCACTTTGTGCAATAACCGGATTTTCAGCGGCATCGCTTCAGCCGAATTCCGGCGCGCAGGGAGAACTGACCGGCTTGCTTGTGATTCGCGCTTTTCATAAAGATCGTGGACAAACACAACGGAACGTTACACTTATTCCCTCTTCTGCGCATGGCACGAATCCCGCCAGTGCAGTAATGGCGGGAATGAAAATTGTTGTTGTGAATTGCGATGCAAACGGTAATATTGATGTGGACGATGTGCAGGCAAAGGCAACACAGTACAAAGACACACTTGCTGCTTTGATGGTCACGTATCCATCCACACATGGCGTGTTTGAAGAACGGATTAAAGAGATTTGCGACATCGTTCATGAAAATGGCGGGTTGGTATATATGGATGGCGCAAATTTGAACGCGCAAGTTGGACTTACATCTCCCGCAGAAATTGGTGCCGATGTTTGTCATATCAATCTGCACAAAACTTTTGCAATTCCGCATGGCGGCGGCGGTCCCGGGATGGGGCCTATTTGTGTAACGCAGAATCTTGCGCCGTACTTGCCCGGGCATTCGATTGTGAAAGTCGGGGGTGAAAAAGCCATACACGCCGTTGCTTCTGCCCCGTGGAGTAGCGCGAGTATTTTGCTTATCTCTTACGCGTATATCAAAATGCTCGGCGCAGAAGGATTGAAGGAAGTCACAAAAACCGCTATCCTCAATGCCAATTATCTGAAATCAAAATTAGAAAATCACTTTTCAGTTCTCTATCAAGGCAAAAATGGAAGAGTAGGGCACGAATTTATTTTGAATATGAATTTTTTCAAAGAACAGACGGGGATTGATGTAGATGATATTGCGAAGCGGCTTATGGATTACGGATTCCATGCACCGACGATATCATTTCCTGTTCATGATACCATGATGATTGAACCAACCGAAAGCGAACCGAAAGCTGAGCTTGACCGCTTCATCGATGCAATGCTCGCCATTAGAAATGAGATACAAGACATCATTGATGGCAAGCTTGATAAAATTGATAATCCTTTAAAGAATGCACCGCATACTTCTTTTGCGGTGACAAGCGATTCGTGGAATCACAAATATTCGCGCGAACAGGCGGCATTCCCTGTTCCATCTCTCAAGAAAAATAAATTCTGGCCGTCTGTCGGTCGCATCAACAGCACCTATGGCGATCGGAATATTTTCTGCACCTGTCCGCCGATGGAAGAATATAAATAAATCAATTTATTCCTTATGGATAGAGACCTACACCGAAAATATCAGCTGACATTAAGGTGCAGTACATTATTGATTGTTACTTTGCCCTGAAAGGTTGTTCTTTATTTGGAGTTATGTGATAAGACATCTGATGCTTCTTGTATTCATTTCGCTCTTCAACATGCCGCTTCAGGCGCAGACGGCACCTGACTCTGCAATTATTATTAGGGACATTCAAATTAGAGGTAATAGTACGACAAAAGAGCAAGTGATTCTCCGCGAGATGTCGCTAAAAATCGGCGATACACTCACTCAACAAGCGAAGGACCTTGACCGTAACAATATCTACAATCTTCGCCTCTTTAATAAAGTGGACATTACAGATTCTGTGTATCAAAACCAAGCAACGATTATCGTTACAGTGTCGGAACGGTGGTACTTCGTTCCATTTCCAGTTCTTGGCATGAAATATCGAGACTTGTCAAAACTTTATTACGGTGCTGGGATGATGCATGAAAATTTCCGCGGGCGAAACCAGAAGCTTTTTGCACTAATGTATTTTGGGTACGATCAATTATTTATGATCAACTATCAAAACCCTAAAGCCACAGATGATGACGATATCTTTATCGGAACGGCGCTCACACTTCAGAAATTACATAACTTGAGCAGCACTTCTGAAGAGTATATGAATTCCAACCTTTTCCTGCGCGGAACAGTCGGTAAGCGATTTGGTATGTACCAAACACTCTCAAGTAACGTTGGTTATGAACTATGGCAGGTCAGTGATCCTCGATTAAATAGTACGTCATCTTCATCGGGACGTGATGCGTTCCTTACTTTATCGCTTTCCTACAGGTTTGATACAAGGAACAACAATGAATACACTACGAACGGCACGCTTGCTTCTCTTACCTTATTAAAAAATGGGTTTGGAGAGTCAGATGTGAATATCACTGCGGCGTATTACGACTTTCGGAAATTTTTTGGATTCAACGGAGAAAGTACATTTGGTTTACGGACAGCGGGATCCTTTGCATGGGGTGGAGTGATTCCTTCGTACCGGCATGTCTTCTTTGGATATGATGAACGTATTCGCGGGTACTTTTATAAAAAGATTGAAGCTGAAAATAAAATCAGTGCAAGCATTGAACTGCGCCTGCCGATTCTGTTGCCGCGGTATTTAGAAATTGATTGGTTCGGAGTGCCAGAATTTCAAAAACTTCGTTATGGTATGTACTTCGGCATCTTTGCCGACGCTGGAAAGGCATGGTCGCGCAGTCAAGTGCTGTCGGAACAACCGTGGTATTCCGGATATGGAGCAGGATTGCAATTTCTTCTGCCGTATGGCTTCACCATTCGTACAGAAGTGGCTCTCAACAACTTAGGCAATACGGATTACATTATTGACTTTGATACATCGTTTTAAATTCATGTTCATTCCCGCCTGCTGGCGTGGAATCTAAACTCAAGATTTACTATGGAATACTTCTACGTCAAACCGGAAGATGTAACAAGCCATGGACTAACGCTGCGCGGTGAAGAATCCAAACATCTTGTCCGTGTGCTGAGAAAGAATATTGGCGACCGCATCTTTGTGGCTGACGGCAACGAGATGATGTATGAATCGGTCATTGCGGAAATAGGAAAAACGGACACACGCTGCACTATTGCCGCAATACATCATAAGTACAACGAACCATTAATTGACGTCACGCTTGCCGTTTCATTACTTAAAAATCCTGCGAGGTTTGATTATTTAGTGGAGAAAACAACGGAACTTGGTGTGCGGACAATTCTTCCAATTTCTTGCGAGCGTACCATTGCTCACAATGAGAAACATGAGCGATTAGAAAAGATTGCTCTTTCGGCAATGAAACAATGCGGACGCAGTTGGCTTCCCCGGATTCAACCATTGCAAAATCTAAAATCGTTAATTGATAATTCCTCGCACTATCAATTGAAATTCATTCTGCATGAAGAGGCAGATTCCTCACATACCGCCGCAACCGAGTTGAAGTTGCATGAGGATATTCACTCGCTGCTTGTTGCCGTCGGACCCGAAGGTGGTTTTACAGAAGAAGAAACATCTTGTGCGGTGCATGCCGGATTCAAATCCATCTCGCTTGGCACACGCCGCCTGCGGACGGAAACAGCGGCGGTAGTGGTGGTAAGCCATGTACTTGTGTGATTTTTTTAAACGATGGCACAAAGCTCAATTGTTAAAGAAATTACGAAAGTACATAAGAAGCTTATCCGCATACGGTTCTTCGGTCAACATAATTCCAATACCTATTCCCAATCCGATTAAAAAGTAAAGTTTTGCAATGTAGTAGATCCATTGAAACGTTATTACACTCAAGGCCTTGTTTATTATTACCAATATTAGCGTAGCGGCAAGTATAAACATTGCGACCAATGCTGATAGAATCAACGGTTCAAGCCATCGCTCTTTTTGACTTTTGTTATAAAAATATTGATAGAAGATATATATTGCAGCCGACAACGCACCGACGCAAAAGATGTCCCGTAAAATATAAGTAAACCTCGTTGCGTGGGCAATAAATGCAGAATCCATTACAAATAGTACGAGCAGTACTGCAAAGGCATTCTTGATGTTGACACGCATTGTATAGAAGAAGATCGAACCAATAAGTCCATATACTGGGATTGAAAATGTACCAACGTGTCTGTTAAATATTCGTGACTGGTAAAAGATATAACCGATCACTATACAACAAAGAAGCGAGATGAGTGATCTGATGATAATCTCAGCGAGGTAATTTGGTTTTGTGCTCGTTTGAATAATCCCTGAATTAATTTTTGAGCCGTCTAAAAGATGGCGAATTCGCCTGTTCCGCTACGTTTCTAGACAGGATCATCTCGCTTTTCACCAACCAATCCATTACGCGCCCACCTGAATGCCACATAGGCGGGCGGGTTCTGGTGGGAGAACTGGCCGTCAGACTCCACCGGACTCATTGAGTGGAGAAAAGTCAGCCGGAGAGTTGCGGATTAATGCGCAATGGATGATACTATTTCATAAGTAAAAGTTTCTTTGTATCTATAAAATTTCCTGCTGTCATTCGATACAGATATACTCCACTTGATAATCCCCTACCATCGAAGGTTGCAGTATAATTTCCTTGTTGCCGGATACCTTCAAACAAAGATTTCACTTCCTGCCCGAGTAAATTATAGACTTTGAGTGTAATGTAACTGCTCTGGGGTACTGAGTAATTAACCTGAGTCGTCGGGTTGAACGGGTTAGGATAGTTTTGACCAAGCTCAAAGCGATTGGGTGAAAGTCCAGGCCGCGACTCGTTCACAGATGTAGCTACACCAGAATCCGCTATAAAAGTCAGCCACTGAAGTAGGAAGAGTTTATCAGTACCACTTCCTGTAAATTTCAGATATACATCACGAGTACCCGAAACGGGTTTCAGAATTTTCGTCTGGAACGTCGCAAATGTCGTCAAGCTGCCGGTATTGGTAATAGGGCATTCTGCAATTTTAGTACCTGAATCGAGCGAATCGAGCCATACCTCGATAGAGCCTCCCGAAGAACCGCATGCGGCGGTAAATGAAATAGAATCAGGTTTCTTCTGGTATCCAGCGTTTCCAAACTCTACTCCGGCGTACAATGCCCAATCGTTATTATGAATGCTATCCAGTACGGTTATTCCTTGGCTTTGAACTGACCTTGTTGTGCCGTTCTGATTCGCAGGGCATTCGGCTAATATTGGCGTATAAGCATCGCGATAAATATATAAATCAAAATAAGCGGTACTGTTTTGAACATATAAACCTTGACGGGTACCTTCAAAAACTACATAATTTGGATCCCAATACAAATCTATCATAGATATATCAAAGTTTTGACCAACTTGTATCCAGTTAAAGCCGTCACTGCTGAAATAACCGGTTATGCTATGGTTCACCCTGATCATCTTGAGCCATACGGTATCCCCCGCAGTACTCTCAGCTTCATATTTGTTGGCATCAAAACTGAAGAAAACAGCATGGTGTCTGAAATCGTTCATTGAACTGTATAATTTTACATTTGATTTCTCATCACCTCTCAATATAATTAGCCCTGCTTCATCGCTAAATCCTTGGGCATTGAACACGAGCCGGGTCATGAGCGAGTAATTATGTTCACCGTCATTTTTTATTACAGTATTTATTTTGCCACTCTTTGGTGATAGATGCAGCCAACCTGGTTGGTCAGTAAGGGAATATAAGTTATCAGGCGTAAAACCCAAATGAGACCATTCAGGATTTAGTTTATCCGAATTAAAGAAATCCGAATGAGGCACCATCCATGGGATACCACTACTTGGCAAATTAGGGGCTATAAAAGATTTGTTCACCGGGTAATCAGCGGTAGGTTTATCATTCGCATTATAACGAATCTGGTTCAACAGGCCCTGTCGTCCCTGTCCTTTCCATTCATTTTTTGCATAGAGGGGATGAGTGATCCAATTGGTACTATCTGCAATCATAACAACATTAGAACTATGGTTTGGACTGGCAAAAAGTGAACCTGTTATCAAGGGATCACTCAGGTTAAAAAAATCTCCAAGCATTTTCCAGGAAGACGAATCGGCCGTAAGGGTACTGCTTCTCATCACCTTTTGACCTCCGCCCAAATCGATCGCAAATGAGTAGTAATAATAGCCGTGATATTTCCACATCACCGGGCCTTCGGCGTAACTATAGAGATATACGGGGGGAGTTATGTTAGGTGCAGATATTATAGGATTAAGCCACTTCAAATTGTATACAATACCTGTAGGCTGTCCGTCTTCTCCTAATTCAACAATTCCATTATTTGGCTGTCCGTTTTTAACTACCAAATACCATTTGCCATTGTCATCAATAAAAATTGAATTATCGTATCCTAAGCCATAGGGAAGCTTCGAGGGATTTACTCCGGTTGGCATGCTCCATGGGCCTTCTGGTTTATCGGCAGTTACAAAATACATCGTGAATGCCCTTGAAAAATAATCCCAATACTTTCCTTTGTTATAAACGACATGACCTCCCCAACAACCACCTCCCGCTGCATCTCCATAACCCGACCATGAAGCGCTTACCGGTTGTGCAATCGCTTCCCAGTGAACCAGATCGGTAGAGTGATAAATAACCGGCGTCGGATTGAATGACGAACCTGTTGTATAAAAATCATTTCCAATTCTTGTTAACGTACAATCCGGATGGTCTCCGGGAATGACCGGGTTCATAAAGGTTTTAAAGGACAATGACTGCCCATCGCCATAGCTACCTAATATTAAACAAGAACTAAGTAGTACCAATAATCTGGTCATAATTATTTCCTACTATGTAAGGCTAATGAATTTTGTTAATTCTCTTGGTAAAAAAATCTGAAATAATATATTAAAAATTGTTATCATTTGAACAGGTTCTATAGAATCTGTTTAGAAGCACCTGTGCCCTAACTGCTGACAACTCCCGCTGCTTTACGCGTTGTTTGCGTCCCGCTGTTTTCCAAGCGGGATTGCGGGGAACGCCTGGCGAGGCAGTGTTTTAGACTTTTATCAAATCCTTTGATAGAACCAATTCTATTTTTCCATTCGTAGGAGTCAAGTTTTCCCAAAGCCAATTATGATATTGAATCACTTTATCAGCGCTCAAATAAAGACGATTTGCTGTTGTATGACAATCTTTGACAATGAAAACATTATAATCCTTGATTAAAGCAGAATGCACGGTTGCATTGACACAAAAATCTGTCGCACAACCAGTAATGAATAAATCAGTTATATCGTTTTTCTTCAATACAGTTTCTAACTCTGTATTATAGAATGAATCGTTCGCTGTTTTATTCAGGATAATATCGTCCAGACGCTGAATGAGCGTTGGTAAAATATTCCAATCGGACGTACCAGGAATATAAGAATTTTCCTTCGTTCCATCATGCTGGATAAAGATTACTTTATCTCCATTGTGCCGGAAGGAATCTGCTAATGAATTTATTCTTTCCACAATACCATCAGCATCATACCGCGGCGTTTCGGCCTTAAAAGATCCCGCCTGCATATCAATGATTAATAATGCTTTCATTTTTCTCCTATTGAGCAATAGTTAAAACACTGCCAAACAGCCTGCGGCATCATAAAAATCACCGTTGCACGAATGCGGACTCCAACGTTTCGAGAACCCTCTCACGTGTCGGGAATGTTATTAGTCCTACCAAGATTAATAAAACAGCAGACGCTGCATTCAGCCAATATATTGGATAAAATTCTATTGTTCCGTTCTGAACTCCAAGCATACAAATCACAGCTCCGAAGAAGGATGCTCCTTCAACTGGTGCCATGAGTATTAGTGAGCTTGTCCGGTATAATCCCACGGCATACAGAGCTGCCTCTTCCGGTGTGTGAATATCAGACTGCCCGGTGAGACGTTCGGGGCGCAGCTGAAGGCTTGAGAGATAGAACGCTAGAGCGGCAGCTACCAGCGTGAACACAGCATGTGCCATGGAAAGCACATCCATCAACGATGTATCTTGTCTGCTAAAGGCGTCTGGCTTGAACATGGAATACAAGAGAAGAACTATGAAATAATAGAACAAGATTCCAAGCATCAAGGCAATTCTGATGATCACAATGACCCGCAATTGTTTCGCTGTCAAAGCTTGTTCAAGATGTATTCGACTGAAATTCATGGGAAAGGTCATAATAAAATTCTCTTAATTTATTGCAAACCGTTCGCATTGAAATGTTTTGAATATTTCTGATCCGTGACAAGTATGTGATTTTGCAGCCAGTCTTTGAGAAAATTCAATATTTCCAATGTGAGGATAAAACCGACTTTTTCCGTCCGTCCTTTTAGCTCAAGAGCTTTCTCGACGAAGAGATCGTGTTCAAACTTATGTATGTGATACCCGGGATAATTGAATTGCCGCATATACTTTTCTTCCAAGGTAAAATGAGTTTTTGTATAATCGATCATACTATGAATTATTTCATTCTGTACCTCACGGCCTTTTTTTGAAAGCATTGCATCATGGAGAGTATTAATCATGCCGATCAATGTTTTATGCTGATCATCAATTTCCTTTACATTGACACTGAAATTATCCGACCATTGTAAATAATCCATTTTAACTCTCCTTCAAAATTTTTACTTTACTATTTAACGTACCCACAATTTAACCCGCTACTTTCCAATTGGGGTTACGGGGAACGTTGGTTAGGTTGCGTTTTGCTAATTTATGGTTTTAATCTTTATTTTTAGGAAAATATAATTGACCCTTTCTATCAAGACCGATTAATCTTCCAAACTCATTATTATCTCGATTATATGCAAATGCTTCTCTATTATGTTTGAATATTATTTCATTTTTGTAAATGCGCAAAGCCCTATCGGTTGTCGCTATAGCTTCATCGTGTTTTCCTTGACGGGACTGGCTAATTGCAAGATTATTCAAAATACGAGCATTATTAAAACGTGAAACTTTAGTAAGGATAATTTCTGCTTGTCGATAATGTTCAAGTTCTAATAACATTTTACTAATGGTAATATAAGGCTCATAAATAAAATTAATCTTTCGTGTAATTATTTTAGGCAATATTAAAATATTTAAGCATGAAGCAGCAAAGCGTAATATTCCAGTTATTAATCCTAATAAAAGATAAAAAACTGCTGACACTAGTGATAAGAAAGATTGCTTTATGCTATGTTTCATTTTGATAACGAAAAGAATAAACGCATATTTGGAAGCAGAAATAAATTTACATTGCATTCTCATATTCCTAAATAATTCATCAACTACTTCTGTTCTATTGCTCCCCTTTTTTAATGCTTTTCTCAAATATATTAAAGCTTCTTGATACCTTCCATTGGCTTGTAGCGTACATCCATAATCGTATGGAAGAACTTTTACTCCTTTTGAGATAGCGTCTTCAAGACATTCTAATGCTTTATCATTTTTTCCCTCCATAAGCCAAGATGTTGCAACTAACCATAACCAATAGAGATCATCTCTATGTTTTCCGGATTCATAGAATTGCTCCCTCGCTTGAGTATGTAGTCCTAGAATATCATAGACGATACCCAAAACATCTCTTTGCCAGTAATTAGTAGGATTGTGCTTTAAAGATTTTTCACTCATGGCAATTAGTCTCTTGGCTTCATTAATTATGTAAGCCTCCGAGAGATACTTGAATCTTTGACAATGAGAAAGCCAAAGGGCTAACCACCTTGAATAAAACAAAATTACATCTGGATTATCCGGATCATTTTTAAGTGCCTTATTCATCAACGAATGAAAATTTGTCGTTCGGCCTTTGGTAACGAGTTCATTTTTCAACTTTTCAACATAGGTATTACCAAGCTTTTTATGTGAAAGAAGAGTTGCTTGAGCGTCAATAAGCTCTATTAAATTTTCTGTCGTTTTTTCCGATTGGAAAGCAGACCACAGATTGCCAATTATTCCCAAAGTTATGAGACCCAAAGAAACAGACAATGGAAAACCGAGCGGCATACCTCCAATGCCACCAACAATGATTATTGTACTTACTAAGACAATTGGTTTAATTCTAAATCGTTTCACAAATATTTCACAATTTTATTGATTTAAAATTATTGTTCTAAAATTCTTTTATATCAGGAATGTTCAAAATGCAACCTAACTTTGATTAGGCTGCAATATTCTACAGCCGCTTTTAGTTGGCACTGAAAGGTACTTGCCTTACTTTTATTACCTGCCCATCAATCCCCAACAGCCCACCCGCTTTATCTTGTCTTTTCTCCGGTCAATCTATTTAATCTGTAATCTAAATGCAAGATAAAATAAATTCTCCGTCGAAAAATTGCGGGATAGACATAAGCAGGTTTCAACTTTTTTGCGTAGATTATTTTAGAAACAGAAAGGTTCTTCATGCAAAAAACAGAGCAGCTCGAGGCTCTCATTCAAAGTTGGGGAAAAGTGATCGTTGGGTATTCCGGAGGAGTGGACTCAACGCTTGTGGCGTTTGTTGCCAATAAAGTGCTTGGCAAGAATGCACTCATCGTGCTGGCGGTAACAGATACTATTACGGCGGAAGATGTCGATCTTTCACGGGCAATAGCCGAAACGCATCACTTCAACTTTCGGGAAATTGTTTACAACGAACTTGAGATAAAAAATTACGCAGCAAATCCTATTAACCGGTGTTATTTCTGCAAGCAAGAACTCTATAGGCAGCTTGGCGAAATCGCACAGAAAGAAAATATTCTGTTCATGCTGGATGGAGCAAACTTAGACGACATCGGTGATTATCGGCCAGGAAGAATTGCCGCAAAAGAATATCAGGTTCACTCTCCATTGATCGAAGCCCAATTCACCAAGCAGGATGTCCGCGATGCCGCTCTATTCTATGGTTTGCCGAATCACGATAAACCGTCTGCGCCATGTCTTTCTTCACGTATTCCGTATGGAATAATAATCGATAGAACTTCTATTAATATGATTGCACGGGCAGAACGCTACATTCGGGAAAAAGGATTTACAAATGTGCGCGTGCGCCACTTTCAGACAACTGCAAAGATTGAGGTGGATGCCTGGGCAATTGAGAAGCTTACGGCAATATTTAATGATGTGCAGAGTTTTCTGAAATCGTTGGGATACAAAGAAGTGCTTATAGATGAGGAAGGATTTAAATCAGGGAAGCTCAATCGGGAGATCGTACAGAATGCAAAATAGAAAGTCCCGGTCAGCGATTCATCGAAACCAAACATCTACTCACAAGAAAACACAACTTCATTCTTCATCGTTGCACACTATTGAAGAGTATGCAAAGCTTGATATGTCCCGCCGGGATCGAACTTCGATTCCTGAAATAATCTATTGTGAAAATAAGTCTGTCGAGCGCATCATTGCTATTGCAAAAGTGCTGTATGCAAAACATAAACTTGTGCTCGGCACACGCTGCCCAAAAGATTTTTTTCCAAAGTTGAAAAAAAATTTTCCATATGGATTATTTTTAAAAGATGCACACTCCTTCCGTATCGGGAAACCGCTGCCGCATGTTTCCGGAAGATGCATCGGTATTGTTTCTGCAGGAACTACGGATATCACCGCGTGCGAAGAAGCGGCGCTTGTGTTGGAAAGTCTCGGCGTAGAAGTGCAGAGAGTTTTCGATGTAGGTGTGGCGGGAATCCATCGCCTGTTTGCGAACGATACAAAACTACGTGATTGCGATGTTCTCATTGTTGCAGCAGGAATGGAAGGCGCTCTTCCGAGCGTGGTCGCAGGACTTTATCCGCAGCCGATCATCGCACTTCCAACAAGCGTCGGATACGGCACTGCTCTTTCCGGCTTCACGGCACTCTTTGCAATGCTCACGAGCTGCGCTCCTGGAATTTCGGTCGTCAATATCGATAATGGGGTTGGAGCGGCGGCGGCAGCTTTCAAAATTCTTTCTTTAAAACTTTTTTCTCACAAGTAAATCTAGTTTACGCCTCACGGATCATCTGGTCCACAAGTTCAACACATTGATGCATTGCGAGATTCGTTTGTACTGAAAGTTCTTCGCTGAATTCAAACTGCGCTGCAGGGATGCCGACCACATATGCCTTCGCTGGTATATGCTGATATAACTGTTGGCTCAGAGCAAGAAGAGATTCCGGTGAGATAAAATGAGTGCGCGGCTGATCGGCATCAACGCTGAGCGCAACCAACCGTGCATTCGTTTCTGTGATATCTTTTTGTGCATCGATAAAGAATACAAGGTTGCACTCAGCAATTTGTTCTGCTAATTCAGGCACAAGCTGGTGCACACAAACGCAGATGATTTCAGGATGACGCTTTGCAACCAACTCGGCGGCATGAACACCTGCCGCATCGTCGCCGCGAAGCGTGTTGCCGTAGCCGATAACGAGCACTTTGCTCATCGCCAGACTTCGTCAAGCATCTCTCCGCTCGCACTTACCAATTCCACATGCAGCGGCATCTGGCCAAGCGCATGTGTCGAGCAGGACAAGCACGGGTCGTAGCAGCGGATGCCGGCTTCGACGCGATTCAAAATACCTTCTGTAATTTTTCCTTTCTTGCCGTCGATGAAATGTGCCGCAATCTGGCGGATGGTTCGGTTCATTGCAATATTGTTCTGCGCTGTCGCAATGACGAGATTCGCTTTCTGGATAACACCGTCTTTATTCACGTGGTAATGGTGGAACAAGACACCGCGGGGCGCTTCAGTACAGCCGACGCCTTCGAGACGATTAATTGATGCCTGCGAACGAATATTGGTGTCAAGAATTGCAGGATCGTTCAGCAACATGTCGATTTTTTCTACCGCAAACAGCATTTCGATACAGCGTGCATAATGATAATAGAAGGAGTTGTTCACGACGCCAACATTGCCGCTAAGCTTTTTAAAAACCTTTCGTTCAGCTTCAGCCAGAGGCGTTTCTATGTAATCGCAAATGTTCACGCGCGCCAATGGGCCAACCCGGTACATCCCTTTTGGATAATCGAACGGTTTATAGTACGGGAATTTCAGATAAGACCATGGTTCTACTGCCTCACCAAAGTATTCAAAATACTTTTTTGGATCCAGCTTATCTGCAATGGTATTTCCATTTCCATCCATGATGCGGAGAGCGCCGTCGTAGTACTCGAGTCCGCCGTCTTTGGATATAAGTCCGACAAGAAGCGAGCGGAAATTACCGAACTCTGGAATTTCTTTCGCAAACTTCTTATGGATTTTCTTTACTGCATCCAATGCAAGCCCGACAGTTTCTTTCGCTTCAGGAATCCAGCCGAGCATGTACTCTTTCTTTGCAGGATCGAGCGGTTCACGAACGCCACCAGGAACAGTCCACGGTGTGTGGATGCGGCGGCTGCCAAGAATCTCGATGATCTCCTGCCCAAATTTTCTCAAGCGAATTCCACGTTTCGTAAATTCTTTATCGGCAGCGATAAGACCGAATACATTTCTCGTTGCCGGATTGGAATCGAAACCCAGCAGAAAATCCGGCGCAGAAAGATGGAAGAAACTGAGCGCGTGAGATTGCAGCCACTGCGCAAGTGTGAGCAAGCGGCGTAATTTCTCAGCGGTCTCCGGAATTTCTACTGCAAGAATATCATCACCGGCTTTTGCCGAAGTAACGAGATGGCTGGCCGGACAGATGCCGCAGATGCGCGATGTAATGCCGGGCATCTCCCAGAGCAGACGACCTTCTGTGAACTTTTCGAATCCGCGAAATTCATTTACATGAAACCTGGCATCTACAACATCGCTGTTATCATCCAACTGAATAGTGATCTTTGCATGACCTTCAATGCGTGTTACGGGTGCAAGAGTTATTGTTCTCGACATATTTTTCTCATTTTAATTATTTCTTTTTGCGCGGCATAAATAAGATTTTATACTCATTTTGCCAGAGCCTTTCGCTATAAATATTATTTTAACCATACCGTAAATATGCCGGCGGCAGTACGGGAATTTTGCCTTGTAGTAATTCGCTAACGGCAAACCAAATTTGATCGGCGGTCGGTGGACAGCCATGCAGCCACACATCTACTTTAATAAGTTCATGTAATGGCTTCGCAGTCTTTAGAAGCTGGGCAATTGTCACATATTCGTCCGGGATACGAGGGTTCTTATCCACCAATTCGATGTATGAGCGTCGTTCAACTTCTTCAAGCGGGATCGAATTTCTCATCGCCGTCACATTACCCGTCGTGGCACAATCGCCGAATGCTACAACAATACGGGAGTTTTTTCGAATGATGTGCGCCATCTCTTCGTTTTCGGAATTTGCAACTGCACCCTCGACGAGTGTGACATCAACATTCTTTGGAAATTCTTTTATATCAGCAATTGGAGAATAAACAAGTTCTATCTTGTCTGCCAGTTCGATGAGCCGTTCGTCTAAATCGAGGAACGACATATGACAGCCGGAACATCCTCCTAGCCATGCTGTTGCTACTCTTGGTTTCATAATTATTTATTTCTCGTAGAGAGTTTTCAGCTTTCGTTATTAATTTTAGAACATTTTTTTCATTTGATTAGTTTTCATTGAATTTATTCTTCTTCGTGAGCCGTGTGTACCCATTCGCGCTTATTGCGGGCATTGACAATAAACTTGATGAATCCGCGTTCTTTCTGCATTTCGCCGATGGAAGCGCCTTTCTCAAACAACGCACCTGTCGGGCAGACACGTACACATTTACCGCACGATGTGCAGCTTTCTGATGTACCCCACGGCTGATTGAGGTCGGCGATGATCTCGCAATCGATCCCGCGGCCTGCGATATCCCATGTGTGTGCCGCTTCAACTTCATGGCAGACCCGCACGCAGCGCGTACATAAAACACACCGGTTTCTATCCATGACAAATTCTTTATGAGTGGCATCGAGAGATTTATGTGGAAAGAGATAAGGGAAGCGTACATGGTCGAGTCCAACTTCGTATGCTAAATCTTGCAACTCACAATGTCCATTGACCACACATACAGCGCACTGGTGGTTTCCTTCGGACGCCAACAACTCGACAATCATTCGGCGGTATTTTTTCAACCGCTCAGTGTTGGTTCGAACTATCATGCCTTCAGTCGGCTTGGTGGTACAAGCAGGCAACAGTTTTGGTAATCCCTCAATCTCTACCACGCATAATCGGCAAGCGCCAAAAGTGGATAAACCATCAAGATAACACAACGTGAGAATGTGAATTTTATTGTCGTGTGCAACCTGAAGGATTGTATCTCCTTCCTTGGCGCTGTAATGTTCTTCATCTATAATAAACGTTATAACTGACATAGATTATGCCTCCTTCGCGGCAGATACCGGTGAGTGACCGTTGTCATTCGCGTTGAACTCGGTCGCAGCTTTCAGCTTGGATATGTATTCTTCTTTAAAGAATCGAATAGTGGAAAGAACAGGGTTAGGTGCCGATTGACCAAGACCGCAAAGGCTGGTTTCTTTTACCATAACGCAAAGTTCTTTCAATAATTCAAATTCTTCTTCTGTCGCTTTACGATTAACAATCTTGTCGAGTAACATAAAGATATGTTTTGTTCCAACGCGGCATGGGATACACTTGCCGCATGATTCATCCATACAGAAATCCATGAAGTATTTCGCCACATCGACCATGTCGGAAGTGTCATCCATAATGATCATTCCACCGCTGCCCATAATCGAACCGACTGTTTGGAGTGATTCATAATCAACCGGCAGATCAAGATGTTCTTTCGGAATGCAGCCGCCGGAGGGGCCGCCGGTTTGCGCCGCTTTGAATTCAGTGCCTTCCGGAGTTCCACCGCCTATATCGAAAATAATTTTTCTGAGTGGAATACCCATCGGTACTTCGACAAGTCCAGTACGATTAATTTTTCCGGCAAGTGCAAAAACTTTGGTGCCAGGACTTTTTGGGGTCCCGATTCCTGTGAACCATGCGCTTCCGTGTATGAGAATGGGTGTAATATTGGCATAGGTCTCAACATTATTAATGAGCGTCGGCTTGTCCCACAATCCTTTTTCCGACGGATACGGCGGACGTACTTTCGGACGGCCGCGACGCCCCATCACAGAACGCATCAATGCCGTTTCCTCACCGCAAACGAATGCGCCGGCGCCAATCCGAATATCGATGCGGAAGTTGAATTGAGATTCAAAAATTCTATTACCAAGCAGTCCAAGTCGTTCCGCCTGCTTGATCGCAGTCTTCAGCCGTTCGATAGCAAGCGGGTATTCTGCGCGAACATATATAAATCCCTGGCTTGCACCAACCGCATATCCGGCAATAGCCATACCTTCCAACACACGATGCGGATCACCTTCGAGAACGCTGCGATCCATAAAAGCACCGGGGTCTCCTTCATCTGCATTGCAGATAACATACTTTTGATCTGCTATACCCTTACGGACGATATCCCATTTCAATCCGGTGGGATACCCTGCGCCGCCTCTGCCGCGCAATCCGGCTTTGCGAATTTCGCTGATCACTTCTTCCGGCGTTAACTCGGTCAGCACTTTCGCAAGTGCTTCGTATCCGCCTGCCGCGATGTACTCTTCGATGCTCTCGGCATTAATTTTTCCCATATTTTCCAGTACGATTTTCTTTTGCGAAGTAAAGAACGGAACGTTCATATCAATTTCGTTCTCTTTTACTTTTTTACCTTGTCCAATATGTTCTTCCACGATGCGACGCGCTATTTTCGCATCTACATGTTGATAGAGTGTCGGGTCGGAATGCACAAACACCAATGGACCTTCACCGCAGAGACCGAGACAGCCGGTGCCGATTAATTCGCATTTCTTCGTCAACCCGAGCTCTTCAATTGCTTTCTTCATTTCGGCTTTCACTGCATCGCACCCGCTCGAAACACAGCCGGCAGATGAACAAAACAAAATACGATGTTCGAATTGCGCCTGCCGTGCTTGCTCTTTTTCTGCTAACTCACGGAGATCTTCTATTGTCATGCTGCAACCTCCTTTATTTCTTCCTGCCAATGCTTTATGCGTTTTACTGCTTCATCGGGCGTCATTTTGCCGGCGACAGAATCATCAAGTACAGAAACCGGAGCCAGTCCGCATGAACCAACACAGCGCGCCGAAATGAGCGAGACTTTGTCGTCCTTCGTTGTCTCGCCGAATTTACATTCGCAGTGATGTTCGACAGCTTTTTGAATTTCGTTTGCACCTTTCACGTAACATGCCGTACCGGTACAAAGTACGAAGGTGTGCTCGCCTTGTGGTTTTAACCGGAAGAAATGATAAAATGTCGCTACGCCGTACACGCGGCTGAGTGGAAGCTTCAATGCATTGGCAATGTACACCAGCAGGTCATTTTCAAGAAATCCAAAAATGCCCTGAGCCACATGCAATATCTCAATTAATGCATCGCCTCTTCCATGATGTTTGGTAATTGCTCTGTCGAGCAGCTTAAACCGATTGTCGCCGCTTGGATGGTCTTTAGATTCTGGTTGTACCATAGTTATTATTTAAAGTCCGTTATTCGTTTTTAGTTGATGATACTCTTGTGTTTATACATCGATCTCTCTTGATACATTCTGATTCTTACATCTTACTTCTTACTTTTTACTTGTTCCTGTAACCATGTGCACCACTCCTCGATTCCCTGTTTTGTCGTACACGATGTTTCAAATACATTCAATGCCGGATTGATGCGGAGTGCATTATTTTTCAACTCAATAATATTACAATTTACATATGGCAGCAAATCAATTTTATTGACGAGAAGAACAGAAGCATTCCGGAACATTGCAGGATACTTCAATGGTTTATCGTCTCCTTCTGTCGTGCTTGCCACTACCACTTTTATATGCTCGCCTAAATCGTAGTTGGCGGGGCACACAAGATTGCCAACGTTTTCGATGACGAGCAGTTGAATTCCGTTCAAGTTAATATTGCCGAGTGCATCCTGCACTAATTTCGCATCAAGATGGCAGCCGCCGTTCGTAATAATTTGCACAACAGGCACACCAAACTTTGCCACACGCTGCGCATCAAAATCCGTTTGTACATCACCTTCAATAACCGCAAGGCGAAACTTGTCTTTCAGATGCTCCAATGTTCGTTCTAAAATGCTTGTCTTGCCGGAACCCGGCGAGCTGACAATGTTCACTACGAACGCACCATGGTGTTGAAAGAGTTCGCGATTTTTTGCCGCAAGCTCGTCGTTTTTCTCCAACACTTTTCGTTCAATGGTAACGATACTCATAACATTTTCTCTTCTGGTTCTGCTATCTCGATCTCTGTGATGTGCAACTCTGATCCCGACACCATTTTCGTATCTGTGCTTCCGCACGTACTGCACAGCGCAAATCCGACTTCGTTTTCTGCTGTCGTATTGCAACTGTTACAATGAATGCGAAATGGAATGAATTCAATTTCCAGCCGCGCATGACTGAGCGATGATTCTACCGTAATGGCTTGAAACGAAAACTCCAGTGAATCGGGAACTACGCCTGCAATTGCACCGATTTTTAATCGCACCACTGTGACACACTCCCAGTCTGGTTCAGGAACGTGCTGCTGAATTATCTCGACAATACTTTGTGCAATCGAAAGTTCATGCATTGCATCACATTTTCTTAATGAATCTACATTGAAGAAGGCAAGAAATGTACCGATCTGCGATATGACTGCTTTTGCATAAAACCGCCTTTCGCTTTTCAGTTATGCGAAATTATTAAAAGCTTCTTTCCTGAAAATGAATATTCCGCTATATTATGGATGCTTTTGTATCCATACGGAGAGAAATGTATCCAATATTTTTATTATAATAAACCGAACTATTAAGGTGCATCTGCGTTCATAATTATACCGGATTCTTTGCCGGTGCAAGAGGATCGATCTATGCGTTTCGATTATATACTTGATGAAGTTTTTTCCACATGGTCACATATTTCTGTACTGCGAATCCTTATGGACGCTGCGCGTCCGTTTTCCGGCAGAGAAATTGCGCGACTTTCTCACATGAATCATCGATCATGTCTGAAGGCACTCACACGGCTTGAGCACATCGGTTTTGTGAATCGTAACCGTGGAGGACGCGATCACTTGTTCACCATTAACCGCGAACATCATTTGTGGCACGAAGGAATTCTTCCCATGCTCGAAATTGAGCGACAGCATCTCGGATGTCTTGCCAAGCGTCTGCGAAAAGAATTATCGATTTACGTCGAGAGTGCGATTCTTTATGGTAACAGTGTCATGAAACGGGACGCACACGACACCACCGTTGACTTGTGCCTCGTCATCAACAGCCGGATGACGGAACAAGAAATTCGCAGTCACCTCGATATCATTGCATCTATTGCGTGGAAGCGATATGGAGCAAAATTACAAACCGTCATTTTTACCGAACAGGACTTTGTGCGACGCGCTAAACGTGGTCAAATTTCCGTTCAAACAATTCTGAAAGAAGGCCAGGTGATTTCAGGAAAAACATTTCGTGAACTTATGGGACCATCTTGACCATACAAACCTTTAAATAAATACTTGTCTTTCCATCTGCCACACAATATTTAACACAGCCGATGAAACTTTCGGCCATCGGATTTTGTCTATATGGTAGCCTGTAGTTGGAAATCATCCATTGATTCCGTTTGAGATTAAAAAACTTTCCGTGGCAGAATTCGTCTAATAATTACAGACAATGTGTAAGTCTTCTTTGATGGTTCTTTAGGAGTTCATTATGAAAAAAAAATCATTCGTTATTTATGGTTCAGTGATCGCCGTAATCATTATCGGAGTAATTCTACTCTTTGCCAGAAATAGGAGTCAGAGTTACAATTTCCGGTTTGATAAAGTTACGCAGGGAGACCTGACAGTCTATGTAACGGCAACCGGCACTATTAATGCGGTCATTAGCGTTGATGTTGGCACACAGGTTTCGGGTATTGTCGCTAAGCTTTATGCGGACTTTAACTCTATTGTAAAGAAGGGTCAGATCATCGCACAAATTGATTCTACCTTTCTAGTACAATCGGTAAAAGATGCTGAAGCAAGTCTTGATAAGGCGAAAGCACAGTATGCAGATAGCAAAAGAAACCTTGATAGGGAGAAAGTACTAATCGATCGCGGACTCGACTCACAGCTCAATTATGATGCGGCTTTGACAACGAACGAATCAAATGAAGCTAACTTAAAATCCGCGGAAGCCGCGCTCGACAGAGCAAAAATCAATTTGGCCTACGCGACAATCTATGCTCCGATCGATGGTGTCGTGATCAACCGTGCAGTCAATATCGGTCAAACAGTAGCGGCGAGTTTCTCATCTCCGACATTATTTACAATTGCAAACGATCTCAAAAAAATGCAGGTTCAAACCACCGTTGATGAATCCGACGTTGGCAGGATCAGCATCGGACAAGAAGCGACATTTACAGTTGATGCATATCCCGATGATAAATTTACAGGCACAGTGTCACAGATCAGGCTTGCTCCCCAATCTATCCAAAATGTTGTGAATTATATTGTCATCATAGACGTTCAAAATGATCAACTAAAGCTTATGCCTGGTCTAACAGCAAATGTCAAGATACTCGTTGCCAGCGCAAGTAATGTTTTGAAAGTTTCAAATATGGCTTTAAGATTTCAGCCGGCGGCAGATATTATTGATACAACAGGTGCCGGTTCCGCGCAAAATGATTTTATGGGAAAAGGAGACAACATAACAGATTCTTCAAGATCTGGCAGACCTTCCCTTACTGAAGACAACAACACATCAGGACCATCGCCAACAGACAGGTTGCGTTTCCGAGCCGTCAGAGATTCGATTCAATCGGCACATGGCGGCAAATTAAGTCCGGAAGATTTACACAGTGAAATGCAAAAGTTGTTTGCCGCTAAAATATCCCATAAAACTACACCGACCACTTTAAATAAACCAAAATCCAAAATATTTGGAGGTGCATCAGACTTCGGTATTGTTTCAAATTACCCTGAGTACCAGAAAGGTGCATATATACCCTCCCATCAGTCCGGAAGAGGAAGAGTCTGGATTTTGAAATCCAATGGATTGCTTGAATCTATTTTTGTAAGGACCGGTTTGAATGATGGACGATTCACAGAGATAAATTCATCGAAATTGAAACCGGGCGATCAAATAGTGCTTGGCGCAACTTCTGACAACGGTGCGACATCTCAACAGGTACAGAGTCCTCTCACAAGTCAGAGTCAAGGTCAGCGAGGCCCTGGGGGAGGTGGCTTCCGATGATAGCCGATATCCAAACTGCACCAATAGTTGCCAACGGTGCTCTTATCCAGATAGATCATTTAACCAAAGTCTATCAACTTGGAGAAGTTGATGTACATGCACTGCGTGGAGTATCGGTAAGTGTGTCAAAAGGAGAATTTGTTGCAATCATGGGGGCGTCTGGCTCAGGTAAATCCACATTTATGAATATTTTGGGTTGCCTTGATAAACCAACGAAGGGATCGTATGTCCTTGAGGGTATCGATGTCGGTAAGTTATCCAGAGACGAACTCGCAGCAATACGGAATAAAAAAATCGGATTTGTGTTTCAGGGATTTAATCTTCTGTCACGAACGTCGGCCCTTGAGAATGTGGAGCTTCCGTTGTTCTACGGTCCGACCTCGACAAAAGCCCGCAAAGCAAAAGGTATTGAAGCCCTCGAGCGCGTAGGACTTGGTGATAGAATTCATCATTACCCGAACCAACTCTCCGGTGGACAGCAACAGCGTGTTGCAATCGCAAGAGCATTGGTAAATGATCCGAGTATTATTCTTGCCGATGAACCCACCGGTAATCTGGATAGTCGAACAAGCGTTGAGGTCATGGGTATATTCCAGGAGCTTAATAATCACGGTATTACTGTTATTCTTGTAACGCATGAACCGGATATCGCAACGTTTGCGAAACGACATATCGTTTTTCGAGATGGTAAAATTAAAACAGACAGGATCAACAGCAGTCCAAAGGCCGCCTCCGAGGTGATCAAAGAAATGCCAATGATCGATGATGAAGAGGAGGAAGCGGCATGAAAATTTTAAATATTCTTGTTTCAGCGTTCAGAGCTTTGCAACGTAACAAGATGCGGTCATTTCTCACCATGCTCGGAATCATTATCGGTGTTGGAGCTGTTATAGCGATGCTTGCTATCGGTCAGGGTGCAGAATATTCAGTGAAAGAACAGATTGCATCTTTGGGTACAAATGTACTTATGGTATATCCAGGCGCCCAACAACAAGCGGGAGTGAGGACCGCGGCAGGATCAGCGACGACCCTTACAGAGGATGATGCTCTCGCAATTGGAAAGGAATGCCCAGCTGTACAATATATTTCTCCTGGTGCAGCTGCCGGAGGCCAAATCATTGCTGGTAATCTTAATTGGTCGACAGGTATTCAGGGTGTTGGTACCGACTATCTAGAGATCCGTCAATGGCCGGTAGAGTATGGAGATTTTTTTACCGATCAAGATGTTAAAGCGGCGGCAAAAGTCTGTATCTTAGGAAGAACGGTTGCTGATAATCTTTTTCCCGAATCAAGTCCGGTTGATCAAACTGTTCGCATACGAAGTGTCCCGTTTAAAGTTGTCGGCGTGCTTACGAAAAAAGGGCAGAACGCAATGGGGCAGGATCAAGATGATGTTATCCTTGCACCATATACCACCGTCATACGAAGACTTTCTCATTGGCCCAATTTAAGGTTTATCCTTGTCTCCGCCACGAGTTTGAAGGATATCAGTGTGGCTCAAACACAGATCTCCGATCTTCTACGCATGAGACATAAAATTCAACCGTACGATCCGGACGACTTTACAATTCGTAATCAGACCGATCTCGCGGCAACAGCAACGGCAACCACAGATATTCTCACGATCCTACTCGCAAGCATTGCATCGGTCTCATTACTTGTCGGCGGTATCGGTATTATGAACATTATGCTTGTCTCCGTCACGGAACGAACACGCGAAATCGGCATCAGGATGTCCATTGGCGCACGAAGCAGAGACATCCTAACACAATTTCTTATTGAAGCGCTTGTGTTAAGTTTGCTGGGCGGTATTGTTGGAATTATACTCGGCGTTGCCGGGTCATCGATTATATCGAGCATTGCAAAGTGGCCAACCATCGTGACGGCATTTTCGATTATTCTTTCTTTTGGATTTTCTATTGCTATCGGGATATTTTTCGGATTTTACCCGGCGAGAAAAGCGGCAATGCTCAATCCCATCGACGCTTTGAGATATGAATGACCTTCTCAAGAACGAAGTCCATCTTCTGCCTATGCTCTAATCAAGAAAGAAGATGGACTTCTCCTTCCTCGAAATTTTCATCCCAGTTTCATCTTTATTTAGTACTCTATATTTCTTATATATTAATGTGCAAAACCATGAAAACGATTTTTCTTCATTCGTCCTTTATATGCTCACCTGCTGACTTAACCAGAAAATATTATTCTTTATTATCCAATCACAACATAGGAGAACCACCATGCTTAAAATTATACGGAACATCTCAATCCTTCTCATGTGCATTTCAGCAATTGGTATTGCACAATCTTCATCAGGGTATCATGTCGTAAAGAAGATTGCCGTTGGTGGTGAAGGCGGCTGGGATTATATTACCTTTAATTCTCAATCGCATCAACTGTTCGTTTCGCACGCGACAAAGGTTGTAGTGATTAATACGGATTCCGATAAAGTTGTTGGTGAGATTCCAAAAACAGAAGGTGTCCACGGAATTGCGGTAGCGAATGAGTTTAGCCGCTGTTTTGTTTCTAACGGGCGCGCATCCACCGTGAGTATTGTTGATTTAAAAACCCTGAAGCTTATTGATACAATTGCTGTCGGAAAAAATCCCGATGCGATTCTATATGATTCTTTTTCTCGCCGTGTATTTGTTTTTAATGGACGAAGCAACGATGCGACGGTTATTGATGCTGAAAAAGGAATTGTGGTTTCAACACTTCCTCTCGGCGGCAAACCTGAATTTTCCGTCTCCAATGGCAAGGGTCATATATTTGTGAATATCGAAGATAAAAGTGAAATTGTAGCCATTGACGCAAAGGAAATGAAAATACTATATCGTTGGCCAATCAAACCAGGTGAAGAACCTTCCGGATTGGCTATCGATGTCGAACACAATCGTTTATTTTCTGTGTGCAGCAATAAATTGATGATCGTAGTCGATGCAGATAATGGAAATGTCATTACTTCACTTCCTATCGGTGACAGGGTCGATGGATGTGCATTTGATCCCGGTGCAGGACTCGCCTTTTCATCAAACGGCGAAGGAACTATGACGGTCGTTCGTGAAGAATCACCATCAAAATTTTCTGTGCTGGACACTGTGAAAACGCAGGTTAGTGGCCGCACAATAACTGTTGACCCTGTAACACATACGGTGTACATTCCTACTGCTGAATTTGGTCCTGCGCCGGCTCCAACACCCGAACACCCTCGGCCACGCCCTACAATTCTGCCGAACACATTTTATATTCTGAAAATTCAGAAATAGGACACATGAAAATCGTTATCAGAATTCTGCTATTCGTTATCGTTACACTTTCGTATGCAAGCGGTCAGGCAGTGTTCACGCTTGACCGATGTTTGACGTTAGCGCGTGCACAAAATCCGCGAATGCGGAGTGCGGAAAATGCCATCCGCAACGCAGAGCTTTCGCATGCAGAACTTTTTACCACGAAGCTTCCGCAAATAAAATTAGGCGCGAGTTCCATCTACGCGCCATCATCCGGAAGTTTTGGATATGATCCAGCAATCTCAAATGGCGGTCAGGTAGCAGGACAAGTGATAGTTCAACAATCGTTGTATGACGGCGGCATACGCGGATTGAAATTTGACCAAGTTTCAATAGATATCGATCGGCTTGCAAAAGAAAAACGAATAGCTGAACGTGATTTAGTATTTTCTGTGAAGCAGGCATTTATTGAAACGCTTCGCTCCGAAAAAGATATAGTTTTACAGGAAGAGAGCGTTCGTCAATTGAGAGATTATTTAGACATTGTCCACCGACTCTCCAAAGTCGGAAGTGCTGCATACACCGATGTCTTGAAAACAGAGCTTCAACTTTCTAATGCGCAGCTTTCGTATCAGAAAGCGGCTGAAGAATTTGCGGTCGCAAAATATACGCTGGCGGAATTGATCGGCACACCACTTGATACGACGTTCAATATTGTCGGCTCATTAGACGATACGACGAACACAGAAACTGATTCGTCGTTATTGAATGCAAATCCAGATTCATTGTTGAACCTTGAAATGTCTGCGGCAACGCTGACAGTCAAGCGATCCTTGCTGGATGTCGAACTGATGAAGCATGAAAATTATCCCACCGTTTTATTTGTTGGAGATGCTGGATTGCTTACGTCGGGTGACAATCTCCGTCTGCCGCGCGACGAGCGCGCGAATATGTTTGGATTCTCATTGGGTGTTGCATTAGAAATTCCTCTTGTCAATTGGGGTGCAACCGATTTGCGGGTTCAGCAGAAACAACTTGACGCAGATAATCTACGCCTGCAATCGGAACTGTTGCAGCGTTCCATCGCAACCGAATCACGAAAGACACAGTTACAGATTATGAAACAACGCGAACGGCTTCATGTTATCCAAAACAATATTAAATCTGCGGAAGATAATTTTCTTCTGACAAAATCTAAATACGCCGGCGGAGGAACATTGTCACTGGAAGTGCTATCAGCACAGCAATTACTGACTGACATAAAACTCTCTGAACTGCAAACGCTGGCAGACATGCAACTTCTTGGCGCCAAAATGGAACAATTGACCACACAATGAAACGTATGAAAAAATCTTATAAAACGTTTGTGCCCTTTTTTCTCATTCTATCCACTTCACTTTTCATTGATGGATGCCGTCAAAAGCAAAGTGACGACGAGGGCAGTCAATCGGCTGCAAAGGCGGTCGTCACCGTAAAAGTTGGAGCTGTGAGTGAACGAGATGCCGCTGTCGTTGTTGAGGCTATTGGAAAAACCGATGCCATGCGGAAAGAAAAATCGTATGCGCCGATTGCAGGACGCATCATTACTTTTAAAGCACTGGAAGGAACGGAAGTAAAGAAGGGCGATGTTCTCGCAATAATCCAAACGAAAGAATCTGAAGCGACTATTCTTGGTGCGGAATCAATGCTCAGGTCGGCGGTGACTGCGGAACAAAAATCTGAGGCGGAGCATATTCTTCAACTTGCACGTTCAACGCAAAATAGTATAAACGTGTATGCAAAGTTTGACGGAGTCGTTTCTACACGTAGCGTAAGTGAAGGAGAACTTGTTGCAGAAAATGCCGAACTATTCGCAATCGTCGATCTTTCCACTATCGATTTTCTTGCAGATGTACCTCTTCGCGATGTATCATCGGTTCAGCGTGGAGAGCGCGCTTCAGTGAGTTTTCAATCCGTACCTGCGAAACTGTTTCCGGCAATAGTTGATGCAATGAATCCGCAAACAGATATTCAAAGTCAGACTGTCAAGGTTCGTTTAAGATTTTCAATGTTGAACAATTCAATTCTATCACTGCTGCGAACGGAGATGATCGGCACGGCTCAGATTACCACTGGTGTTCGCAGGCACGCTTTGTTTGTTCCCAAAGCTGCGCTGCTTCGCAACGACGAAGACAATTCTTATTCAGTGGTGATGATAACTGCTGATTCTTTGGCAAAAGTAATTCCTGTTGTCGTTGGCACAAGCGATGAAAACTCAGCAGAAATACGCAGCGAACAACTACGAGCAGGAATGATGATTGTGACCGAAGGCAATTACGCGCTTACTGACTCAACGCGACTCTCGGTTGCACGGTAGGATAAACTATGAGTCTGTTTGAATACGTTCGTCATCACGCAAAAGCTATTCTCTTCACAGTAACCGTTCTCGTCATCTCCGGTATTCTGCTCACGCTGCACATGCCGATTTCGCTTTTTCCGGACATTACGTTTCCTCGCATTGTCATCCTTGCCGATAACGGAGAACAACCTGCGGAAAGGATGATGGTAGAAGTCACGAAGCCGCTTGAGGAAATCGCGAGCTCGGTTCCCGGAGTAAAACTTGTCCGTTCTATTACGGGGCGCGGTTCTACAGAAATATCCATCGGTCTTGATTGGGGAACCAACGTTCAACAAACGCTGCAATTTCTTCAGGGTCGAATTTCAAATGTCCGCAACACACTTCCAGCATCTGCTTCCATACAAACAGAACAGATGAGCGTTGCCGTTTTTCCAATTCATGGCTACAGTCTTACATCGGACAAGTTAAGCTTAGTGGAACTGCGGGATATCGCTTTGTACCAGATCCGTCCGACGCTGATGAAAGTGAAGGGCGTGGCAAGAGTTGAAGTAACCGGCGGCGATACGAGGGAATTTCTTGTTACAGTTTCGCCGGAGAAACTTGCTGCATACCGATTAGACATCCGGCAAGTCGCGGATGCAATTCAAAAAACAAATTTTATTTCTTCCACGGGAATTGTGAACAATAATTTCCAGATGTACCTTGCGCTCGTTTCCGGTTTGTTTAAAACCACAGACGATATCAAAGCGGTCGTCATTGCAGTTCAGGGCGGAGTTCCGATTAAAGTTTCTGATGTGGCTGAGGTGAAGCCATCTGTTGAGGATAAATTTATCCGCACAACCGCACACGGACAAGATGCGGTGTTGATCAACATAGTCAAACAACCGACAGGCAGTACTGTTCAAATAGGAGAAGACGTTACAACGGAAATAGCCAAGCTTAATCTTCCGGCAGATGTGCGCTTTGAGAATTGGTATGACCAGGCAGACTTCATCATCAGTTCAATACTTAGCACGCGGGATAGCATTCTCATCGGTGTTTTCCTGGCGATGATTGTCGTGTTCTTCTTCCTTCGGAGTTGGCGCATCAGCTTGGTAATGTTGTTGGTCGTGCCGGCAACCATAGCGTCAACGTTTGCTTGTTTATATTCGGTCGGATTGACGATTAATATAATGACACTCGGTGGTGTTGCGGCGGCTGTTGGTCTCATCCTCGATGATTCCATCGTTGTCATCGAAAATATTTTCACACATTTTTCTAAGTATCAACCTGAACGAGGCATAGTGCGAGCGTCAGGGTTTGCTAAAACTGCATCTGCTTCATTGAGCGGATTGATGCCGGCTATTATGGGTTCTACAGCAAGCACGATTGTCATTCAAATTCCATTAGCATTCCTTGGCGGCGTCACCGGAGCGTTCTTCGCGTCACTTTCTATCACGATGGTGTTTGCGATGCTCATCTCGTTTCTCTTTTCAATCACGCTCGCCCCGCTGCTGGCAATGATGTTTGTAAGAGAAAATGATATCGAGCATGAATTAGAACGTCACAACCGCCCCTCTCAATTTGCTGTATGGTATGAGAGCACTTTACGCCGGCTTCTCAAATACAGACTTGTTATTATTCCTGTTGCATTCGTCATTCTTGTTGCGACGTACATTCTCTACAATCACATCGGCAATGACTTTATGCCGGATATGGATGAGGGAACATTTGTTTTAGATTATAAGTCCCCACCGGGTACATCATTGGATGAAACGAACCGTATCTTGATGAATGTTGAGCACATTCTGATGGCGATTCCAGAAGTGGAATCGTACTCGCGGCGGAGTGGTACTCAATTAGGTTTTTTCCTGACCGAACCAAACAACGGAGATTTTCTTGTCAAATTGAAAAAGAAGAGATCAAAGGCAATTGATGAAGTAATTGCTGAAGTTCGTGAGAAAGTAGAATCATCCGAGCCGCGTTTGCAGATTGAATTCGGCCAGTTAATGATGGATGTCATCGGTGATCTCACCAATAATCCTTCGCCGGTGGAAATCAAACTCTTCGGCGATAATACGCAGTTGCTCCATGCCACGGCAGAAAAAGTAAAATCTATAATAGAAACTATTCCGGGCGTGGTGGATGTTGCCAATGGCATTGTCATCTCCGGTCCGTCACTTATTGTCAACGTAGACCCAGTAAAAGCGTCAATTGCCAGATTGAATCCCGCCGATGTGCGCGATCAATTAGAAACATTTATGCGAGGCCGTTCGGAGACCCAGATTCAGAAGGGCGAGAAGCTGGTAGGTGTTCGTGTGCGTTTTCCCGACGGTTACCGTACCGATATCGATAAAATTGAGCAAATACAATTTGTCAATGCAAACGGAGTACGCGTTCCGCTTCGCAATATTGCAACAATTCAAAAAACTTCAGGACAAGCGGAATTGCACCGCGAAGGGTTACGCCAGCTTGTAGCGGTGACAGCAAGAATCGACGGACGCGACCTGGGAAGAACAGTGGAAGAGATTCAGCAAAAACTTGCCAAAGAGCTTCCTCTTCCCAAAGGAATTACGATAGAATACGGCGGCGTGTACCAAACACAGCAAGAATCGTTTCGCGGATTGTTGCTCGTATCGCTCGCTGCGTTTATGTTAGTATTTATTGTGCTCTTGCTTGAGTTCGGCGAGTTTGCAGTTCCATTCTCCATCTTCATCGTAAATGTACTTTCGCTTTTCGGCGTATTGGGAGCTCTATGGCTTACAGGAGTTTCCTTCAACATCTCCAGTTTTGTCGGTGTTATTATGATCATCGGCATCGTTGCAGAAAATGCCATCTTTGTTTTACACACTGTCAAAGTATTTCAAGCGGAAGGCCTTCATCTGGAAGATGCTTTGGTGCGAGCAGGACAAATGCGCGCTCGGCCGATTCTCATGACCACGCTTGCCGCTGTCTTTGCTCTTCTACCGCTCTCGATTGGTATTGGCGCTGGTGCTCAGATGCAGAGGCCACTCGCAATCGCCATTATCGGCGGATTTTCTGTTTCTAGTTTCATCTTGTTCTTCGGCCTTCCTGTGATCTATCGATTATTCCACAGGGAGAAAAACACTTCTGCATAATTTGATCTGAACAATCCTTCTTTTTCTGTATTACCCGGCGAATTTCGTTTAAAATTGGCACCTGAAAATAAAAAATCACGCGTTTGCGTGATACCGCCTTAATTTTATCTCCTGTACATTTTCACTGATTCAATTCCCCAAACAAAAAAAGATTCTCACAATATTAGATGAGTCCATACATGGGTATTAAGGGACGAGAGCAGCATTATACATTTTATACAGAACCAACAATATTGAGAATGTCAGGTAAATAATTTCCGTCACCACAAGTAATTTGCGGACGAACATCGATTTCTTGATAACTGATAGCAATTGGAAGATAAGTTATAATGAGATATTCATTTTCGACAATGGTATTTCACGAAACAACATCGATATAATGCCTGATGACATTGACTTGATGAAAGCGCTCACTGATTTATTGAAAGGTGACATAAACATATTGAATCAGTGCAGATGTTAAAAGTGATGGTACAAGGAAATATTTACAACTCTCAGCTGTATAGTATGTATCAACTTGGATTTATTGGTAGATGACGGGAACATGATGTCAGGTGGCAGGAATTTATTGTCAGGTTACATTGATTTAGTGTGAAGTGACGATGAAATATTGTGACGTTACACAGGTTTGAAGGAGTCTGACGGAGGTTTATTACAGTGTGGCGGGAGTTTGAAGAGGGTTGACGGGAGAATATTGTGGGATTCTGGATAAAAAGAGACTTTGTCATTTCGACGATCCCGACTTGTCGGGAGAGGAGAAATCTTGATAATGCCATAGACGGATTTCTCTCCCGATTTCATCGGGATCGAAATGACAGGGGTGAACGGGTTCGAAATGACAAGACCGTTTTTTGTCATTCCGAATGTAATGAGGAATCTTGGTCTGCAAGGATAGGATTTCTCATCCCGCGTTGCGGGATTCGAAATGACAGGGGTGAACGGGTTCGAAATGACAAGACCGTTTTTTGTCATTCCGAATGTAATGAGGAATCGTGGTCTGTGAGGATAAGATTTCTCATCCCGCGTTGCGGGATTCGAAATGACAGACGGAGAACGGGTTCGAGATGACAGACGGAGAACGGAATCGAAATGGCAGAGGGGAGGATGTAAAGGAATCTTATGCGAGACCATAATTACTTCGTTTATATCCTGACAAACTGGAACAACAAAGTGATGTATATCGGAATGACCAATGATTTAGAACGAAGACTCTATGAGCATAAGAATAAGTTAGTGGAAGGATTCACGAAAAGGTACAACATCCATAAGTTGGTCTATTACGAGCATACAACGGATGTTTATGAAGCGATAGCAAGGGAGAAAGAGTTAAAAAAATGGCGGCGAGAAAAGAAAAACAAGCTCGTTGAAAAGATAAATCCAAATTGGAAAGACTTAAGTGATGGATGGTTTTGAGTACCTTGTCACTTCGACGATCCCGACTTGTCGGGAGAGGAGAAATCTTATTTTTAGATTTCTCAGTCGTTGTACTCCTTCGAAATGACAAGACCGTTTTTTGTCATTCCGAATGTAATGAGGAATCTTGGTCTGCAACGATAGGATTTCTCTCCCGATTTCACTTCGACAAGCTCAGCGCAGGCATTGGGATCGAAATG
>JBEKAY010000001.1:0-327889 GCA_050015675.1 Bacteroidota bacterium | reverse complement strand
ATACCTTCAACGAGACAAAAGATTTTGATGGGAGACTAAATGAGATAGCTGTACTTGGGTTGAATGGATTAGGATAATTCTGATCAAGAGCAAAACATGTTGGTAGTTCAGTTCCTTGGTCAACATTGGTTACGGGATTAGCAATACCCGAAATTTTTATTGTGTCAGGTGAACTGTTTGTATTGCTTTGGATTGTAATCAGTGCTGAATCCGCGCCAACTACTGAAGGCATAAATCGTAATGTGTCTGTGAACAATTGTCCGGGAGCAATATTTATGACAGTTGGTCTTGCAGTAAATGTAGAACGTGATGAAACAATGTTGCTTATCTTTAGTGTATCGGTGCCGTTGTTCGTAATAGTTATAATAGTATCTTTGTATAATCCAACTTTTACATTGCCAAAAGAAATGCTTGAAGATAAAATGGCAAGAAGTGGGTGAGGAATATCAGACAAAGGTATCCGCCAGACACCCTTGTAGTTACCAGCAAATAAGTCTGCATTGATCATGGTAATAGTATTTATCGTATCTACCAAACCGGTGTTCACTGGTGTCCACGATGATCCATTACTCTTTGAAAAATAAACTCCATCATTGGTGCCCGCAACCAAAGTTGAAGTGTTGACAGCGAAGACTATGTTTGCCGCGCCCTTTAATCCTGCACTAGCCTTCTTCCATTCCGATCCATTGTTAGTACTAAGATAAACACCATCCGCACATGCCGCAAATATGTTCGTATTGCCGGTACTGTTAGAAATCGGGGTAACAGCGAAAGCATACACAGG
Organism: Bacteroidota bacterium; assembly: GCA_050015675.1. Taxonomy (GTDB): domain Bacteria; phylum Bacteroidota; class Ignavibacteria; order UBA10030; family UBA10030; genus Fen-1298. Next base: position 327,105 of record JBEKAY010000001.1, on the reverse strand, counting down.
GTTTGTTAATCCCGTATTAGCAGGTATCCAACTCGATACATTATTGCTTGAATCATAAACCCCATTAGTTGCAGTACCAGCAAATACATAGCCATTGGTTGTTAGAAGACTGAGCACAGGATATTTCAAACCCTGTTGCGTCCAACTCGATCCATTATTCGAAGAAACAAGAATGCCCGCCATCGTCCCTGCAAAGATGTATGATCCTTTAACAATCAAGGACAAAACGATTCTTTGATTTTGTGTCAACCCGGTGTTCATTGCGATCCAAGATGAACCATTGTTGTTAGAACGGTAAATACCATTATTGGTTCCCGCAAAAACCGCCGAATCATTTATCATAAGCGCTCTTACCATTGTATTTGGAAATCCTGAAAATTCATCAGTTGCATTAGACCAACTCGAACCGTAATTCGTAGAGACGATAATACCACTGGCTTTAGTTCCGGCAAACATAATGGAATCATACTTTGCCATTGCCTGAACGTTGTAGGACGACCAAAGGGTGGGCACCATTAATCCATTGTTGACAAGCGTCCAACTTGATCCGGTGTTTGTCGAAAGAAAAACGCCCACTTCAGTTTCCGCAAGAATGGTGGTACCTTTGGCTGTAATATGGCGGATTGATGTACATGTTATCCCATTACTAATTGTTGTGCTGCTTGTTCCTTTATCAGTGGACATAAGAATACTAGCTACGTGTCCCCAATCATCTTTCGTGGTTCCCACGTACAAATTTGAGGAATCAGTCGTGACGACTGAAATAGAGTTACAGCAAAAATTGGTACTCCAGTTAGAACCATTGTTTGTTGTGTATGCAATAAAGCCTCCTCCGGATGCAGGAATATTTTCAAAGATGGTCGAATCTATGATAGCACCCATATAAAAGGAACCTTGTGAGAACCCGCGCAAGTTCCATTGTACTGGTATCCAGTTTGCACCGCTATCATTAGAATGATATGAGCCAGCCAGAATGTTTGAACCGCTTGCACTCAGTGAGGATGCTGTTATCCCAGTATCTTGTGTCCAATTTGCTCCATCGTTTGTGGAATGAAATATGCTGCCCTTGGATGTTGCAACATAGAGTTTCAATCCACATATCGTAAAAGCCTTGATAGTTGTGTCCGGCAATCCGGTATTTACTGCTGTCCAGTTCGATCCGTTGTCCGTGGATAGAAAAACACCATTGGATGTTCCTGCAAAGAGTGAAGAACCTTTTGATATGAGAGTATTAATACTAAGATTTGTTAACCCGTTGTTAGTCTTCACCCAATTCGATCCGTTGTCGGTGGTGCGGAAAACGCCATCAGCGGATGTCCCCAAGAACATATTTGAACCCGAGATAGTAAATGAAGAAACGTCGCCACGATATCGATATGGTGGAGTTGGTTGAGTCCATTGAGCCTGCAATGTTGAGGAAAATAGACTCAAGGTTACTATACAGATAGCAGAAAATATTGAAAGGTTTTTCATATGCTTAACTCCTTCTTGTAAATTGTGACAAGCAATTGCAACATAACGGACCGGCGCTAAGCTGCGGCGCTGATAATTTTCAACATGCACTCGACAATGTGAGTTCATGCTGATAACTAAATTATTAAACATCCAAAACTTTACTCGCAATGTAAATTGCTCCCACGCTCATTCTGTCAGCTTGAGCCGCTGGTTATACCGCTTGCATTTATTTTTTATCATCATTCAAAATATCTGTTGTCCGTTGGAGAACACGAAACCCGAGGTAGTACAAACGGTTGTCCGGAGGGAAACCATCGGGTAACACACCCAACTAAGGTCGACGAAGAGTCTCCACGAGCCGCCGTGAATCGCGCCAGAAATTCCGTACCATTCCAATACATTGGTGTAGAACTTATCTGTCATTATTTTCTCATAATGCTAGTTATAGTCGATATCAATTGCTCGGAAGAAAATGGTTTTTTTAAATAAGCAATAGCTCCTAGCTCCATTGCATAGGAAAAACCTTCTTCACTTTGATATCCCGATGTTACAATCACTTTTGTTGAAATTGAAGATTTTTTAATAAATTCTAAAACTTCAAACCCACTTAATATAGGCATACCTATATTAAGTAATATGAGTTCATATTTTCCTGATCGGAGTTTATTAATTGCCTCTAGCCCATTCTCTGCTCTATCAATATTTTTAAATCCTTCTTTCTCGAGAAAACTATTGATGATATCAACAAGGATACTTTCGTCTTCAACAATAAGGATGGCATTACTATAAATTTGTAATTCAGATGATACTTCGTCAATAGCTCTACGTATCAAAGCATTAGAATAACGTACAATGGTGTTGGTTCCAACTTTGATAATTCCATTATTTGATAAATCTTCAGTCATGTTGATATGCTATTTGTTTGCTTGTTCTATTTGGTTTTGCAAAAAGGTAATACGTGTTTCAAGTTCTGTCGCCATTATTTTTAACCGATCAATTCCCTTCGCGGTCTCTTTTTCAACGACTTCAAAAAGGACGAAGAGATCGGTCTTACGCAATTGTTCAAGATCGTATTCTAATGCGGCTATTCGCTTTTCAACTTGTGCTATCTTTCTAATTGCCCTAACAAGGGCAGAGCCAATATCGTCGCCTTTAATGTTTTCCGGATTGTTCTTTTCGGCATCCCAAATTTCATTGAGCTTTTTTAAATCGCCCGCTTGATAAGCTTCATTTATCTGCTGCATCAGCTTGTGCCGTCTTTCTTTTTCCTTCGGGTCTAATGTCAAATCAGGATGCAAAAGTTTTGCAAGTTCGCGATATAGAGATTTTAACTCTGGAGTTGCTTCAAACTTATTTTGTCTGGTCTCACTCAGTTGCTTGTATTGTTCGGCATCATTCTCACTCTGTTGGGCTTTTTTATTACTTTCAGCAGCTCGTTTTTTTGCATTGATATCTTTAGGTGCTTTTGAGGCGATGATATTATCGAGTGTTGCTTGAAGCCGATCTATCTGTACATATTTATTACCAACCTTGAGATAATACTCTATTTCAAAAGAATGTAAATCTGCCTGCAACGTAGATAAAGCCAATTCTCGTTCGGTGAGTATTTCCTGCTTTTGTTGAAGTAATTCTTCCTTTTGATGAAGTTCAACTTCTTCCGGTGTATGTTTTGTGTCCATTTATTTATTTTCTCTAATGAAGAATGACAGAGCCTTTTCTAAAGAGCAAGCGGTATAACGGATGGCAACTAAGCTGCGGCAACGATAACCCGCAAGTTGCTGAAAACGAACCAAGTTCATGCTGAAAAGTTATTTATTAAACTTCTGAACCTCTACACGCCATGCTTAACGTTCCCACGCTCATTTATAATTAGTATCGTGCTTTGCGCGATGAAATATCTATCTTTTAATTTTATATCGCACTTCGTGCGATAACAATCTCAGGTCTCCGGCTCCGGACAAGCCGATCTTGAGCCGCTGGTTAGCCTTCAAGGTTGACGCGAGGGGATATAATTCCCTTATCCTCCATCCATTTCCATAATACAGCCGGGATAGTTGATTCACAATTCTGGGTGTCGAACTGTTTGTACAATTGTCCAATAAGATCTGTTTGAAGGGTCTTAAGAGTATGATCTTTGAGAAAACACACTGGTTTGTCTAGACCTAGAAGGTAACCTACTTCAAGAGATACATTAGGATTGATTGTTTCAGACTCTATTCTTTCGAACACTGCAATACCAAACCGACAACCATAAATATATGTTAAGATATTGAAGAGAAGATTATCATGATACTGCTTATCATCAGCCCGCAAAGCAATAAAATGAAAGGGATCCGATGCCTTTCTAATTCCACCCAAGATTGCGGTGTGAGCATTTGATTGCACAAACTGCATCATCACAAATGCAAGACGTGAAGAATCTGGAAAATCCTTTCTGAAGTACGTTAGACTGCTGGTAATCTCAATGGGTGGACGTCGTTGTACAAGATCTTCAATAGGAGCAAAATCATTATCGACGGCTCGGAATCCTTCTGGGGTGATGTAGCATGAACGTGCACTTTCAGATTCATATTCGGTAGTACTTCCACTAAATCCGGAAGCTCTCCGCGTTATATAAGGTATGGAAAAGATCAATCCGGCTCGAGTGAGTGCCTCTAATCCAAGTCGCGATAAGCCATCAATTCTAATATCCTTTCCGACTTGTTTAGTTCTGATAACAGGAGGTCCCGTGTGATAATCAACGTGAAATTCATCTGAGATTGTACTCTCACGTACAAGTTTCACTAACTCCCTAAGACAACTTTTATGTCGATCTGTAAGTATTGAATCCATATGACACCTTGAAGGTTAACGGACCGGCGCTAAGCTGCCGCGTGACCAATTTTAATTTTACACAAAACGAAACGAGTTTCAAGACGAATATTTTCTTCCAACACAAAACCTCTAAGCGCAATGTTAATTTGCACTCAGCTCATACGGTCAGCTTGAGCGCCTGGTTAGGCGGCACGCAAAACCAAACTATGGTAATAACAAATTAAATCTATTACACGTACAGCGTAAAATTGCCGCGACGGCGCGAACATCATAATATTAATTTCTGGTGAGCGGCGGCATGGAACGAACACTTTTTTCACCAAGCCAACGATCGGATTTTCATCTTCTTACCAAATATGTGAGTGACAATTTTACGTTTGTTAAATGACTGAGCGCGGCGCACTGCACTATACTTCCATACTATCATTCATTGCGGTACTTGTTCTGGCAGTCAATTATTATAATTATTGCTCGATTAAACAAACATTAATTATATTAACTCAAATAATTACAATACGCATCGTTTCTCATTCGCCGATTCTCCATCCGTCATCGTATAGTCGCATATGAGTCTTGATAATTCCTGATTTAACCGTTTCATTACTGATATAAGTGTCTACAATTCCCTCTAATTGGGCATAAAATTTGAATTGATCTGATTTCGTTATATTTGCTGGTCTTGAACCCCATACATCTCCAAAGTTTAATCCTTCAGTAATATCATGAATATATTCTTGTCCATCTGCAGGGTCCTTAAAAATCCAATAGAAATTTGACGGAAATCCGCTTACCCTTCTTTCAGATGGCCTTAATTGAATAAGTCGATTTTTTAGTGATGTCATAGATCTCTTCCATTTTTGAAGTTCATTGATCTTTCCTTTGGTGACCACTATGCATTCGACAACAGCTTCAACATCAGATACTTTTTGTATACCTGTAATTTCTATTGATTTTTCAAAAAAGTCGTTTGCTTTTATAGCTTCAAATTCAGGCTTGTTCCGTAACATATAATTTAACCTGCAATCATCTTTGAAACCCTGATTGAAGTTTGCTAGTAAAAGTTCTTCTGCTTTCCCACGGTCTAATTTCTTTGAACCACAACCTATAAGAAAGAGGCTGGCTAATAAAATTAGAAAAATTAAGTTGAAGAGTAATTTCAAATTTATAATTTTATTATTTTTTGTATTTTTACTTTTTTCACTTTTCATTGTCGCTCCATTTATTAGTGTTTGTTCTAGTTTCTACTATTACTGTTCCACGAAATTGTTGGTGCTCGTATCTCTTTATGTCCGTTATGCTTTATTTTCATTTTATTCATAAGCTATACTTACGAGATCTTGGATATACTCTTTCTATCGAAACATACTAATAGATGCGCCGCGCATGACATTTAACTACCATAAAAATGAATAAACTTTTCGTACTATATTAGTTTGTGCCGCCTAACGGATCGGCGCTAAGCTGCCACGTTGATAATTTTCGTAATGCAACAAACGAAATGAGTTCATGCTGTCAATTAAATTATTAAGCACAAATACTCTAAGCGCAATGTTAATTCGTAGTAAGCTCATTTGGTCAGCTTGAGCGCCTGGTTATGTTGCAATTGCTTTATCTAAGTAGCAGCATCTTTTTAGTCTCAACGAACCTTTTAATAGGATCTTCTACCGAAGTTGCTTCGATGCGATAGAAATACATTCCCGATGATACATTTGCATTCCAGACTACCGATTGATATCCTGCTTGTTGCTCGGTATTAATTAATTCCTTCACCATCTGACCCAAGATATTATAGATAACAAGCCGCACGATGCTTCGCTCCGGCAACGCATAATTCAATGTTGTTGAAGGATTGAATGGATTGGGATAGTTTTGAGAAAGAGCATATTCCGTTGGTATCCCACCTATATTTTCAACACTTGTCGTGGGGATAGCGACACCTGCTACTTTAATTGTATCAGGTGAACTTCCTGAGTTGCTTTGGATGACAAACAAAGCTGAATCAGCTCCAACAACTGTCGGCGCAAATCGCAATGTATCTGCTAATGATTGTCCGGGAGGAATATTGTTTACAGTTGGTCTTGTGGTAAATGTAGAACGTGATGAAGTCATGTTGCTTATCTTCAATGTATCGTTGCCGGTATTCGTAATGGTTACGGTTGTATCTTTGAATGTTCCAACTTTGATGTTGCCAAAAGAAATTGCTTTTGTATTAAATTGCATCGCTGGAGTACCAAAACCAAATCCAGATACTTTGATTGTATCTGGACTTGTCGGACTGTTGCTTGTGATAATTAATTTTCCGGATATTACTCCAATTGAATTTGGTATAAAGATGGCAGTATCGATGAAAGATTGATTTGGAGGAATTGTCAATATAGTTTGTGAAACACTCCAAACTGGGCTGGTCGTAGTGATGGTGCTTATTTTCAATGTGTCCGTACCGATATTCCTAACTGTGAGAGTATCCCGCTTTGGTAGTCCCAACCGAACATTTCCTTGGTCAATGATTGAGCGGCTTAAAGATAACTGTGGGGTTATCATCTCTGTCAGCGGTCGTCTCCAGAGGCCGCTGGAAGTCCCGGCAAAGAGATTTGTGCCGGAGACAGCAAGGACATTGACATCCTGGTTCATCAAGTCGGTATTGACCCAGCTTGTGCCATTGTTTGTGGAAAGAAAGACACCGCCGTAGTTACCACTGCCATAGCCCATAGTCCCAGCAAAGAGATTCGTGCCGGAGACGGCAAAAGCATTGACTTGAGCACCGCCCACGCGGGAACCAACCTCAGTCCAGCTTGTGCCGTTGTTAGTTGATAGGGAGATGCTCTGACCAGCTGCGGCAAAGAGATTCGGTCCGGAGACGGCAAAAGCTCGGACATAAGCGCCCGTCAAGCCAGAATCAACCGCAGTCCAGCTTATGCCGTTGTCGGTGGAACGAAAAACACCATCCCCTTGAGTCCCGGCAAAAAGATTCGTGCCGGAGAAAGCAAGAGCTATAACATAATTAACTGGCAAACCTGTACTTACCGCAGTCCAGCTTGCACCGTTGTTAGTGGAAAGAAAGACGCCGCTGCCACCAGTTCCTGCAAACAGATTCGTGCCGGAGACACCAAGTGACCAGATAGAATGATTCGTCAAGCCGTTATTGATTGCAGTCCAGCTTGTGCCGTTGTTGGTGGAAAGAAAGACGCCGCTGTACCAAGTACCAGCTAAAAGATTTGCGCCGCTTACGGCAAGAGTTAGGACAACCGCTTTCGTCAAGCCGGTGTTAACCTCTGTCCAGCTTGTGCCGTTGTTGGTAGAAAGAGAAACGCCGTCACCAGTCCCGACAAAGAGATTCGTGCCACTGACGGCAAGAACTCCTACACCGCTCGTCAAGCCGTTGTTGACCTTTGTCCAGCTTGTGCCGTTGTTAGTGGAAAGAAAGACACCTCCGAGAGTCCCGGCAAAAAGATTCGTGCCAGAGATGGCAAGAGCTGTAACATAAGTAGCAGTCAAGCCGTTATTGACTGCCGTCCAACTTGTGCCATTGTTAGTGGAAAGAAAGATGCCGTCAAGAGTCCCTGCAAAAAGATTCGTGCCAGAGATGGCAAAAGCACTGACTTGAGTGTTCGTCAAGCCGGTATTGACTGCAGTCCAGCTTGTGCCGTTGTTGGTGGAAAGAAAGACGCCACTGCCATTGGTCCCAGCAAAGAGATTCGTGCCGCTGATGGCAAGAGACCAGACAGCAGTGTTCGTCAAACCGGTATTGACTGCAGTCCAGCTTGTGCCGTTGTTGGTAGAAAGAAAGACGCCGCCATCAGTCCCGGCAAAGAGATTCGTGCCACTGACGGCAAGAGACAAAACATCAGTGTTCGTCAAACCGGTACTCACCGCTGTCCAGTTTGTGCCGTTGTCAGTGGAAAGAAATACACCGTCATTAGTCCCGGCAAAGAGATTCGTGTCGGAGACGGCAAGAGCATTAACTTTAGCGCCCGTCAAGCCAGTATTGACTGCAGTCCAGCTTGTGCCATTATTGGTGGAAAGAAAGACGCCGCCTGTTTGTGTCCCGGCAAAAAGATTCGTACCGCTGACGGCAAGTGCATAGACATACGTCAATCCGACATTGACCCAGCTTGTGCCATTATTGGTGGAAAGAAATACACCACTACCAGTCCCAGCAAAGAGATTCGTACTGGAGATGGCGAAGCAATTAATAGACTGGCCGTACGGTGAATTAGTTTGTATCCATTGGGCATGCAATGGTTTTGTAGCAATAAATAGGAAAGATACAACAATGAGAAATGGTAAAATATTTTTCATCTGTTTCTCCTTTTGTGAAATAATGAATGCCAATTGCAACATAACTAGTAATTAGATAGACATTGTCTATATATCGCTCGTTAAATGCATGATAGGCAGACCTCTCTTCTATCATTATAGGTTCTTCTTTAAAGTTGGAGAAAAGTTGTAGTTCTTTGGTACCTCCACGTAACCGCCACTACTTGGTAATAATGTAGCTCTGTTTAAAATCATTGTCAATGCTTTTCCTCTTTTTAAAGTATTTTCATCATTTTCATCTTCTGGTACTCTTTAAACAAACTCCGGGAGTCTCTAAAAATCTTCCGGTACTCCCCAAACAAACTCTGTGAGTCTTTGAAAATCTTCCGGCACTCCCTAAACAAACTCTGGATGTCTCTGATAATCTTCTGGTACTCCTTAAGCAAACTCCGGGAGTCCTTGATAATCTTCTGGTACTGCCTAAACAAACTCTAGGTGTCCTTGATAATCTTCCGGTACTCTCCCGGCAAACTCTTGAAGTCATTGAAAATCTTCCGGCACTCCTTAAACAAACTTTTGGGGTCTCCAAAAATCTTCCGGTACTCTCTCAACAAACTCCAGAGGTCACTAAAAAAGGAGTCTGTTCATCGAACTGGAGTCTGTTCATCGAACTGTGTCAATTTGCAAAAGAGCGACAGGCCTCGTAATGCTGAGACCTGCCATTGGAGCTCTCTTGAAGCATATTATTTCGGCGCACCAGGTTGTGCCGGAGGTGCTGCAGTATTTGTATCGGTTTTGTCGTTCGGTTTGGCGGGCTTGGGTGCGGCCTGATACCGGAGTTTCTTGGCGGCTGCAAAGTCCGCGCGTATCGCCGGTTCGTTTACAAACTCCATAGTGACAGCACTATGGATCGCATCGACGAACTTTACAACAGCATCGAATGCTGCATTTGCCGTTGCTGTTGCCTGTGTGGCGATCCGCTTGGAAGTCTCCTGCTGCGTATCCGTTGCCTCCAGTGCCGCCGCGGATGCTTTGATGGAATCGATATCGGTAGGCATAATCCCCTGCTTCTGGAGATCATCCTTGTACTTCGGATATGCCTTTGCAACATCATCCGCCCACTGTAAAGTTTTCGGAGTGGAATCGGCAAGGTATTCTCCCACACGAAAATCTTTGCCTTCTTTTGCTCCTTTGCCGAATTGTTTTTTTACAGCGTTTGTTACTGCGCGCAGCAATACGCTCAGCCCGTTGCGCTGCGTTTCTTCCTGCACGGTAAGAAGTTCTTTTGCCGTCTCTGCATTGAGGGCGGCAGTTTCGGTGTCCTGCATGATCTTGATCAGGTCTGAACCTCCCGTCAGCTTTTCTTCTGTGATGCCCCGCCCTTGCAAGCGTGCCGCTTGTGCCCGGCAGTGTCCGCAGACGACGCGATATTCCTGTGCCAGCCCGTATGAAGTTATAGTAGCCATGGCTACCTCCTTTTGTTAGTTGTGGTTTGTTTTTGTTAAGCCCCCGTGTGCCGGGGGTAGTATGATGTATGGTAATGATCCCTTGATAGATTCTCTTTATCCACAGCCCATTGAAGCGGATTGTTGACAATATACTCGCGGATGGTATTCATATCTTTATCATCCCGTATGATATGTTCATAGAAATTCCGCTGCCATAAGAAATAATGATGGCCGCATTTTCGACATTCGCGGGATACCACTCCTTTGTATGAACGAATAATCGATCCCAATGATTTTGGAATGGTGTGTTGAAATGCATTTTTCCGTAGGGGTTCATTATAATGAACCCCTACCAGTGGATTAATTACAATAATTCCATGAATGTGGTTTGGCATTACGACGAACGCGTCCAACTCGATGTTGGGAAAATGATTGGGGATTTCCTGCCAACATCGTTGAGCAATTTCACCGATAGATGATAATCGCATTTCCTCTTCAATAATCTTCCCAAACGAATAGAGTTTATCTTGTGTACATATTGTTACGAAATACTCTCCCGGCGAAGAGTAATCATACTCCTTCAACCGTATTGTTTTACGATCGCCTGTACGTTTCATCTCAACTGAATGTCCCTCTCGAGATTTTTGTGTTTGTGAACAGAATGATTGTTTACACGTGAACATTCCTGGACGTTGAGTACAACGTCCCTACGGGAATCTTGTATGATGATAGCTCCATCTAACGTTGTGTCTTTTGTTCTATTAATGATTTTTGGTGGTGTTGTATATATAGCATCTAAACGCGGCTGTACTTTAATAATTATATATTTAAGGCGGTATCACGCAAACGCGTGATTTTTTGTTTTCAGGTGCGGATTTTAATCAGAATTCGGCAGGGGGTAAACAACCTTTATTTGAAAACAAATATTTTGGGTCTGCTTCTTAACGTATCATTTCAGATAACTAGAGGATATCCTCATCTCACCGGCAGACCTCTTTTTATTCGTATCGCAAGGACTCTACTTCTGAAGAAGTTCAATACACGCGAGTGTACTTTGGTCAGTTGTGCAAAAAAATAGAGGACGATCCAAACAATCCGGTTTTCTTTCTTACTGAAGCCGGGATTGGATATCGATTAATAGATGCGGCTTAATGTTGATATGGAGTTCATTTGTTACCCACGCTACTTCTTCCCTTGTTGTACAATCTTCGCCCACGTATCCTTTAGCGTCACGATACGGTTGAAGACCGGCGCACCTGGTTTGGAATCCTTTGCATCAGCACAGAAGTATCCAGTTCGTTCAAACTGAAAGCGGTCCCCCGGCGCTGCGGTGCCAAGCATCGGTTCCACTTTGCAATGAGTAAGCACTTGCAAAGAATTCGGATTGAGATTGGAAAGAAAATCCTTTCCTTCTTCAACATCATCGGGATTTTCTTTATTAAAAAGGCGGTCGTACATCCGCACTTCTGCATTGACAGCATCATGAGCAGAAACCCAGTGAACGGTTGCTTTCACTTTACGGTTGGCTGTCGGCAATCCGCTTTTCGTTTCAGGATCGTATGTGCAATGAATTTCAATAATATTTCCCTGTGCATCCTTTATAACTTTTTCGCACTTGATAATGTAAGCATACCTCAGCCGCACTTCTGTACCAGGCGATAAGCGATAATATTTTGGCGGAGGCACCTCGCGAAAATCATCCTGCTCGATGTACAATTCCCGGCTAAATGGAACTATTCGAGTTCCAGCCGATTCGTCTTCGGGATTATTAACTGCTGGGAGTTCTTCAACTTTATCTTCCGGATAATTTGTGATGATAACTTTGACCGGGTTCAACACAGCCATTGCACGTTGAGCGTGTTTATTCAAATCCTCGCGAATACTCCACTCTAACATGGCCACATCGATGATGCTGTCTTTCTTAGAGACGCCAATCTTATCACAGAAGACTTTGATTGATTCTGAGGTGTAGCCACGACGCCGATAACCAACAATGGTCGGCATACGCGGATCATCCCAGCCCGAGACATGTTTTTCCTGAACAAGCTGGAGCAATCTCCGTTTACTCAATACAGTGTATGTGATGTTCAACCGTGCAAATTCGATCTGTTGGGGATGATAGATGCCCAATTCGTTAATGTACCAATCGTATAGCGGGCGATGATTTTCAAATTCGAGCGTGCAGATGGAATGAGTGATTCCTTCAATGGAGTCTTCAATGCCATGCGCCCAATCATACGTCGGATACACGCACCACTTGTTTCCCTGCCGATGATGTCCTTCATGAACAATCCTATACATAATCGGATCACGAAGATTGATATTCGGCGAGGCCATATCGATCTTGGCGCGCAAGGTTTTCGTTCCATCCGGAATTTCTCCCTTGCGCATGCTTTCAAATAAAACAAGGTTTTCTTCTACACTTCTATTTCGGTACGGACTTTCTTTTCCGGGTTCTGTCAGCGTTCCGCGTGTTGCGCGGATTTCGTCAGCGGAAAGATCGCAAACGTACGCTTTTCCTTTCTTAATGAGAGCAACAGCCCATTGGTACATCTGTTCAAAATAATCCGAAGCGTAGAACAGGCGGTCTTCAAAATCACCGCCCAACCATTTCACATCTTCGATGATTGAATCAACATATTCTTGATCCTCTTTTTCGGGATTTGTGTCATCAAACCGGAGATTGAATTTGCCGTTGTAGTCTTTTGCAATTCCGTAATTCAGGCGGATGGATTTGGCATGGCCGATATGTAGATACCCATTTGGTTCGGGAGGGAAGCGTGTATGGACGCGTCCTTCATACTTATTGGTTTTGAGATCTTCATCGATAATCTCGCGGATAAAATCGTTTTTCTCGTTCGTTGTCATAGTATTTTTCAATTCTCGATTCTTGTGGTGAATAAAATACGTAAAAACCGAACGATTATCAAAAGAAGGATTTCATTCTTAAGTATAAGTTTGTCTGAAGTCTCTTATCCTCTGGAGGCTCTGAGGCAAGTACACTATTAATATGCTCGATCCCAAGAATGAAGGGAAAACAGTTATTTGAATTATCCGCAGTATGTTATTTCTTATAGAAAACGATCTTTTTGAGTTCATTGTTTTCTTTAATAGTTGCCGTTATTTCTCATCTGAGTAATATTAGTTTCTTTGTTTCGACAAAATTACCTGCCTGCAAACGATAGAAATACACTCCGCTTGGCAAAGCTACCGCACTCCATTGTCGTGAGTAGGCACCAGCTGATAACTCTTCCGAGAAAATTGTTGCCACATTTCTTCCTAGAAGATCAAATACTTTCAGTGAGACAAAAAATCTCGTTGGAAGATTGAAGGAAATAGTCGTCGCTGGATTAAACGGGTTTGGATAGTTCTGCTCCAACATAATCGATTCGGGAAGCGATGAATTATCTTTAGCGACAGAGGTCGGACTTGAACCGATGAAAACAGAAATCTTTTCGAATGCCGGATCTTTCGGCATAATACCTGATTTTGGTTTGAATGCTACCTCCAGATGAAAGATATCCGGCTGGAATATTACAATTTGTTGAGTACCGATATTATAAATATCTCCATCTGACTGATTACCTGGACCATTGCCATTAGTAAAAGAAGCAATCAGTTTTATTTCATTCAAATTAATGGTATCGCCATAAAGTTGAAGTTGCGTTTTGATACTGTTCCATCTTTTTGTATTGGACAACACTCCAATATGATTATCATAATTTCCTAATAGGAGGAACGAATTTACTGCTGCCACCGCACTGGTGAATCCCCATGTAATGCCCGGGTTTAAAGAAGACGTGTCACTTCTCAACGCCCTTCGTATATTCGTGCCGGTTCCGGAAAAGTTGTTCTCCAATACTTGAGAAGTATGTTTATCGGATAATAAAATGAGATGGTTGAAAGCATAATTTCTCGACGGATCCATCATATATTCGGCCACATCCGCCAATGAAGTACAATTTTCCAGGGCATAACGTAAATCCAGCGGATAGGAACGCTTATTATTTGAGGAATAAACAGCACCCGAAGGAGAATCCAGAATGCCGGCGAAAATTCCTTCTTCATTAAATCCGGTAATGATTCCCATGAAACCTAAATATCCGATCGAACAAATTGATTTACTGCCATTCTTAATTGTAACAACGGATTGAATTTGTGCCAGTTGATGTTTGGAGCCATCAAACCAGTCTAATATTCGGGCGGTCATGGTGTTGCCTGTCGCTGATCGGGATCCATATACCGATATCCCTGAACATTGGGTTGAATGGTCCACATCTGTGATGAGTTGCATCAGATAAAATTCATCTTTGGATAATTTACCGTCACCTATTCTATCGATATTGCCTCCACTTAACTGCGAAGCCATTCCGTCTATTTCATCCTGATACTCCTGAGGGATCTGTGGCTTTATATCTGGTACACGACTGAGCAGAATATTATAAATGCTCTGTGTGCCGACCACTTCAGCTAAATATGAATCTGCAAGTTGTTCATAATTCGGCAATATCTGCGTCACCTTTTGCATTAGCAGCTGACCCATATCATAATGGCTTATGCCTGTTGTATAATCCAATGTGACTTCATAATAATTTCCGCGATCCACAATAGATACTGTTGAATCCTGTGCGAATAGTGGTGTATGAATCCCTGCAACAATAATTGAATAAATAATAATATTTAAAAAGCGGATCAAATGTCTCATCAGTTCATTCTCCTCATTTTTAGTTTTGTTCATGAGAATTTGCATTCATAAACCTTCCTCAATAGCAAAAAGTACAATTGCAGCTAACGTTTGCGAAAAGCACACCGTCCCGCTTGGCGCATTTCTAAAGACTAATCTACCAGTGCAAAGCGGGATGGAACGAACACATATAAAAAATATCATAGAGTAAGTCTCGTGCTTTGGCGATGTTATATGCCCCCACTATATTCACGATAGTCATGTAATCTTAAAAGATGTAGCCAATTTCCAAAGAAAATTCCGCTCCGCTGTAGTTCTTTCTTGCCCCGATAGTATTCTCAAAATCTGTCATAAGATGATAACCCACATTGGCACCTAAATTGAAATGATTGCCTAGAAAGAAATCAGCACCTACACCAAGTCGTCCGCCAACTGCAGTTTCTGTGTGTGCTTGCTGAAAAAGCAGTGCGCTGGTTGCTTCTGATCCGAAGTAAGTCCCGACTGCGGCTGAAAGGAATGGACGGATGTTCTCACCAGACTCGGGTTCGGGAATGTAGAATCGAAGACCAAGTAGTAATGGAACAACAGTACTGGCTTGCTGTGTGACATTGAAAGTACTAAAGGTCGTATTTGCTTGCGCTGATAGCAGGCTGGCGGTCACCGTCAATGAAAGGTTTTCCCTTAGCCAGTATGAATAACCGAGTCCGCCCACAAAACCGTTGGTTCCCGCTTCAGATTGAATCCCTGTGGGTCCGATTGTATTCGATGCCTTCGCTCCTCCCCAAAAGCCGAGGTTGAGTTCAATTGCTGATCTGCCTTTTAGAAAAACATCTTGGGCAAGAGAAACAGAACCCATTGTGATGAATATAAAAACAAGGGAGAGTGATATCGTAGATGTCTTCATTGTTGATCTCCATTTCTGATTTTAGAATATTCCACAACATTTCATTTAGGCAGTGGCTGATACCTTATCATAACAACCCTACCATTATCGGTAGCGCTCTCAAAACTGGACTGCCATCCCGAGAGAAGGAATGATGGGCCATAATTTTACTTCTTCCCTATATGGATTGCCATTATTGTCGAAGCGGTAACGATATGCCTGTATATTTGTTGCATTGAAAATGTTACTGACATCCAGAAAAACAGATGTTGGTGCTCCGAAAATCGTGAAATCTTTTGCGACTCTCAAATCCACTCGGCTATACGATGGAAGATATTCTGAGTTTGGCTTATTTGATGGAATCCATTCCCATATTCTCTTCGAGTTATTAAAGACTGCGATTGATGGTGTGTATGGATATCCGCTTCCATAGACCATTCGTGAATTTATACTCCAGCCACTTCCGAGTCCCACTTCACCCGTCACAGCAAGCGTATGTCGCTGATCGGTATATCGAGGAAACGATGATCCTATGGTATCATGTATCAGGGTTTGACGGGAAAAGAGGTAGCCGTAACTTATCCAACCATAGAAACCGGTATTTGAATATATTACTTGCATGTCCATTCCGCTTGCAGCGCCGGTTGCGTCGTTTTTTCGGGAATAATATATGAGACTATAACTCGTTTGAGTTGCAGTGATGAGGTTGTCGTATATTTTTTTGTATCCTTCCACCTTAAATCTCCAAAAGTGTTGCTTTGCTTGATCAATCATAAGATCATAGTCGACTCCGACAATATAATGTATTGCACGCTGAGCCTTCGTGTTTGTATCGGACGCACTTGGATATGCGATCTGGCGATAAATTGGAGTTTGGTAATAATGTCCCCAAGCCCCTCGAACGACGATCCCTATACCCGTTTGATATGCAAGGTTGATCCGTGGACTCAATGTAAGTTGTTTATTCAGGTCAAAATAATCGAATCGGCCGCCAACATTGAGCAGAATTTGATTGCTGATCTGAATGATGTTTTCAAGATATCCCATAAACTTATAAGATTGCGTATTGATTTGATCATTCACATAATCGGTGGGATTTTCCACACGGCGGTTCAGGGTTGTGTCAGGATATTTGTATTCATTTGTAAATTCTTCTATAGTTTGCTGGTCAAAAAGATCCAGATTGTAGTTAATACGTTGATAACCTGCACCGGCCTTTATTCCATAGAGTGAAGTGATCTGCATATCAAGAGTTGAATTTAGTTCCAGAGTACGAATTCGGAGATTGTTGTTATAGGCATTTTCGTATGTATTATTATAAAAATATGTTTTGCGTGGATTTACCCCTCGGTATGAATAAAGACTTTCATACCAATAATCTTCAATTTCACGTTGATCATAAAACGATATCTCAGTTTTCAGGAGAGCCGAGGATGAAAGGATATTTATACTTTGAAGTGCGACCATACTACTGTAATAGTTTGCATGGTTGTCGACAGAATCATTTGATTGCCGTGTGTTTGTAAATTGAAGCCCAGTGTTATCATAACCGATCCATTGACTGGGCGTTTGGTAATCGCGGTGGGGATCTTCTGAGAAATCATCACCTGCATGAATAAATTTCAGCAGTAGTTTCTGTCGCGGGTTCAACGAATATGCAAATACTCCTTGAATATCATAAAAGGAAGGATGAATATATGGACCCGCACCCATCATTTTCATGACATACTCTAAATAGCTTTTTCGTCCACCGATGATGAACGATCCTTTGTCGCCCAGAGGCCCTTCAACCATGGCGTTGAGGTCCATCAGACTGATACTGGCAATGCCTTTATATTGTTCCCGGCTTCCTTCACGATACTCGATATTCAGAACCGAGCTCATCTTATCACCATACCGGGCAGTAAATCCGCCTGTCACGAGATCCATTTTCTTAACCATATCGACATTAAAGATGCCGATGCTCGCATTCGACGCTTCCTTTACATGATACGGGTCATAGACTTGCGTGCCATTGACGAGAACCAGATTTTCATCTTGATTTCCGCCGCGGACATTGAACTTTGAACTAAACTCATTATCTGTCGACACCCCGGGAAGCATTTGGACTGATCGCATTACATCAGAAAAAATTGATGTGACATGTTTAATACTTTCACTCTGGAGCGATAATGCGCTTACTTCGGGCTGCTCTGTTTCTTCCATCCGGTGCGCATAAACTGTCACATCTTGCATCAACACATCCATTGAGACCATAGCGATGCTTAACTGGACATCTTTTAGTACCGTTATCGAGAGTAATTCTGTCCTGTAGCCAACGAAACTGCAGCGTAAGGTATATTGGCCCTGAGTGAGAACGAAAGAAAACCTTCCTTCTGCATCGGTTGTAGTTCCTTGTTGAGTTCCTTCGATGAGTATGTTAGCGAAAACCAGCGGTTCATACGTAGAGCCATCACGAACAATTCCGCTTACTTTATATGTTTCAGACTGAACAACAGCAGTTTTTTTAACGACAATTTGATTGTTAATTCTGCTGAACGCTAAGCCGAACTCTTTTGCGAAGCCCTGAAGAATCTGATAAAGAGATCCCTCTTGTTGATTTATTTCTATTTTTTTATCGAGCGGTACTTCTTCTTTGATATAAAAAAATTTGAAATCGGTTTGTTGCTCAATAAACTGGAAAGCTTGTTCGAGAGAAATATCTCCCCCACTCATTTTTATTTTCACATCTTCGAGTTTCTTATCTTCTAAAGAAGGCAACGCAAGAAGAATATTCAGATAAGAAAATTGGACTGTGAGTCCGATGAAAAAATAGAGAATGTGCGTTCGAGAGATGTGAAATAATTTATTTTTCATAAAAAACGATTTTCTTGATTTCATTATTGTCTTTGTCAGTTTTATATGTTAATCCGGTAGCTTTCTCCATCACTGTTACCACCGTCCAGAATGATTCATTCTTAAAATTGGCTTTCACAATTCTGTTGGCTAATGCTGGATTTGCAATTTCAAATTTTACACCGAAATATCGTTCTAGAGGCACGAGTACTTTTGACAATGGCTCATTATCAAAAATCAAAATATTGTCCTTCCACCCAATTGCTTTTTGAAGATCGAATGTTTCTACCGTACTTATTTCGTTTTCTTTATCGAAAACGAATTGTTGTGTCGGCGCTAAAAGAATTTCCCGTGTATTTTTTTGAGTCTCAGTGGTACCTGCACGTACTTTTACTTTTCCATCTTCAAGCGAAACAGTTACATTATTTTCGTCTGGAAAAGCTTTGACGTTAAACTTCGTCCCGAGATCTGTCGTTGTCACTCCTCCCGAATGAACGATGAATGGCTTTGTATCATCATGAGCGGCTTCAAAATACGCTTCCCCCTGTAACGAGACCTCACGCGATTCTTCCCCGAAACGCACAGGATATTTCAATTTACTATCGGCATTCAGTGTTACTTTTGTACCATCAAGAAGAGTAAGAATAACTTTCTCTCCCATAACCGTCTTCTTTTCATTCCACGCTGTCACATCTGATTTTTGTTTCAAGTGGTGAGATACAAAAAGTCCGCCGGCAACGAGAAAAACCAAGGCCGCTATTGATGCAGCAATTCTAAAAGAATGGAATCGATAAAACAACGTATGGTCTGGTTTTATCTTTTTCTCCCATTGAAAAGATGAATCATATGAATGTATTTTCGATGTAAGAAGCTGAAATCCTCTCTCTAAATTAAAGCTATGCAATGATTCGCGTTCGCCAGCATCTTCCCATTTCTTGCTCATGCTCTTGAACAGATCGGCATATTTCTTTTGCTTCAGCAAGGAATGCAGTTGATCGGTTTCTTCAACAGATGCTTCTTTAGAAACGTATTTTGTTACTAACCGAAAGAATTTATCTTCAATCATGATATCACCCTTTACTTGGAATTTAAAAGACTCTATGTATAAGACAATAAAAAGCCGGCCTACCTACTATTCCAAGTAGAGTCTATTCAAAAAAAAGTAAGAACGTGGGGGAAGAGGATTAGGAATTATTTCCGGCGTGGACTGTGGCCGGATAAAAATTTTACCGCTGCTACCATCTGGTTTTGCACAGTGTGTATTGAGATCGAGAGAATTTCTGCTATTTCTTTATAGCTTAACCCGTCAATTCGATTCATTCTAAAAATTATCTGTCTTTTTTCCGGTAGCTGTTTGAGGAGTGCATCAATATCATCTTTTAGTTCTTCATACATCATATGTGCATGTGGGTGTAATTCCGAGATTGTATCTTGTGCATCGACAGTCTCTATATCTTCAAACGAAAAAGTATGGTGCTTCACATAATTAATCGACTGGTTTCGAACGGCAGTGTATAAATATGTTTTCAGGTTTGTACGTATCTCAATATTATTTTTTTTGAGCCAGAGAGCAAGAAATACATCGGAAACCGCTTCTTCTGCAAGATGAATAGTCTTAACAAATCGGAATGCGAAGCGACAAAGTAAAGAATAGTATCTTTCGAATAATATTTTTAGAGCTTTGGGATCATCACCTTTAATGCGGCGGAGCAACTCTTCATCGGTAATATAGCTGGTATTTTGCATCTAAATTATTTCGCCGTCTTTTAATTTAGGCCTTTTTATAAAGATGCAATGATAATTCTTTTGCAACGGATACCGCTAATTTTTTGCCAGCCACGCTGAATGCCCAATAGAAGAGACAGTCAATCGGGTGCGTTTTCTTAATAGACTTGATCGCTTTTATCATCAAACTCTTTGCCAATCCCCTGCCGCGATACTCCGGCAACACTAATGCTGAACACAGGTAGATGGAATCATACTTCACACGCAAAGGAGTTTTGTTTAACAATTCCCGTTCGTTTATTTTTTTCGTAATAAATTGTTCCATGAGTGTATGCGTAGTTGGAATGATCAGAATCCAGGCAATCGGTCCCTTGCTTGTGCTCTTCTCTGTCATCGTGCTCGGATGAATTCTTTTGAGCCTGCGCATCACCCTTTGATCAATAGAAATTTGCGAAGGATCGTTTTTTGTCGCAAAAAATTCTTCTGCAAGCTGAATCATTCTTACGAGGTTGTTTTTGGGCGTCGTGTTCATAATCGTACAAATAAAAGTAAGAAAGATAAATGAAGAACTCAAAATCGAATTAGCAGTTTTGCGAGATACAGACCGTTGAAATGAATTGCATCGATAACAGCAAATAACGTATGGGAACTTCTAAAATCCCAATTTATAAATTACAAAAAGCAAACAAATTCCAATAATGAAATCCAAAACACAAAATGTCTTTTTAGGAATTGACCATTTGGATTTGATATTTGTTTGTTATTTGGCATTTGATAATTGAGGTTTTAAGATACACATATGATTATTCCAACTCTTCCAGCGTCTGTCGGGGACGGATAATACGGACACGATCTCCATTCACAAGAATTTCTGCCGGACGAAGCCGGCCGTTGTAATTAGAACTTAAAACAAAACCGTATGCGCCTGTGGTAAGTACCGCAAGATAATCCCCTGCATTGCTTTTAGCGAGCAATCGATCCCGAGCAAAAAAATCGGTGCTTTCACAGATCGGGCCTACGACATCCACTTTCTCGCATTCATATGTAGTGATGGACAGAGGAACGATTTGATGGTACGCTTGATAGAGGCTGGGCCTGAGCAAGTCGTTCATGCCGCCATCCACAATAATAAATTTCTTGATCGCATTTTCTTTTGTTGAAATAACGCGGGTGATTAAAACGCCGGCGTCTGCAATAATCGAACGGCCAGGTTCAATCCAGATGGAACAACCTGTTGTCTGCAGGATGGGCAGCACCGCCTCAACAAATTCCACGGGGGTTGGTACGCTATTATTCTGTGTTTCATCTTGCGGGAGCGCCTCATGCAAAACGGCATTTGTGTATTGAACGCCATAACCGCCGCCAAAGTCAATATGTGTTAAGTTGATACCAGCTTCACATAATTTCCCAACCAACCCGACAATATAGTTCGCTGTCGCAACAAACGGTTCGAGTTTTGTGATTTGTGAACCGATATGCGTGTGAATGCCCACCAATTCCAAAGACGACAACGATGCAGCATACGTGTACACTTCTATCGCCTTTGATGCTTCGATGCCGAACTTCGTCGATTGCAAACCGGTCGTGATATACGGATGAGTTTGTGCGTCAATATCCGGGTTAATACGCAGTGAGATGCGGGCTTTCTTTCCCATCCTGAGGGCTGCACGTGAAATGGTAAGCAGCTCTGATACCGACTCAACGTTGAAGGAAAATATATCCTGTTTTAAGGCAAACTCGATTTCATCTTCTCGCTTCCCCACACCTGCAAAAACTATCCTGTCTGGAGAAAATCCTGCTTTTAACGCAAGATACATTTCTCCCGCAGAAGCTACATCAGCGCCAGCGCCCTCTGTGGCAAGCAATTGTAAAATATGATGATTGGCATTTGCCTTCAGCGCATAACACACTTGGACTCTGGCGTCTCCTAATGCACCAATGATGGAACGATATTTTTCTACAATCCGGTTCTTACTGTACACGTAGAGCGGTGTTCCGTACTCTTCAGCCAGCTCACTGAGTGGAATATCTTCACAGTATAAAATATTTTCTTTATAGGCGATGTAATTCATGTGTAATTTTCAATCTGCTATGGACAAACAAGTATCAACAGTTTAAATTGTGAATAGAAATCGGTTGATAAAAATTTCATAAGGAATTCGCACTGTCATCACAACCGTGAAGATAAAATTCCGAAACGGTGCTAGCCGCATGAACATAATGACAAGGAGTATTCCAAAGAATCCTATTTGCCGATACCGCTCGCCTATTTCTGCCGGAAGCAGAGCTGATAGAATATGCGAACCGTCAAGCGGCGGCACCGGAATTAAATTAAAAACTGCAAGAAAAATATTTAAGGTGATTCCAGCCACAAACATGCGAATCAAAAACGTCGCTATTTCACGCTGAAAATTATTTTCAATCAGATTTAACGGGCCAAAAAAACGCTGCGACAGTATGTAACACACTGCGCAGCAAAACGCCACAAGCAAGTTGGAAAATGGGCCAACAATAGATACCAAGATGTCATCGCGGCGAAAATTGCTAAAGTTTGCCGAATTTATCGGCACCGGTTTTGCCCACGCAATAAATACAGAGCCGGCGGTGAGATATGAAAGGAGCGGAATAGCAATGGAACCAATCGGGTCAATGTGTGGAATCGGATTAAGTGTCAATCTACCGGAATCACGCGCAGTAGAATCACCAAGCTGCAGCGCCATCCAACCATGCGCGACCTCGTGCACAACAATGGAAAAAAGAAGAATCGGCAATATGTAAAGAGAATCCACTGAAGCTTCCTTTCAAATACAATCCGTCCCGCAACAGGGCGGGACGGGCATAAATCGTTTTTTACACTCATTTTATATGTACCAAAAAATGTGGAGGAATTCAAGGAGTTCACTGCATGAATCATTGCATCTACGGCTCTGTTTTTCTATATTCTTTTTATAAGAGTTTAGATTTTTCTATTCACTTTGACTGCCCGAGGTTTCAAATGAATACCAGGTTCTTGTCATTGCTCTCTGGTCTGCTATGTATTACGGCGCTTCTGAATGCGCAAGCTCCATCTGTTCAATTAAAGATAAAAGCGAAGTCCGGCTTCTTGGGGATGGGCGGACCGCGCACAGTAAAGATCGAATTAGCAAATGAGAATCGACAACAGCCGCTCACCAGCGACAATGTTAATAGCGGACAGTATTTCTACTTTCTTGTAACTCCGGCGGAAGATTGGCAACTTGATCAGGATTTTGTAAAAGATGAACTTTCCAAGGTGAACATCTATCAAGACGAAAAGAAAATTTCCACCGCATGGAAAGGGGAACTGATTGCAGGGGGAAACAACTCCATTCTGCTTGGATTTCCCAAGACCTTCAAGCTCAATCTTCTTTTCTTATTCCAATGTCCGATTGACGACGCAATGAGTCAGGTAGAGTTTAAAGTGCCGCAGGAATTTTGGCCTGGCTTCACAATTGTGGACGACCTTGCAAAGCAAGCAGAAACCGCAACAGCCGCAAAACATTTCAAATCAGCAATAAGTGCATACGAACAAATTCTCGGTAATGCCAATTACAAAATATTTACTCGGTACGATGAATATAAATCCAAACGCACTCAATGCTTTGAAGATTATTATAACGAAACCTCGGCATCATTCCAAGCGGCTGCTTCAAATGTACAAATGGATTTAAAACCACGAATCGCGCTTGTGGATGGTTTCAAGCCGACGTTCAAGTACGTCATCGATTCATTGCCGCGTGCCGAATGGAACATCGGTTCGCTTGATACGGCAATTGCACCCATTTTGGATAGATGCCGTATCTCACTTGCTCAAGCCACCAGCTTTCGGGATTCACTCCAGCACGCTCTGGACGATCAAAATGTACGATGGATTATCGAAGGGTCTGCGACCAGCAAAAATGGCTACCGGTATGTTAACATGATTGAAACATTGGCGTCGGCATTTTCATCGCTCAACTTTGCCGATACTGTTGCTACAGAATTGAAGATGAGGATTCCGGAGGAGTATCAAGCACGACTGACGAAATACAACGATACCGAATCATACGAAACATTCATCCGGATCTGCAACGAACGATGGCAGACACATCTTCCAATTTTCCCAATTGATTTTTTACCAAATCTGAAGAAAGATACAGTTTCGTTTTCACAACCATACTATTCTATGCTCAAGGCAGTGAATGATTATTACTACGGCAATTTCACCGGTGCAAAACAAGAGATCGTGGAAATATTCCGCAAGTGTTACGATCAAGAGATTATCGGACGGTTTGATATGCTGCGTGTGATCATAACAAACCGCGAACAGCATATCTCGCTGGAAGTGATGAAGATGTTCGACGAAGCGGAGCAACTTGAGCGGGCAAAAGACATTCAGAACGCACAGGATAAGTATCGGCAAATCACACTTATTGCACCGAACTTTGCGTACGGATTCTTCACGCTCGGAAAGTTTTACAACCGTTCGGGTGATCCGATACGCGCCAACTATTCATATCAACGCGCCTTTCAAATAGACACGCTGTACTTGAGCGCCTATCGCGAAAGCTGTAATCTCTATATGAGACAAAGCAACTTCAAAGAAATTATTAACGTGCTCACAACCGCACTTTCCAGGGGGAATGACTTTTGGGAAATCAACTATAATCTCGGCGTAGCATTCGCTGGCGATGCAGATCCGGCGCGTGCTATTCAGAGTTTTGAACGCGCACTTGTGCTCAATCCGAAAAGTTATAAAACGAACATTCAAATCGGTTTAGCGCATCAGAATGTAAAAAACTATCAGAAGGCGAGAGAGTATTTTAACAACGCCATTGGTCTTGATCCCACGAAACAAGAGGCGGTCGATTTCCTCACAAAACTCAATGAACTTCAACGAACCGGCAAGTAGTTTTAACTTCTAAGGTAAGATACAGAAAGGGATTCATTTTGAATCCCTTTTTTGCTTTTCACTCAATCGGTTCTTATATTAAAACCGCCCAATTGCAAACGTTTTGAAGAACGCCCAGTTTATTGGGCATTTTTCACAACGGGCACGGGGCGAAACTGGCAGACGCGTCCCGCAAAACGATTTCGGGTAGATGGCGAAACTGGCAGACGCGCTAGCCTTAGGAGCTAGTGGAGTAATCCATGGGGGTTCAACTCCCCCTCTACCCACAGCAGTTTTGCGGGATGGAGCAATCCGTGTGGGTTCAAGTCACTCCGTGCCTATAGGTCATATCATTATGTAAAGGAAGTTGGACGTGGAAGTTACTGTTCAGTTGTTGTCCGATGTCTTGCGTGCGGCAGAAATCACAGCCACACCGGAAGATCTAGCACCTCATTTCAACAAAGCATATTTAGAATATCGGAAGAAGATTGAGATTCACGGATTCCGAAAAGGCAAAGCGCCGATTGATATAGTCAAGAAATTGTATGGTGATTTAATTGAGAACGATTCTCTTAATGAAATTGCCACAGAATTTTACCGGCAGGCAGTGAAGGAAAAAGAATTAAAGCCAATCGGCGAACCCATCCTCGTTGATATGGATTACAAACACGGCGAAAGCTTCCGATGTAAAATTCAATTCGACGTCCGGCCGCAAATTGTGGTAAAAGAATACAAGGGCATCGAAGTGGAAAAGATCGTTCATACGATCACAGATGACGAAGTGGAAAAAGAACTCATCCGCGTGCAGCGAACCAATGCAACAATGGAAGAGGTAGAAGCCGTCACTTCTCCAGAACACATCGTCACAGTAACTTTGCAGGACTTGGATGAAACCGGAGCGCCGTTGATCGGTAAGAAGAGTGAGAATGTTCGTTTTTATCTCGCCGACGAACAACTTGAACAACCGTTTAAAGACGCATTGAAAGAAGCCAAGAAAAATGGAGAATACTCTGTGCAGTTTGAGCACAAACATGATGAACATACACACACCGTTAACACGCAAATCATCGTCAAGAAAATAGAAAAGGTAACGTTACCAACGTTAGACGATGCGTTTGTTGCCAAAGTCACGAAAAACAAGTTCACGACAGTAGAGACGCTGCGTACGAATATAAAAGAAGATATTATTGCTTACTGGAAAGAAAAAAGTGAACGGCAAGTCATCAATTCGCTGACCGCGGAAATCATCCGCCGTCATGAATTCCAGGTGCCGGAATCGCTTATTCGCAGCGTGTTCGAAGGATTGTTGGAAGAAATCAAGAATGAATATCCGGATAAGCGCCTGCCATCCGAATTTGATAATGAAAAGTTTAAAGAAGAGAATCGCGCATACGCAATCTATCAAGCAAAGTGGGCGCTCCTGCGTGAAGAATTAATCAAAGCAGAGAATGTCACCGCTTCTGATGAAGATCTCGAAAAGTTAGCGGAAGAGGAATCCACCAAAATTAAAATTCCAAAAGACCGCCTTATCAACTATTACAAATCTTCCGACCAAATCAAAGACCGCTTAATCGGCGATAAATTATTAAAACTTCTTGTGAACTCCGCGAAGATCAAGGAAGTTCCAGAAAAAGTATAAGCGAATAGAAGGAAGAATACCTTATGACATATCCAGAAATTTATAACCAACTCGTTCCCATTGTCGTGGAACAAACCGGCCGCGGTGAGCGGTCGTTCGACATTTTTTCGCGATTGCTAAAAGAACGCATCGTGTTTCTCGGCACTCCCATCGACGACACAGTTGCCAGTTTGACAATTGCCCAGTTGTTGTTTCTTGAATCGGATGATCCGGATAAAGACATCCACCTGTATATCAACAGTCCGGGTGGGAGTGTGTCCGCTGGACTTGCCATTTATGATACGATGCAGTATATTCGACCAGATGTTTCGACCATCTGTATAGGCATGGCTGCAAGTATGGCGGCTGTGTTGTTGGCAGGTGGAATGAAAGGAAAACGTACGGCACTTCCAAACGCACGGGTGATGATACATCAGCCGTGGGGCGGTGTGCAAGGTACTGCATCGGATATAAGCATTCAGGCGGAAGAAATTCTTAAAACGAAAAAGCGCATAAATGAAATTCTTGCCGCACATACGGAACGTCCGTTGGATCAGATTGAAAAAGATACGGATCGTGACTATTACTTAGCCGCTAGTGAGGCGAAAGAATACGGATTAATAGACAACATCCTTGTGAAGCGAACCGCCGAGCCAAAGAAAGAGAAGTAATCGTTTACAAAATGCCAGCAGTTGCAAAGATTCGGAAATACTATGACACAAAAACCTAGACAGGGTGAAAAAATAACGTGTTCCTTTTGCGGGCGCACACCGGAAGAAGTCAACAGCATTATAGCAGGACCAGATGTGTACATCTGCGATCTCTGCGTTGCCAGTTCCGTTGACATCATCAAAAATAATATGGCGGCGATTAATGCGCGGCGGTTTGGTTTCCGGCGTTCGCTCACACCCGTTGATATCAAGAAAGCTCTCGACGAATTTGTAGTGGGTCAGGATTTAGCCAAGCGCACGCTCGCCGTTGCTGTGTATAATCATTACAAGCGAATCGACGCTAGCGATCAGATGTCAAATCTTGATGAAGTGGAAATCGAGAAGAGTAACATTTTGCTTGTAGGCCCAACCGGAACCGGCAAGACGCTGCTGGCGCAAACACTTGCTCGCATTCTTGATGTGCCGTTCGCAATCGCCGATGCGACAACACTGACGGAAGCCGGATATGTTGGGGATGATGTTGAAACGATCCTTGTCTATCTGTTGCAGAACGCTGATTACAATGTTGAGAAAGCCGAGCGTGGGATCGTCTATATTGATGAGATCGACAAAATTGCAAGAAAAGGCGACAGTGCATCAATCACGCGCGATGTCTCCGGCGAAGGTGTGCAACAAGCGTTGCTGAAGATTCTTGAAGGCACGATCGCAGGCGTCCCACCCAAAGGCGGACGAAAGCATCCTGAACAGAGCCTTATCAACATCAACACAAAAAATATTCTCTTTATTTGCGGCGGCGCATTTGACGGATTAGAAAAAATCATCGAGCGGCGGGTAAGTCAAAATCCTGTCGGTTTCGGTGCCGATTTGAAAGGCAAGAAAAGCAAGTCACGTGAGAAATTACTACAACAAGTAGAACCGGGCGACTTACTAAAGTACGGACTTATTCCAGAATTTGTAGGCCGCCTGCCCGTCACCGCTACACTTGATCCGCTTGACGAGGCGGCGCTTCTGAATATTCTTACCAAGCCGCGCAATGCCATCGTGAAGCAGTACCAAAAACTCTTTGCGCTGGAAGGTGTAGAGTTGGAGTTGGAAGAGAACGCACTCAAATCCGTGGTAGATAAAGCGATGGAACGCGGCACAGGAGCTCGCGCACTCCGCTCCATTATCGAATCGGTTATGCTCGATGTGATGTACCATTTGCCTTCTCGGGAAAATGTCTCGAAGTGTATCATCACCAAAGATACCATCGTCAAAGCGAAGGATCCTGTGTACTTATACGAAGAACGGAAATCTGCATAACAATTTTAAACTCTCGAAATTTTCCAATACTTTACTGAGGTAGTACAACAAATGCCCATTGGATATTCTCCGACGGGCGTTTTCCTTAACACACGGATAAAAATTAGTAAATTACTTTTTGTGTGAAATAGCAATCCTTATTCTGCCAACACAATTAATCTTGATATCTTTAATAAGTCCCGCGGTTGTTGCTTTGCTTCGTTAATTTTAAATCTTGAAGCTGCGGCGCTTTAACTTTCAATTCAAATCTGTACCCTTCAAGCGTTCCTGTCGGGTACCATGAAAAAGTCATTGTCCAGCAATGAAGATCGCGCGTTACGCTGACAGATGAAATGTTTTGCTGTTTGAGAACAAAGTCATAATAACCGGCTGTTGCGACCTGCCACTTTTCTGTAAGATTAAATGAAAGACTTGCATTGATTTGGGAAGAGCGAGAATAGTTTTGCGGAGTCGGTTGCGATTGCGAAAATTGATAATTAAGCGTGATATTCCAAGGAATGCTGAAATCGGCATCTTCTATATCAAAGGGTGAATAGTACATTTTTTTCTGACTTGGCTGCATCGATCCCTCGCCTGACACGGCTGCCTGTTCTTGCTTTACTCTATCCGGAATACCTGCCTCGCTTGGCTTCTGTTTCTTATCACCTTTAAATGACGTGGATAAACTGAGCGATAATGATGTTAAGTCACCGAACTTTCCTTGTTCTTTCAAAAGGAATTTATTGACTCTATCACCAGCGCCTCCGTGCGCTGCCGTATCAAAAACATAAAGGTTGTAAGTCGCGTTTCCTGAAACACCAAGATACTGTCCGATGTCTGTCCGAAAGTTAATATTTACAGGACTGAAGTTCATTGAGTCCGCAGCAAAATTATAGCTAGTACCGGCACCGATATTGATTAGCTGGATTTTGTCTTCTGTTTTCGCGCTATCGTTTTTTTGATATTTCATCTCAAAGTTGTTTCCGATGTCGAAGGAACCGGTCATTGTATACTTCGGTATTTTGTCGCCGTAAATCTGTTTGTTATAAAACAACCCGAATGTTGGCGTTACCGTTTGGCGGAACGCCGTAATGCCGAAGATATTCGGCTGGAACATTCCAAAAAACCGGGTGCTTATATTGGCGCCGGTGTTCAGATTTCCATTAATAATCCGATCGCTGCTGTCTTTATATACACGCAGACTGTCGAGAGAATTGATTTGAGGTGCCTTTGTCTGCGTCCATGTCCTCGTATCGGTAAACGTGAAAGACGGTTTCAGTGTAAAGTAGCCAAGCTTGGGAGAAATACTGAGCGAAAAACTTTGCGCGAGCGATTGTGTGTTCACATTGGTAAAATCTTTAATAGGGCTGAGCCCCACTTGTGATGTATCCAGCTTCCCGGAAATTGTTGTGGCGCCTTTTGTAAGAGTATTGTTTAAGCCTGCATTGTAATTAAATCCTAAAAGGTCGAGAAAACTCAAATCAGATTCCGGTGCCGTTGAAAGCCCACGTGTTTTCGTTTGCTTGCGAAATGGAAAGACCTGTCCTTGAGTAAAAGCAATCGAGGGCAGGACTTCATTGGTTTCGTCAGTTGCAAGATTTTGATCGCGCGATGCGGTGATGGACAACCATCGGTTAGAAGATTCCCAGCTCTTTGAATACGTGGCGTACGATTCCATATTCTGTTGAAGAATTTCACTGATATTGAAGCTGTTGTTCTTAAAATAATTGCCGTCCATAAAAGTGAAATTGATTTTAAGATCTGATGACGGACTAATTTTTTGTCCGTGCGTAATATTGAAATAATAATCGCGAGTTTTGCTGTAGTTTGGATCACTGGGCTCTCCCTCTGGAGAACTTGTGATCCGTGCGGTAATACTGCCGCCGAAGTTATATCGAAGCGCATACCGAATAGCGGTTTGATTTTGCCATCGTCCCCGCGAATATATATCGAACATTGTTCCTATATCCCAATAATTGCTGGCAGCCCAATAATATCCTAAATGGCTTAAATACCATCCAAACCGGTTGTCATCACCATACGCCGGGGCGATTAAACCGGACGAACGTCCGCCGTGCGCGGGGAAAACTCCGAATGGTAAAGCCAAGATGGGAACATCAGCAACATATAAGTATATAGGTTCTGCCACAACTTTATCACGCACAAATACTTTCATCTTCGGGCTGCCAAAATAAAAATGAGGATCTTTTAATTCGCACGTGGTATAAATGCCGTCTGCGACACAAAGCACGTCGGGTTCCACTTTTTTAATTTGATCGCCAACATAGTACCCGTTGTCCATTTGCGTGTTGCCAATGATAATTTTCCCCCTACGCGTACGAAAATTATATCTCACTTCATCGCCTTTGTACTCTTCACCACCATCGCGCATAATCGGTTTGCCAATTACAGAATCGGCTTTCACCGTATCCTGTACACCATGCGCAATCAGAGTAGCGTTATCCCAGTTCACGTTCACACGTTCCGCTTTCAAGCCGATAGTTTGGTACTGCATCTCGCTCATGCCATATAAATTCATATACCGAGTACGGAGGGAATAAATAATAGAATCTTTTGCGGAATAATTGACGACAGTGTCGACGCCTACGCTCGCACTGCGTTTTGTAGTATCTTGAATAGAAGTCCGTGCTTTTGTTGTATCTGCAGACACTGCCTGTGCGCGTACCGACCCAACGGCAAAAAGAGTAAGAAAGAATAATAGTGAATGAACCCGAGTCATGTTGAAATCAAGATAGAAAAAAATGCAGAGAAGTGCATTGGATCGTATGCCGTTGGTTGCGTATTATTCTTCATCATAACTGCTCGGTGTGTTTTTTGACAGCGATATTCTCAATCTTTAAATCTTCTCCCTTCTTAGGGGAGGACCAAGGTGGGATCATTTCTTTTATTTGACCTCACCCTAACCCTCTCCTATGAGGAGAGGGAACAGTTCTGCTAATCATAAATAATACTGAATTGTGATCTTCACCAAGCGCCAAGTTGAGCGCACACCATCACGCCATAGAACGGCTTTTCAAAGTTGAAGCTGGCATAGGAATAAACGCCAAGTCCGGCATACATGGTAAAACGCCAGAACCATTGCGCCTCAAATGGTACACTGATGCTAGTGTTTGTTGTAATGTCGATTGGAGTTTCGTATGCTGCGCGCACCAATCCAATGCCGACGCTTGCAGAAACATAGCCGCAATCCGTTTTCCAAATCGGTCCGTAAAGAATTCCGTAGTCTGCCATTTTGTAGATTGTATATGACTGGTCGACCTTTTGCACGGTTGGATTATTATTTGTCACGCCAAGTATCCGTGCACTGATAATGCTTCGGTCAAATTGATAACAGTACACCATACCAGCGTTCATCGCAAAAGTATTGCTGACCAAAGCCGGGCCGGCTCCGAGATTTACCCACCACGGATGGTGTTGATCAGCGGTTTGAGATTTGAGATATGAGAAAGGAGCGACAAGAATGAGAAATCCTGCCAGCCATTTCAAATAGCGTGAGAGCTTCATACAATTCCTTCTTCACAGCATTCCATTCCGTTTTCTCAAAAACCATTCGAGGGCGAAGATAAATATTACAAGTGCAAGCATCCATCGGGAATTCCAGATTTCAATTTCTGCCGACTTGCTTACGTCACGCGGCTTAAAATTCGGCATCATCGTGATATCATGGTAAAGCGATCCAAAATTATCGTTATCGTAATATTGTCCGCCTGTCTGCACGGCAATCTGTTGAAGCAATGGTTTATTCATTCGTGTCTCAAGGAACTCTGCATTTTGACCGCCGACAGAAAATGTACCTTGATCACTGCCAATTGCCGCTCCGTTAGCCATCACCGATGCCGTGAATGTATATTCGCCTTCCCGCAAAGATTCAAATTCACCTTGATATTGACCACTGCCAAGCGCGTTCAGTACTATCGAACTTGCTTCACTTCCATTCTGTACGTGCACTTCAATATGAGCATCGTCCTGCGGTTGATAATTTTCGTCGTACACCTGAGCGGTGAACTCAATCACATCCTGCGTTGTGTAGATATGCTTGGATGATTGCACTCGAATTCTACGTGAATCTTCCTGCGTCGTCAGCCAGCGGATAGCGTTGCCGATGAAATGTTCAAGCATCTGATCCGTTCCACTTCCCGCATCCGATAACATGTTCCAGCGCCACAAACCGTAACCGAGCACCGCGAGAGATTTCTTTTTGTTCACATTCCTTGCCACAATAAATGGATCAGCAAGCGGCGTTGATTGCAAACGAACTGTGGCAAGAACCTCCGATTCGATTTTCGAATGGAAGTTTCCTTGCTGGCGGAATACAGGCGGAAGCTTGGACCATAACTCGACAGTGTTGCTACTAGTACTAATTTTCAAGATCGGGTTATTCCGCTGCGTTTCAGGAACTGCGGCAAAGACTTGAAGCTCATTGCTTGTAGCATTCTCTTCACTGAACGGTAGCAGCGGGTCCAGCATGTGGAATTTGCCAAAATCAATTGTTCTGCTCAGTATTATCAGAAACGGTTTTTCTACTGCCGCAGCATTTAAAACCATTTGCAGACTCCGCGGATTGCTGTACACTGTCGGGAATCCAACAAGCACGACACAATCAACCGCTTTTAACGCTTCTTCATTCAAAGTGTTTTCATAAAATTGTCCATCGTTCTGCTCAATGAAGGGAATTATTTCAATATTCTTGTCACTCGCCATTGCACGCCGGATGAATGCGGCATCCTGATTTGGTGTACCGGCAATCAGCGCCACGCGCAGCTTGCTTTTCAGAACCTTAATGAAGAAACTCATACGATTATTCTGCGGCATGAGTTCTCCCGGAAGATTTGAAACCTCTGCCGTGAATTTCTGCATCCCTTCTTTCTCCGTCACAAATGAGAGCGGAACAAGATAATCCCGTGTACCATTGTCTAATGTCAACGGCTTCTCATCAAGCATTGTTGTACCATTACGAAGAGATACCTGCACTCGTTCGCCGCCGAATCCCGCGCTATGCACCATGACATTTACAGGCACTTTGGTTCCAGCATATGTAATCTCATTTGTCAGCGTTTTGCGAATGAGAAGATCTTTCTGCTCGATAGTATCGCCAACACCAACAGTGAACACCGGCACACCCAGCTCTTCAGCTTCATACAATGGATTCATCCCGATGGTTGAATTGCCGTCAGTGATTAACACAACGGCTTGTAGATTGGACGATACGAAAGTTTGTTTAACCGATTTCAACGCTTCTGCTATATCAGTCGCCTCACCTTTGAATGTCAACGAATCATCGGTGATAGCTGTAAAACTTCTAACTTTTGTATCGAATATTGAATATGCTAATCTTCCATCGTTGCTGATTTGTTTCCATATATCAGAACGGAGAATTGATTTGAGCATTTCATCCCGCCGCCCTATCCGGTCGGTTATTGCCATACTTTGAGAATTATCCACCAGTATTGCAACGATGGGCTGACCAACAGAATGAGTAATGAGCGAAAGCAGCGGTTCACCAAGAAGAAGGAATAATAAAAACAATCCGATACTCCGGAGAGAAATTAGTGTATACCGTTTTATATATGAAACAGGCGGCACAGTGCTGCGGTACACAAACAACGACAACATAATGGAACATATAGCAGCAAGCAGAAGTAAAACAAAACGAAATAGAATAGAAAGATGAAGCTCCGGCATCAGTAGTAATTATTTGAGATATAACATTTTGATAGAACGAATAGCGTGTGGTGTTATCAAGCGGGCAAAATATATTCCAGATGCAACTTGGCGTCCATAATCATCTGTTCCATTCCATCGTTTTGTTTCTTGTGTACTCACCGAACCGCAGAAAATATGTTTCACACGTTGACCGAGAAGATTAAATACTTCCAATTCCATATTCGTTGGTTCAGGTACTTCAAATATTATAAAGGTGAAGCTGTTAAATGGATTGGGATAATTTTGATAAAGTTTGTACTGTGTGGGCACTAATTGTCCACTTGGGGTAGGAAAGATTCCGATCAAACTATCTGGTGTCGGCTTAAGAGAAAAATAACCGGTTGAAGCATTCGATGGCGCCCTCCACGTAATACCAGATTGATCACGTGCTATGATATATCCAATAGCTGTGGAATCCAAGTCAGATAAAGGAAGCGTAACGATATACTCATCATCATTTATTGCCGGAATAAATTCTGCACGCTTGAAAGCTGCGTCTGAGATTCGTTTGAAATAGAGAGATACGGAATCCATCCGAACAGAAACATTCTGCTTGATCCAAATATTGATTTGATAGAAAGATTCAGTTTTAGTTACCAATGGTTTGTTGCTGAATACCGGGCCAACGGATAATGCCGCAGAGAAAGCATCCACAAATCCATAACCGTAATAGTTATTCGGATACACCGCGTTTTGTGACGTGATAAATGTACTTGGAGTAGCTGTTGCTAACAGTGCATGTCGAACTTGCATATTCGTAAGATCCGGATGAGCCGAAAGTATCAGTGCAGCAGCCCCGGCTACAAGCGGTGTTGAACAAGAAGTCCCGCTTTCATATGTATAACTTGAGGTCGTTGACCCATCAGCCCAATAAACTCCTACGCCTTGTGCCACTACTTCCGGTTTGATGCGGCCATCAGCAGTCGGGCCACAACTGCTAAATGTCGCGAGTTCTCCATCCGACGATGCGGCACCAACACTGATAATGCTATCGGCATCAGCCGGAGATAAGAGTGTGGTATCCGGAGGCAGTTTCTCTGTCAGCAGATTACCTTCATTCCCCATTGCTGTTACAACGAGCACACCTTTTCGCGCTGCAATCACTGCTGCTCGGGCAACTTTTGTCGTTCTTCCGTTCATATCGCTTGTTGTATAGTACGGTAACGGCGTAAAAAGTGAATCTTCAAACTCTTTGTATCCCAACGAAGACGATGTGATATCGGCACCAAGGCGTTCTGCCCATTCGAGACCTGCTACGTATGTATCCTCTTCGCTGGTGAAATCATTCGAACCCCCGCTGCTATCCATCTCAGTCTTGGCAAGAAGAAACGAAGCGCCGTATGCAGCACCAATCATATTACCATTGTCGAAACCACCCACCGCTGAGAGTGTACCTGCGCCGTGATCGCCTTGACCCGGACTCGTCAGGTCTTCCCATGGTTGGATGCTTACATCATTAATATTATGGACGAAGTCGGAATCTGCAACGACCTTAATATTTTTCAAAGCGGCGTGCGTTCGAAAATTATTAAATCCATCATCCAGCATCCCGATAAGAACACCTGTACCATTCACACCAATCGCATGAAGATCAACAACTCTCATATTGGTGAGTTGCGTTACAGATGGTCCATAGTCTAATCCCTGAACACCCGATGATTTCACAAGCGATGGCAGGGGCACTGATGATGGCAGCGGGTGTGAGTGTTTGAATTGCATCACCGGTTCGGATTGAGAAACTATGGGAAGGGCATTAAGCATTTGAAGCTGCTGTGGTGATGCTTCGACCGATACGGCATTTAACCAGCGTGATACAGCACGGATTTTCACTCCCGTTTGTTTAATTTGAGATAGGGCAGACTCCGAAATTGGAAAATCAAATGCATCGATCAGCCGGTCTGGGGGAAGAGATTTCGCGCGCCGCTTGAGTGCACGCTCTGTAATGCCAAGAGGCTGTGAATTTTTTTGAGAAGAAAACGAAACATCTTTATTGCGAAACACAATCCAGTAGTGATGGGTTTGCGCTGTTGCAGCCGCTGTAACCAAGGCAAGAAGAAGTATAGCTGTCTTCACTATTCGCATCGTGCTTTCCAAATTCTCGATTATGATTTCACGTCCTGAACCAATTTTTCTACAATCTGGATTGCCGAAACATTTTCTGCCTCTGCGTTGAAACTTGTCACAAGACGATGACGCAGCACTGGTCCGGCAATCGCCTTCACATCTTCGATATCCGGTGTGAAATGTCCATAAAGAATTGCTCGCGATTTGGCACCAAGAATTAAATATTGTGATGCGCGCGGGCCTGCGCCCCATCGAATCCAATTTTTAATGTAATCCGGTGCATCCGGCGAGGATGGCCTTGTGCGGTCTGCCAACCGAACGGCAAATTGGATGACGTTATCTGCAACTGGTACACCACGCACAAGATTTTGAAACTCGACTATATCGCTGGCGGAAAGAACGTGCTCTACTGACGCTTCATATCTGCTTGTTGTGGATTTAACAATTTGAACTTCTTCGGCAAACGAAGGATAGTCTAACCAGAGATTGAGCATAAACCGATCGAGCTGGGCTTCAGGCAACGGATATGTTCCTTCCTGCTCAATCGGATTTTGTGTGGCAAGAACAAAGAACGGTTCATCGAGCAGATAGGTTTCACCGGCAGCCGTTACATGATGTTCCTGCATTGCTTCTAAAAGTGCGGCTTGCGTCTTCGGCGGCGTGCGGTTGATTTCGTCGGCAAGCACAATGTTGGCAAATACCGGTCCGTGGATAAATTTAAACGCCTTTGTTCTTGTGGAAACATTCTCTTCGATAATTTCCGTTCCGGTTATATCGCTCGGCATCAAGTCAGGTGTGAATTGAATACGGCTGAATTTTAAATCCAGTGCTTGTGCCAGCGTTCTTATCAGAAGCGTTTTCGCCAACCCTGGCACGCCGATGAGCAGGCAATGCCCGCGCGAAAGCAGCGTGATAAAAAGATGTTCGATGATAGTGTCTTGTCCAACAATCACTTTGCCAATTTCTGTCCGCAGGTTTGCATACGCCTTCGCGAGTAGTTTTACGGATTCAACATCATCGATTGGTTTTATTATTTTCGCCACATGTTCACCAAAGTTCTGTGTTGTATATGCGCCGCTGATCAGAGCCGGATATCGACATAAAAAGTTTTCTTCAGTTCGTCGATCCATTCTGCGTTTTGTTTATTCCGCTTCATATAGAGCGC
The DNA here is from genome assembly GCA_050015675.1 of Bacteroidota bacterium. Classification (GTDB taxonomy): domain Bacteria; phylum Bacteroidota; class Ignavibacteria; order UBA10030; family UBA10030; genus Fen-1298. The sequence goes on along the minus strand of JBEKAY010000001.1, from coordinate 289,593 downwards.
AAGTTGTTGAATGCGCTTGAAGTCGTCTTTCAAATTAATAGCATGTGGTGCCGTTCGTTTACGCATCCAAACAATATGGAAACCGTACGAAGACCCTACCACCGTACGAACTGGTTCACTAATTTCTCCTGCCTTCAGTTCCTTAATTTGTCCGGCGAAATCCGGCTGGAGTTGGTCGACAGTCAGTGTACCCAAATCGCCGCCGATGGTTTTTGTATCCTCATCCTCAGAATATTTGCTCGCTAATTCTGCAAAGGATTCGCCTTGAAGCGCTCTCTGCCGAAGAGCCCGCAGTGTATCGACTGCCGCAGAATCGCTTGCAGGACCTTTGTCTATCTTCATAAGAATATGGCGCGCATGTACAGATTCACCCCGCCTGCCGAGCAATTGGATGATATGAAACCCAAACTGCGTTTTCACAATGCCCGATACTTCGCCTTCTTTCAACCCGAAAACGGTTTCTTCAAATTCCCGGACAAACACTCCGCGCTTTTCCCAACCGAGGTCGCCGCCACTTGCGGCGGAACCCGGATCCGTTGAATATCGTTTTGCGAAGTCTGCAAAATCTCCGCCCGCATGAATACTATCTAGAATAGATTGCATGACAATCCGAGTTTTTGTTTCTACTGACGTGTCGGGTTTCGGTACGATGTACACATGGCTTAACTCGAACTCCTCCGGGACCTGCGGAAGACTATCTTTAAACGATACAAAAAAATCTTCCACTTCACGGTGCGTTACCGAAATTGTAGCTTCGCGCTGTTGGCGCATTTTCTGTACCAGTAGTTGGTTTTTAATTTCAGTTCGGTACTCACGCTTGATGCGGCTGATGGATTTTCCATACATCTGTTCGACACGCTGTTCGGATCCAACCTGCCGGACGAAGTTTGCTATTTGCTGATCGAGCGCACGCGTTACTTCGTCTTCTGTCACTTCGACACTATCAATCAATGCTTGTGCTAGAACCAGTTTTTCCGAAACTAACCCATCGAGCACTTGCATGCGCAGTCCGGCTTGGTTCGGATCTATGCGGTTTTGCATCGCAAGGAATGTAACGCGTTCGTTCAACTCCGATTCTGTAATAATCTCTTTATCTACTACCGCAACAATCCGATCGACCAGTGTTTGAGCAGGGAGCGCACCAGGAGCCAGAAGAGAAAGACACACCAAGAACTTGCAAACTTGCTTCATACGTTTTCCTATTCTTCTGTTTTAGACTTTCCTGAATCGGACGCCGAGCTGATAAATACTTGAATCGCATGTTTTGCGCGAAGGTTCTGAACAAGTTGACTGTACATCTGGCGCCGTCGTTCCACAGTCAGCCGTCCGCGAATTTCTTGTTCCACTAATGATACATCTGCCGTCTGCCCTTGCTTGATGAATTTCCACACCACGAGAATATAATAACCATTATCGGTACTTATTGGAAACGAAAGCTCTCGGTTTGTCGATTTTGACGCGACGCGCCATAATTCCGCCGGCATCAGTGTTACTTGAGTCTGGTAAGATGAATCTACACGCATGACGATCGATTGTGCCTTCTGATTAATTGCAGAATGCCACGGTGTTCCTTTCAGAACAAGATTACGAAATTCTGTTGCGGCATCTCGATTCTTAAAAAGTGCAAAGCTGACTAACGCCATATCATGCATTACATTAAATTCTTTAATATGTGTATCGTAATACTGACGAATGTCTTGTGTGGAAAAGGTTGATGTCTGTTGGGAGTACACTTCTTTCTCTAACAGTGTATTGATTGCCAGTTGTCGCCGAACATCCTCCATCTTTTGATTCATCTCATCCGAACGGTCGAGACCGCGGTCTATTGCCTCACGATATAGTGACTCTTCTGTGAGCCACCGTTGAATATACTGCTGAATTTGTGCCTGTGACGGTTCGCGCGTTGTGTCAATGTGCGTGCGGATTTCCTCCAACGCTAGCGTCTGATTGTCGATGCGGGCAACAGGAGTTTTATCTGGCGTATTCTTGGAACAACCGATTGCCGTTATAACAAGAAGAACAATGAAAAGATTCCTACTGGGATTCAACCCGTTTCCTTTTGAATGCTTCTGTCAACACTTCTTTATTAATGGTAACCGGATATTTTTTCTTGAGCGCTTCTACCCAATCTTGTTCGCGCTGTTTTGTTGCTGCTTCTTGATAACCGCCTGCAACTTCCGCTGTTGCATCTTCAAAACTCTTTACATGCGCGCTATCTTTGGCAAGCGTCTTAATAATTGACCAGCCCGATTGATATTGAAATGGCTCAGATACGCTGTCCACTGCCATTATTGAAGCTTTGAGTGACAAATCGTTTGTTGCGAAGGGCTGAAATCCCCACACCCCTTTTTTCTCTTGATACCCGGAACGATTTGTATATTCTTCCGCCACATCCAGAAAGTTTTCACCATACTGCACTTTCCAGTATGCCGCTTTTGCTATGCTATCTGTCACAGTAAATATTTCCGCAAAGTTGACGCGTTCCGGCCAGCGATATTCTTCTTTATGCGCGTTATAATATTCTTTCAACAGCGAATCATTCACCATTACTTTCTTCCATATTTCGTCTTGTTCAACACGATAGAGGAGAATTCCTTCTTCATATTCTTTAAGAAGGCTTGCCAACACAGGATATCGTTCCGCGGCATGCCGTGCATGTTCTCGGACCGCCGCGACATCAAGCAGTTTATTGGTGAGCATCCAAATATTATCAGGTGTTAAGATATAGCTCTTTAAATCGTTCGTTGTGATTACATTTTCTGCAAAATCATTTATCGTGAAAGGTTTGCCTATACTATGGATAATTGTCGTTTTCAACATTTCTGCTGACAGTGTATCTTTCCATCCTTCGCTGCCGGATATTTTGGTTGTATCCAACGAAGAAATCAGTTTGCGTACGACCGAAGAATCAATACGAACATGGTACTGTACTTTCAATCCCTGCACGTATTGATTGTACTCGTATGGGTACCGTACTTGTTTATACAGTTCCTTCAAATCTTTCTGCATCTCTGCAAACGATGGTATTTCTTTTTTCTCCGTAAGTTTGAAAATGTGATAACCGTAGTTAAATTGCATCGGTTCAGAGATTGAATCGATCTTCATTTTATAAAATACATCTGCAACATTTGGCGGAAGTCGGTCACGTTCATAGAAACCGATATCGCCATTGTTTGCCGCCTTTTTCGGGTCCTGACTGTACTTTTGTACCATGTCAGCAAAGCTTGCTCCGCTCTTGAGTTTGTGGTAGATCATCCAAACAGTATCACGCACTGCAGCGGTATCTGTCAATCCTTCTTTAAAGCGCAGAAGGATATGACTAATGCGCACCGATCCGGGGTTCGGCTGGTGTGCCGTTACTTTAATTATGTGGTACCCAAACTGTGATCGAATCGGGGTTTTTGTGTGCTCACCGGACTTAAGTGAATAACACGCATCTTCGAACTCCGACACCATTCTGCCGCTAGAAAAGAATCCTAGATTGCCATAATTTGTTTTTGCTGATGGATCTTCTGAGTATTTAAAAGCAAGTGTGTCAAACGGGACTTGGGGAATCTTTGCGATAATATTCATTGCCCGTTCATACACCTTGAGTGTATCCTGTGGTGAAGCATTGGGTGTAAGACGGAGCAGTATGTGGCTGGCGCGCACTTCATCTTTTTTCCTGTCGTAAAATCGCTGCAAACCCGGTTCGACAACTTCTTTCTCAATCATATAAGACTGTGCAATAGAGGTGTTGTAGGTTTCCATTTCACTCATAATAGCAGAATCTTTTTCAAGTCCCTGAGCGCGCGCTTCTTTCACTTTGAGTTTGAATTTGACAAGCAAATCAAGAAATCGCTGCCTATCATCTATCGATGAGATGGCACTGGTATCCCAACCGCCGTTGTTCTTAGCATAGTTGTCTTCAAAATAGTTAAGTGTGATTTTTTCATCGCCAATGGTAGCAATTGTGGAGTTCGATGCCCCGCATCCAAATAAAAAAAGAATTGGGATAATGGTGATTCCTAAAATTAGTCTGTTTATCATAGTTCTCGTAACCTTTGATTTTGATATGATAGGAACTGTTACTCACTGAAAAAGTAATCAAAAATGCCTCCGCAAGCAAGGAATTGTAACGGGGAACCAAGAATCAGAAAGCCCTCCTTATCGAAGGGCTTTTTAGCCAGCTGTTAGAAACTTGCGGTTTGAGAGTTGTCTTTCTTGGATGCTTTCTGTTTTTATTTTTCTACTTTTTATTTGCTTCAATTATTTCCTTCTTCCGTTTCAAAATTTGGTTTGCTTTCCATTGTTCCAACACAAACCACTGCGGCGAATTGGAAGACTGAACGTAATATTTATTCATACTTTTGTTGAACGAGAAACGGACCTGGTTCCCGGCATAAGCTATCATCGCCGTCACTTTGGGCGACATAGTGCTGTCAATAAAATCATCTGCTTGGAAGTTGGAGAGCGAAGAGAGAATACCATCTACCACAGATTGCTTTGCTTTATCTTTTCCAGCAAACCATGCGCTATCACTAAACGTTATGTTAAATGTTGTGTCGCCGTACTGGTACCGCACTTCTTTGATGCTTTCTTTCGGCGTTGTCAAAATCGTCTTATCGCGCCAATCTTTTACCGGACGGCCAAACATATAACCAGATGCGCCTTCGACAATGAATACATCGTTAGAGTTGACTCTGCGCACGTACGATTCCGAATAACTTGCTGCCATCTTACCGAGAATGAACGACGCCTTCTCAACGCCTTTTTCGTACACCGTCACTTGCGTTCCCGCTTGATCAACTTGAAACACAGAATGTTTTTCCGGTTTATCGGAAACAATATTTTTGATCTCAAGATTTTTTATCTCGTGAATTATTTGGCAAACGTTCGCTTGATCCGCTTTATAATTGATCGGTTGCGCAGCAAACCACTCGACGCCGCGCTTTTCCAATACAAGGAAAGAAGTCGGTGTTTTGATTTCAATCTTATCCACCGAGAGTGAATCAACCGTGAACAACGGTCCGGTGCTCGCTGAATTAGCGCTTCGTTCTCCGGGTTTTTGCATAACAAGAAATGCGAGGATGAGGAGGCAAATAAACAAACCTATTAGAATGTATGTGTTCTTTTTCATTTCTCACTACCTTTTACACTTTTCAAATCTTAAATCTATACCTGAGTTTCAAACGAGCGTTTCAGCGCCACACGCCGCCTCCACCGTAATAAACCATATCCGATAACGAGTAATGGCGGCAAAATCAAATCGCCGTATTTCAGCAGTTTTTTCGTTCCGTCCGAAATTTGCTCCAGCGGCGGCTGTGCGACATCTTTAGAACGAATCGTAATCAAGCCGGCATCATCTGCAAGATAATCTATGATATTAATGAAGAACGTCAGATTGCCACGGCTGCTTGCGAAATCGTCTTTCATGAAATCGCCGTCACCTACTACGACTATGCGGGTATCGGGACTCTTCGTTGCCTGCGGCACAAATCCTTTATTCTCTCCGCCTGCTGTCGAGAAGTAACTTTTGAATGAGCCGCTCACAACCGCCGCCATTGGAATATTAGATTCAGACAACTCATCTTGAGTATAACGATGCATAGGATCAATCATCATGAAACCGGTTTGTCTGCCGCTATGTTTGGACGAACGCACCAGCACTTCCGCCTTCAATCCTTTGTTCACCGCCAAACTTGTATCGAGCGAGCTGACGAAGTAAAAAATCAAACCCTGCAAATCTTTCACGATCGGATTTGAGCGATCCATATTCGCTGCATTCGGCAGATAGGGGAATGGAATCTGACTCTGCATTTGAAATTGTCCCTGCTGCTGCATGACGGTGACATTGGCGCACTGTGCATCCCGGACTAAATCGCTGTTGATACGGATGCCGTAATTTTCCAGCATATCTTCCAATCCAAGGTCAATCGGTTGAGTATACCGCTGCTGAAGTGACGCATTCACTTTATTCAGTAGGAACGCTGCCTTGCCGCCATGCATGATATATTGATCGATTTGATATTTTGCTGTGTCTGAAAATTTTGTTTGCGGTGCAATAATCAACAGCGCTGCTAAATCCTGCGGAATCGTTGTGGTATTTGAACTGAGGTCTATTGGGACCACTTCGTATTGTGCACTCACTTCTTGATTCGCTTTTTGCATGCTCGCCAATTCTGGTTCTTGATGTCCAGTTGTATAGCCGATGCGTTTTTTCGCATGCTGCGTCAGCCGTTTGATTGCTGCGCTGATGTCATATTCCAACGAACTAAGATTTTGGACAACCGGCAGCATTTCTTTTTTATCTTCGTATAAAAGTACAAGACCGAGGAATGCTCGTTTCACTTCAAATTTATCTTCCTTCACAACCTGCACTTGAACTGGAGGAATGCCTGCCTGTTGCGCCTCGCGCTCGTTTTTCTCCCCTTCCGGATTGATGAACTCAAAATGCAGATTGCCATTGGCGTATGCTTTGTATTCATTCAAAATGTCGAGCACCTGACGGCGGTTGTTATTGTACGGGGCCGGCAAATCTTCTGTAAAGTACGCTTTCACGGTTATCCGGTCATCAAGATTGCGGACAAGGTTCTTGCTCGCATTCGAGAGTGTATAAACACCCTCCTTCGTGAGGTCCAGCCGGCTGAAAAGCCGCACAGAAATGAAATTAATGAGAATCAGGATACCGAGAACCAACAACACCCGGAAGAGAGTTTGAGCTTTTTTTGTATTCATAGTTTTCAATGCAAAAATAAATTAATTCAAAATGAAAAAATCAAAATAATAGATTCTGGAAAAGAAATTACTAATCAAATCTAATTTCACCATTTGCGTTTTTCAAGTGAGACAACCGAAAGATACAAGGTGAAGCAAAGCACGGAACCGAAATACACAACATCCCGCGAGTCGATCACGCCGCGCGCAATATTAGAAAAGTGAAAATCAATACCCAGATATTCGACCACGCTTGTCATAAAGTCCGGAACGAAAATGAGTACCTTATCCATCATATAGAATGCAAACATCATCAACAAGCCGACGATGAATGCAACTATTTGGTTCTCCGTTAAACTCGATGCCAGCAAACCAATCGCCACGTAGACACCTGCCATGAGAAGTAAGCCAACATAACCGCCAATAACAGGACCATTGTCGATGTCACCGAGAAATGCGATCGTAATATAATAGATGAGCGTGGGCAGAAGTGCAATGCCGATGAGCGTCCATGCGGCAAGGAACTTGCCTGCAACTATTTCCCAATCGTGCAATGGCTTGGTCGTCAGCAGTTCGATGGTGCCCGCCTTTTTTTCTTCTGCCAGCAGGCGCATTGTCACTGCCGGAACGACAAAAAGAAACACGAGCGGAATCAATTCAAACATCATGCGGAGCGATGCCACGTTGATAAGGAACATACTGCTTGTGTACATCCAACCGACGATGGCAAGAAACACGACGATGACAACGTATGCTACTGCCGAGTTGAAATAGGAACGCAATTCCTTTTGGAAAATCGTTCCCACATTGGAAAACTTGCCGAGATACATTGATAATTGTTTGACGTCAAATTTCATAAATGATTTCCTAGATTACTCAGATTGAACGCAGAATACTGATTTCACTAATATTTTTTCCGCTTTTCATTAATCACTGATTACTATTCACTATTTATTGTTTGCTGTCTCTGCTGTTGTCAGTTTGCGGAACACTTCTTCCAAGCTCGTCGCTTTACGCGACATTTCCATCAACACCCATCCTTCAGAAACCGCACGCCTGAATATTTCCTCGCGAATATCAAATCCTTTTTCCGTGAGAATGGAAAACTTGTGCAAATCACCTTCCTGCCCGCCGTACTCCACCGACTCTACATGCGGAATATCTTTAAACTTGGGATACATAGCGGTCATTGCATTTGTTGTGCTGGCTTTTAATTCCAACGAAATCTTTTCTGAGCCGCGAAAATCTTGCTGCAATTGCTCCAGCGTTCCGTTGGCAACGATTATTCCTTCGTTGACGATGATGACGCGATCGCAGGTTGCCTGCACTTCCGAAAGTATGTGTGTGGACAGCACCACGGTTTTTGCACGGCCCAGCTGGCGGATAAGGTTACGTATCTCCACAATCTGATTCGGGTCGAGACCGCTAGTCGGTTCATCAAGAATGAGAACCTCGGGATCGTGAATCATCGCATGCGCAAGTCCCACGCGCTGGCGAAATCCTTTCGACAACTCGCCGATGTCTTTATGCCGCACATCTGTGATGCCGCATACGTCGATCATTTCCTTCAACCGACTTCTCAGCAGAGGATTTTTTAAACCATGAAGGCGTGCGGAGTATTCTAAATATTCCACAACGTTCATATCAAGGTAGAGCGGATTCATTTCCGGCAGGTACCCGATTTTTTTCCGCACCTCAAACGAGTGTTCAGCGATATCCAATCCTTCAACTTCAACCATGCCGGAAGTAGGCGGCATGTAACAGGTGATGATCTTCATCGTCGTAGTTTTGCCGGCGCCATTGGGGCCGAGGAAGCCAAGAATCTCGCCGGTTTTCACATCGAACGAAATATCGTTCACCGCTTTTTCGGTACCGTAGAGTTTTGTTAAATTTCGAACTGCAATAGCCATAGGTTTCTTATAAGTTAGTGAATGTTCGCCCCTGAGAGCGGAACAATTTTATGAAAAATGAACCACATTTTCAAGTATTGATTTACAAATTCGCAATGGACTTCGGTGTGTCGAAGTCGAATGCACGAATGAAGATAGACGCAGCCTGGATTCAAAAGGTTCCACCTCAGGAAAAAAATTTTGACTTTTTTCCTTACTATCTGATGCTAAGCATTCTTATTAAAGAATAATAGCTCTTTAAATAGTTGTCCACCTCCCCTTCCCGACACGATATTACATCGCGTCGGAATTTCCCCTCCTCAAACGAGGACGAGAGGCGCGAAGCCGCAGGGGTGGTGTACTTATTCTATTACAGCAGAGATTTTTCTTTGTGTCTCAGATGGCTTTTATCTACATTTGATTAAATATATTGTCATTGTGTATGTCAAATAAACATAAACAATATCAAGCAATTCGTGAAGCAACTCCAGCGAAGAAAACAACATCCCGCTTGATGTATATTGTGTTCGCGGCACTTAGTCTGTTTGCTGTTCTCGCCGTGGTTTATCTTCTTGCTAGAGATATATTTTTTGGAACGAAGAACGAATCTCCGTCTATCGTTCAACAAGCACAAACGCAGGAATCTCGTAATCCCGATCTCTTTCATCTTACAGTACAACGTGCTTATGCGATTGACATTCTCTTCCATCAAGTGTATAATGCGGAATGGGAAGGAGCGAATGGTGCTATTGGAGATGCCCATCTCTATGCTGCGACCGGCGATCAAAATCTGCTGGCGCTCTACACCGACACGTACCGGCTTCTCGATATGCACAATGGAACATGGGTTGACGACCGCGCTTGGGCTTGTTTAGCAGAAATGTACTGGTGGCATGTATCCGGAAGAAAGAATACGCAATGGGTGGAGGATGCACGAAGCAGATATTTAGAAGCGAAGCGCGAAGGACGTCTTTCCCATCACGAGGGATTTTGGAGCTGGTATAATTATTATCCCGGCGCAAAAGGCAACTTCAAAATATTCACCAACAGCAATATGAATCAAATGGCAACCGTTGCATGCTGGCTCTTTGAAGCAACGCACGAGCGGCAATTTTTTGACGACGCCATGCTTGTATGGAACGGCGATGCGAAATATCCGGGAGTGGCAAAATTTTATCGCGGCAAGGGAATATGGAAAGGGAACGAAGGCCAGGCGGCATTCGGCAAACAGTTTCCGTGGGAAGGCGCAGGCATGTGCTCAATCGGAGCGGCAATGTTCCGGATGACCGGAGGAAAAAAATATAAAGAGATCGTCGCGGCAACAGCGCAGCGCATTATGGATCCGGCGAATGGCTGGGTCGATCCACAGGATTTTTATCAACTGCGGATGGATGGAAACGGCGCGTTCGTTCATTTCATATTAGATGCGTATCAAATTGCTCCGGACCGGCTTCCCGATATTCCGTACAAAATTAAAAAAATGTTGGAACACGTGTGGACAAACCATCACGGTAATGCATTGACCACGCTCCATCGCCCGATAGACGACGGCATCAGGAATGGATGGAATCCAAATGGCGGCGAAGATGGTTATAAAGTGAATGAAGTGGGGACGGTACACGCGCAATCACAAGCAGTGCGCGCGTTTGGTGTGTTCGCGTATGTATTACATGAAAAAAAATTGAAAGCCGCGGAGATAGCAGAAAAATTAGAAAAGAAGTAACGAGTAGTGAAGTGTATTTAGTGATGTCAGGAATTTCTTCCTGACATTCAACAGTAAAGTTTAATGCAGCCAGGCGGGAATGACTAAGAATTTGAATCGTGCTATGCACGATTGCATTCTCAGGCCTGCGGCTGTCCCTGAACGATACCGTTATTTAAAAGAATAGAGCTTGGATCTTAAATTCACAGCGTTTATCGTTGAAGAACATGCATTTATAACCAATATAATGCTGTAAGCAAAGATAGAATTGGATTTCGACCGTACATTTCTTATTATTGAAAGATTGTGCTTCTCATTCATAATTCACTTTTCACCACCAACAGAAGGAGTCAACACATGAAAAAATTGTCACAAATAATTCTTCTCATTACCATATGGTTGGTAATGCTATCAGTTTCGAGCGCGCAAATTCCAAACGCTGGATTTGAAAACTGGACTTCAGGTTCACCAACCGATTGGATTACAGATAATGCTCCACCGGTATTCTCACCAATTACACAGTCCAGCGATGCCCATTCCGGAACATCGTCTATGCAAGGGTCTACAGTCCAATATTCGGTGCAAGGAGTAGCAGCAGTTGTTCCTCCAACAGCCTACGCTGAATCCCCGATCACCATCCGCTATAGCTCTTTAAAGGGATGGTATAAATTTACCCCTGTAGGTGGAGACTCACTTAGAGTTCACGCCGTTTTTTCTAAAGGTGGAGTTCCGATGGGATATACGATCTTTTCTACTGGGGCAGTTACATCAAGCTTTGCTCAGTTCACTTCACCCATAATATATATTACGTCAGATGTGCCGGATGATGCTTATATCGAAATGAGTATCGAATCTCCTGCAACACCTAATGTAGGATCAACGTTCAAGATTGATGACCTTAGTTTCGGTGCTGCGACAGATGTCCAAGAGTCATTTTCCGCAAAACCATCTGTGTTCGCTCTTTCGCAGAACTATCCAAACCCTTTCAATCCATCGACGAAGATTACTTATCAGATTCCAAATGAAGGTACAGTTCGATTAGAAATTTATGATGTAATGGGAAGGACTATGACAACGTTGGTAAACGAGGAAAAGCCTGCCGGACAGTTTACGGTGCCATTTGACGGATCCAAATTTACTAGCGGCATCTATTTCTATCGCATCAATGTGATAACGCGGGATGGGAAATCATTCTCACAAACCAACAAAATGATATTGATCAAGTAAGGGGATACAGTATGTAACATATGTTTATGAACACAGCAAACGGCGTCAACACGGCGCCGTTTTGTGTTTTTACTTCTTAGGAAGGTTCCATTAGGTGCAGGACTTAATATCTTCTTAAAGTGTCAGGAGGGAACTCCTGGCATCACTTGGAACAATATCTTCCCGTTCACCTGTAGAATGGGTAAACTCGTATTTATTATTTCTTGACAAAGTCGACGGACTGATGTAGATTAGTACCGAGTGGTTGAGTTCGGGGGTGCGGGAGTTATAACAAAGCCACAACATTTCTAAAAAGTAATACAAAGAAAAACAGTTACATCTTTTGGTGACAAGTCATACATATGAAGTGCAAAAGGTAAACAAAGTCTATCTAATTAGTAGCTAGGCGCTTCAACTATCTCTCGGAGAAAATAAATGCATCTTGTAAAGCCACACAAGCCGGTTTTTGTGTATGCTGATGGGCGTGTAGCAGGTCCTATGTTTCATGTGGCAACGCTCCGCGATGGGATTGACGATGGCCCGCGTGGAATATGGATCAGCAACGATTGCGCCAGCAAGAATCCTACCCTTCGAACAGTTGAACTTGAAGGATTGACCTTATTCTTTAAAGTGGTAGATCCTCTGCTTAATGTGAGTGAAAATGCGCCAATACGTAGTCTGCTAGCTATAACTAGACAGTCTCCACCAGGTAGTTCCAGCCTCGGGAACAATGTTCCTGTAGATGTGTATGCAGAGTGGAAGCAAGATGTTGAAAAGACTAAAACCTTACTAGAAAGCGCCATTGATAAAGGGGATGAAGATCCAGAAATTAAACTACTTGTTCACAAGATACTCTCAGAAGGGTATAAGCAATCTTGCCAATTCATTGACAACATGAGACGTTCCTTTCTGCAATACTGGTTGTTGCCGCCCCAACAAGATATTGCAACTTGGTCATATGTGACCTATTTCTCTATTGATAGAGGGCAGTGCTATGCAATCAAAGCTAACGATGAGTTTCTGCCTGAAGGATGGGAGAGGGATCACAAATATTCTAAGCAAATCCATTTTGGGTATGTTCTTTTGAGGATGGTCGAGGAAAATGATTTATCAGCAATAAACAGTCCAAGACCCGTAATTCCACAGACATTCGCGGACGAAATGGTGTCCACGGCTTTAGTAGAACTATCGCATGATCGTACGCGTTCAGCTATTATCCATGCGATTATTGCTCTTGAGTCATCTGCCAAAAATGCCTTGAGAAAACTTCTTGAAGAACGGCTTAAAGGACTTGAACAAGGATCTACACTAGAAGCTATTTCTCGGGAATTAAGCACGGTAACTTTAGCACGAGTTATTTATAGCCAGTTTGCTGGAGGAGCACAAGTTAGTTCTATTGATTGGACGAAGATCGAAGATCTCTACAATACTCGCAATACTATTGTACATCGAGGACAACGTCGACTTCCTAGCTATGAGACTCTCCGAGACGAGATTGTTGAAGTATTCAAATACGTACAGGAAATTGAAAAAGTTTCCAGCAGAGAAGGGATTGTTGGCGAAGATCAGGCCTAAATTAAAAATCAGCGCCTAACATCGGCTTGCAGCGGACAGCGGCTATGCCGCTTGAATCAGGCGCGGTTTGCCAGAAATGGCGCGGTAATGCGAAGAGCCCCGCCCGCCCCCCGCCGCTGAGCCAATCCGTTAGGGCGCAGCGTTGGTAATAACGAATATATTCATACGTCACCAATCAAGGAAAGTATGCCATGGATTCTAGTTTTAATGCAACTCGCATAATCAAATATTTGGGTTCTCTAGCGTTTTTTAGCGGCCGTTTATCTCGCTATAAATCAAATGTTGATTATGACTATTGTTGCTTTGATACCCTCGTTTGTAGCAATGATTTATGTATATCGAAAGAAACGAATTCAGGCTCCTGAAATTATAAATCATCAGGATCACAAATAGTTTGCTCGCTATGGCCTAACCAAGCGCGCTCCCCGCTAAAAAGCAGCGGGGCAGGCAAGTCCCGCTATCAATATTTAATCTAACGTGGCGGGATGGCGCTTTCGGCGCTCACTGACAGACGGAATGAGGTCACTGCAAAATTCATGGCGTTTAGAGGTTTAGTTTTAGATTGAAAGTTAGTACAATGAACTTGTTCCGTTTGGTACAAGTTGAAAGTTTTCATCATCGCAGTCCGATCCTACTCAGCAGGATCGCGATCGCGTTCCATTGCAATGGTAATGGAACGGACTTAGCGCCCATCCGTTAGGCGGCACTGCTCAATTTATCAAGAGGTAATTTAATATGAACAAATATTCTCCGGAAATCGAAGCATTAATTACAACAATTGTTTATTTGAATTGTCGTGTGGAAGCTATCATAAGGGTTCTTGAGGACAAAGGTATTTCACTTGAATCAAAAGAGATCGACTCTCAGACACATAGAATCCATTCGATTCAAGGTAGTGTTTTACGTTATCAAATATCTTGCCGTATGAAAGATCCAAATTTTGATCTTGGATAAATCAAAATATTATTTAGTGCCGTCTAACGAGGCGCTCCCCGCTAAAAAGCAGCGGGGCAGGCAAGTCCCGCTATCAATATTTAATCTAAAGTGGCGGGATGGCGCTTTCGGCGCTCACTAACAGACGGAATAAGTGCCCGCTTTTTATTATACGGTTATTGTGTAAATAAAAATGACTGAGCAGATTATCCATAACTTTGTTGAGGCAATCAACGAACACAACGTTGACAAGATCTGTGCACTTATGACAGACGATCATACATTCATTGATTCTCACGGCAACGAAGTTGCAGGTAAAGAAAAAATGAGGGCGGGATGGATCGGATACTTTCAATTGTTTCCCGACTATAAAATCGAAATCACAGAAATATTTCTCAATGGAGATACCATCGCCGCATTTGGTTTTGCAAGCGGTACTTTTCAAGGGCTGAGCGATAGAAAGGAAAATTATTGGCACCTGCCCGCTTCGTGGAAAGCAATCACCAAGAATGGAAAAATTCATTTGTGGCAAGTTTATGCTGATTCAAAAATTCCCTATGACATTATCAGTAAAAACAAGACGAACTCACAATAGAACAGAATCACCATGCCACTCCTGAGTGAATACGAAAAACCAGTAAAACAACATTACGAAATCCTTCTCATGAGCTGGGCAGGATGGGTATTTGATTTCTATGACCTCATTCTGTTCTCATTCCTCCTCATTCCAATCGGCAAGGAGCTTCATCTCTCGAATGTCGGGCTTTCGTATGTACTTGGCGCATCTCTTGCCGCGACTGCGATCGGCGGAGTAATTTTCGGTATTCTCTCTGACCGCTTCGGCCGGAAGAGCGTACTGCAATGGACTATACTCACGTACAGCGTTGGAACATTCCTATGCGGGTTAGCTTCATCGCTCGAAGTACTGTTGCTCTTTAGAATCATTACCGGCCTCGGTGTCGGCGGCGAGTGGGCAACCGGCCAGACATATGTAGGTGAATCCTTTCCGCCCAAGGTACGCGGGAGATATGGCGCCGTGATGCAAACCGGCGCTCCGTTCGGTATTGTGCTTGCATCGCTCGTCGGTGGATTTATTGCACCAGAGATCGGATGGCGGTTATGTTTCTTTCTCTCCGTCCTTCCCGCCCTGCTCGTCGTTTTCATCCGAAAGAGACTCCCTGAATCCGATATATGGCTTGAACGAAAACGATTGAGCACAGAAGGTGCATGTTCCGTGGAAACAGTTGCCGCCGAACGACGGAGCAAATTCTTACAGTTGTTCTCTCCCAAACATAGAGTCATATTCTCAAAAGCTCTTATTCTTGCAATCTTTGATATGTCGGCATATTGGTTCACATACAGCTGGCTGCCCGGATATCTCCAACAGCAGAGGCAATTCACGATTGCAAAATCGGCTGTGTGGATGTTGGTAGCACAAGCAGGCGGGCTGATCGGATATCTCACTTTCGGCTATGCGGCAGACACGCTTGGTAGGAGGCCGGCATATTCGATCTATTCCTGCATCATGGCGATCGGCTTAATCATGATCACATTGATGTGGGACGTCGTTGTCGTTTTTCCTTCGCTTGCATTGGCTTTCATGTTTCTCGTCGGTTATGGGACGGGTATGTTCAGCGGATACGGCCCGCTCTTTTCCGAGCTGTTTCCTACTTCAATTCGCAACACGGCAATGGGCTCGGCGTTTAACCTTGCACGCGGCGTGCAGTTTTTCACACCCGTGATCATTGCAGTGATTGCCGAGAAGTACGGGCTCGGAGGCGGCATCTCGCTCGCCGCCCTTTTTGCATTGCTGACCGGCGCATGGATCTGGGTATTTCCCGAAACGAAAGGAAAAAAGATTGAGGTATAATTATTATACTATTGCTTTGAACTTATGATTTTTCTTTTCTCCTTGTCGCAAGTTATGTGAGAGGAAATGCAACCACTAAAAACTAAAATATCCCAACAAGTCGGGACAATGCCCGGTATCTTTCGTCCAATGGTAACACGGCACTCACTTATTTGGCAAGGCAGGGGATCCTAATAAGCGGTTTGTTGAAACGAAGAAGATGCTGCTGCTTCATTAATAATAAGTATAGAGTTCTGATGGTCAAATTGAGAGTTGCTCTACTGGGAAACAGTTCGAGAAGAAAATTATTTGAATGACAATCTGGAATTTATCCTTGCAACATCTTACTTGTCCGCTCGATGAATCCGTCGCAGTCTGACGACCAGCTCTTTGGCGGAGGGCGAGATGAGCACCCACCAACCGTTAGGCGGCTCATAAAGACTTCATTAAAGGATCGAACTTATTGAAGGAGGATGATATGATAAGTCTGAAGACTGTCAGATGTTTATCCTGCAACACAGAATATGAAACTCAATTCACAAAATTTAGAGTGCAACTATTCACTCACACCTATGAAAAGTGTTCGACTTGTGGAAAATGGGCTTTGCATAAAATAATTTTCAAAAAGGTTACAGAAGCTGAACCGAAGACAAAGTAGAAGTATTTTTACATAACGCTGCCTAATTAGCGGCTGCATTATAGAGGATTATATTATGACATCGAATTCTGGACCCAACCGTGAAATGTTTCGGCACATTGTTGCCAGCTTGGCTTATCGAGCAACGAAAACTCTCCGTGGTGCTACTCCTGATACTTTTGCATCCTTTCGCTTGGATGCAAAATCACGAACACCTGTTGAAATCCTTGCTCATATGGGCGACCTTTTTGATTGGGCGCTTTCAATGTCGAAAGGCGAGGAGATTTGGCATGATTCGCATCCTCAGGATTGGATTCGTGAGGTTGTCCGCTTCTGTGATTCTTTGCAGAAGTTCGATACATACTTAGCAAGCAATGCACCAATCGCATGCCCATTAGATAAATTGTTTCAAGGACCGATTGCCGATGCTTTCACGCATGTTGGTCAACTTGCTATGCTCCGACGGTTATCAGGTGCACCAATAAGAGGTGAAAATTATTTCAAAGCAGATATCATAATTGGCAAGGTTGGACTGGAACAATCCAAGCCTCGTAAGGAGTTCGATTAATAGTTAATTTGTTTGTGCAGTTGCCATCCGTTAAACAAGCACAATCTTTAAATTATTACAGGAGATTTTATATGAGTGCCGGACAAATAGTATCAAAAATCCCGTGGGATAAAATTTTAAAATATGGTCCAAGCATAGTAGAAGCAGCCGGGAATATTTACGATAGCGTCCAGAAGCGTTGGTTTCCTCATGAAAAAGAAGACATTAAGAACACAGCAAGAAATCCTTCGATTTCATTAAAGGAACTTGCAAAGAGAATATCTGATTTGGAAAGAAACGAAGTTGAACAAGCAGAATTAGTTCAAAGAATTGCTGAACAACTTAATGACATATCACTTGGAATGAAAGTTATCTCTGACAGAATTGTGATTGCATTAATTGTTTCAGGTCTGGCTATTCTTTTGGCACTCATAACTTTAGGTTCTTATCTTATAAAATAGAACGCTGGCTAGCCAACAACTAATCCTGACGTAACAATGCAGCCTAACGGAATAGGCCGCTCGATACGAATGTTAACAAGAAGGACTAAAAAGAATGTTTGAATATCTCCTCATTGGATGCGGTTTCGCTTTCGCTGCTGCTATTCAGCCAGGTCCATTGCAAGCATTTCTTCTATCCAGCGTTGTGCAGAAAGGGTGGCGACGCACACTGCCTGCCTCTTTCGCCCCACTTCTCAGTGATGGGCCTATCGCACTTCTCGCTTTGCTTGTACTCAATCGCATCCCTGAAACAGTGAACAGAATTCTACAAGCAGCAGGTGGTATTTTTCTGATCTATTTGGCCTGGGCAAGTTACAGACAATGGAGACAACAGATCACGACAGAGTCAAACATCAACGACTCGGTGCCACGGACGCTTGTTCAAGCGTCCACAATCAATCTCCTCAATCCCAACCCCTATCTCGGCTGGAGTTTGGTTCTAGGACCTGCTGTCCTGGCAGCATGGCATCAAAGTCCTACGAGCGCAGTAGCGCTCATCATCGCCTTTTACACAACGATGGTCATTGTTTTAGCTTGTACTATTTTCCTTTTCGGAACAACGCGCTTTCTGGGATCAGGCGGCAGGCGGCCACTTATTCTTATATCAGCAGTAACGCTCGCGATGCTTGGCGTGTATCAGATTGTGTCGAGTCTGCTGAGAGGAGTGGCGGCATGACCAGTCGCTTCCCCGAAGAAATCACTTCGGCATGAGTTTCGGTCCGTTAGGCAACCAATAATAATATTATCAGCTGATGTTACACAAAACCATCTTTTATACTGATAAACATATGTAATGGAATAAAGTACACCACCCCTGCCTACCGGCAGGCAGGCCTTTCTCCCCTCCTCGTTTGAGGAGGGGAAACCGTCCCGAAGTATGATACTTTTCAATATGCAATATCTCATTCTAGGGACGGCAGGGAGGTGGACAACCATATAAGGAACTATAAATCCTTTAATAAAAATTAATCGATGTGTAACATCAGTTATCAGGAAACCTTATGCAACAAAAACGTCAGGATGACGAACCACCATTTGCTGTTGCCAAATTAGGCTGGCGATATCACCACTTAGGCATTCCTACTTCGATTTCGCGTCCAGGTGAGCGTTACCTGCCTCATCTAAAAATGTATGTGTCAGGCTTTGACACGAGTCCTTATGGTGTCGAGTGGATGCGCTTCGAGCCAGACTGTCAGATCTCCGAATTCATCAAAACAGTACCACACATCGCCTTTGAAGTGGACGATCTCGATGCCGCACTTGTCGGTCATGCTCTGTTGAGTGAAGTGAGTTCACCGTCAGAGGGAGTGAAAGTTGCCATGATCCTCGACAATGGTGTACCTGTTGAGCTGTTGGAATTCCGAAAAACAATCGTGTAGTAGATGTGGATACGTTTGATTTGGATGAATCAAATTTAGAGTAAGGATATTTGTATGAACCTTATAAAAAATAATTCCAACTCTAAGCAATCGTTTAATATCGGCGCGAAATTATCCGGTATCATATTTCTTATTTTTACGTTCATACATCCAGCCAATGGACAAGAACAGAAAAGTGTGCAACAGCAAGACACTTCAATAAAAAGATCGCGTTTTTATGATCCGGAATTATTTCTTGTTAAACCCGCACTTATAATTCCTCATTCATACGGAGATACACAAGTGAACTTTTCCGATTTCCTCCACCAATCACTTACTGTTCCAATGCCGCCTTTTTCTTGGACGTATAAAACAAAAATCGATCTTCAATCCGCCTGGAAACAAGAACTGACAAAGCAGGAGGAATATCGGACGTTGAGGACAATTCTGGGATCGATCGAAATGGGTGGCGTTGCTTATCTTGCGTACTTGCATCTAAAAAAGTACGGTTTGAAATAGAATTAGTGCACCTTTATATTTCTTTTTTCTATTCCACAATCTCAATCGCAAGAACGCCTGTCTCTCTAATATCTATGGAATAATGATCTTCTTTGTGTCAACCGTATAAGCTGAAAAGTATCCGAGCGCGTCGCCACTAATGTTCGAATTAGGGTTTGCAGGTGACAGAGATGTCGGACTCCGATCGGAAGAGAGAATATCACTGAGGGTGTGGAAATAATCATAGCTTGCCTTATCAATCGAACATAATTCTATCGTTATCGTATCACCAGGATTTACATTTCTTCCGGCACGGATTCTTTCTGTCATCTCGTTGCCATTGGTCAATTTATCAGTGAACAGGCGATACCGCTGTCCATCAATTGAATCTGCTGGTATCACGGCACTTGAATGAGCATTTATTCGATAATAGTTGCCTAACGCCGGTGGGTCTTTGAATAATACGTAGATATCATACCCGGATTCTCCGCCCAAACTGTGTCTTGGCAACGCATAGAGAGAATCGATATAAACCTTCGAGGGCATGGAAGTTACCGCCATGTAATCCTTTCCGTTAGCAATCACAGAAAGTGTATAGGTTCTTCCGGGGACACCCATCAATTTGGACGATTGATAGGTACCGCTGATCACCTCTTTCAACGTGTCGCGATTTCCCGCATCATCTGTTATTACCACTTGTGCATGTGAGATGGGCGGATCGACCAAAGTTGTATCAAAGTAACTCCCCGTCATACTCAAGAAAACTGAATATGGGCCGGGTTGATCCTTGATGTTGCCTTCGACTACAACACGCGGATTTGCTGTGTTCAGATCAATGGAGACGACTTGTTGACACCCGGATAAAAGCCAAATAATGAAAACAAGTGTCATTAACAATATTACTCGAAGAATAAAATCTCTTTTTGTTTTCATAAATTCCTTAACCGTTAAAAATTAAAATTATACGTCACCGATGGTATGATCGGGAAAAAGGTTGTCTGCACTGCCTCTGTTTTGCTTGGATTATTTGGATCCTGTCTAAAGTTGATGGAGTAGGCATTCATTCTATCATAAGCGTTGTATAATGAGAAGTTCAAATTGGATCTTGGTCCCAGTTTCCATGTAGCAGATAAATCCAGACGATGATAGGCAGGCATTCGATACCCATTTCTCTCGGTATACAATGGAATCCACCGATTCTCTGCCTGTAACCAGTATCCACCACTTGGAAATGTCACGGCATTTCCAGTATTATACACCCATGTTGCTGAAAAATTCCATGTACTAGAATAGTCATAGATTGCAACTACTGAAATATCATGTGTTCGGTCCTGCCGCGCGGGAAATGCTTGTCCATTATTGATCTGATCAAATTGTTCTTCTGTCTTGGATAATGTATATCCTACCCAGCCAGTAACCTGACCGTACTTTTTTCTCATAAGCAATTCCGCTCCGTAACTCCGTCCTTTTCCATAGAGAAGAAGCGCTTCGACATTTTGGTTCAACAGAATATCGGCACCATTTTTATAATCGATCAGGTTCTGCATGTTTTTATAATAGAGCTCAAAGGAAGCTTCAAACTGGTTATCATTAAAATTTCTAAAGTATCCTATATCGTACTGATCGGCTAATTGTGGTTTGACATTATTGCTGCTTGGAACCCACAGATCACTCGGATTCGAAGTTGTGGAGTTCGACAAAAGGTGAAGATACTGTGTTGTTCGTGTGTAGGAAGCTTTGATGGAACTCGTTTCATCCAAGAGAACATTCGCAGAGATGCGCGGCTCAAGATTCGTATATGTTTTAATCACGTCACCTGAATGATACGTCGCCGTGTCGACAACAACCCCGCTTTCATCATAGGAATAGATATGACCTGGGCCCAATAAACTGAATGCAGAAAATCTCAATCCGTAATTAAGTTTGACCCCATTGACAATATCGAGTTCATGAGAAAAATAGGCAGCGTTTTCTAGAGCAAATCTGTTTTCGATCGTCAAGCTATTTGTAAAGCTGGTCGATCCTGCCGTAACCGTTCCAGGCAGGAATGTATGGTAGATAGAGTTAACACCAAATTTTAGCGTGCTTTGAGTATTTGTGAAATACTGAAAATCCATTTTGAAGTTCAGATCCTTAATGCCGGAAGTAATATCGAATTGACTGGTGCCTACTCCAATGTTATTGCTGTATTCATAATCACTCAAGATGAATGATGTATTGGAAAACAGGTGGTCGCCGAAAATATGATTCCATCGAAGAGTGCCGGTCGTGTTTCCCCAGTTAAAGCCGAAGACATTGGGATAGTTAAAATTGTCTCGCCCGAAATAACCCGAAAGGAACAATCGATCCTTGTCACCTAAGGTATAATTCGCTTTCATATTAAGATCGTAGAAATACAAACTGGCTCGGTTGATAGTGGTGTCGCTGGAGAGTTTAAAGAAAAGATCTGCATATGTTCGCCTTCCAGAGATGATGAACGATCCCTGATCCGCCACAATAGGTCCTTCTAAAGTCAGACGTGATGCCAGCAATCCAATGCCGCCTGAACCTCCAAATTCTTTGTTGTTACCATCGTTTGTACGAATGTCCAGTACCGAAGAGAGTCGGCCGCCATATTCTGCCGGAATGCCGCCCGTGATAACTTTCACATCCTTGATTGCATCGGAGTTAAAGACTGAGAGAAACCCGAGAAGGTGAGAAGAATTGTAGATCGGCGCTTCGTCTAGGACGATCAAATTCTGATCTGTTCCTCCGCCCCGCGCGTAGAATCCCGTACTTCCTTCTCCGGCAGATTTCACACCGGGCAGCAATTGAATCGTTTTTAAAATATCTTTTTCACCCAGCAACACCGGAATAGACTGAATTTCCTTTACCTCCAATTTGTTAACTGCGACTTCAGTGGAAGTAACGTTTGTATTTGTTCTCTCACCTGATACGACAACTTCACCGACTTCGATCGCTTCTGGTGTGAGGTCAAAATTGATCAATCGATCGTGATAGAAATGGAGTGTATCTTTTCGGGTCGTAAATCCGAGATACTGGATAAGAATGGTGTAGGATCCTTTTGGAAATGTTAATGAATAAAATCCATACGCGTTCGAGGTAACTCCGGTGCCGGGAAGTTCTTTTACCACCAGCATTGCACCAATGAGTGCCTCGCCGGTTTCTCCATTCCTGATGGTTCCGCTCAAGGTGTATTTATTTTGTGAGACGGAAGGAAGTGTGAAAATGGAAGCAAGAAAAAATAACCAGCCTGCTAACAATTGTCGTTTCATAGTATTACTAACATTCCATTCATTTATTTTGTTCCTGCTCCAAAATAAATCACCTATTTAACAAAGTAAAGCGATGATGGACTTTAATCTCGGAAGAGTGGTAATCAATCTTTGTGGATGTCGCCAGAGTGAGTCGAGGGCCGCAACCCTCTACTCACTCCAGTTCATTCACCTCAAATGTTGGGGTCTATTAATCTCACATACCTGAGATATGGTTCAATGGAACCGCCCACGATGGAAAGACCCAAAATGATATCCCATCCGTAAGGAGAATGTCGGATAATACCAATATGGATAAAATCCATCGTACCAGAAAAGCGAAGGATACGCATAATATCGTACCATATTCGAATCACCCGTTTTGCCGGACGGCGGAGGCGGCGGCTGCATCATTGCCGCGATCACTCTCTCGCTCACACCATCGTTTCTGAGATCGATAACATCTTGAGTCTTTAAATGGAACCACGAATCTGTTGCATCCATCATTCCGATGATGAGACTGTCGCTCACTCCGGCTTTTGATAAAGCGATCACATCCTCTACTTTCATCATCCGAAGCGAATCTACTTTCATTGAATGTTCCTTCCGGGTTTGTGAATATTGCTCTGCTGCACATCCAGCAAAGCCAAATGCCATCACAATGAAAGCGAGTATAACGAATTTGTGTTTCATATTACCTCCAAATTTATTGTCTACTCATTAGATGTCTCGTTCCCTCCATGAGTTTAATGGAGTATGATTGAAGCAAGAAATATTGTCCTGCATGTTAATGATTGCTGCTTCATAGTAGTACAAACGTTCTAAGTAGATCTTTTGTTCCGGTGCTAAGGTGCGGCAGGTCCCCAGATTTATTCTTCACTGATTCACTTCGAAGATCATATGCCCCCCTCATAGGGGGACGATAGGGGGTTCTTTAGTTGGCACTACTTTTGGAACCTCACCCAATCCCTCTCCTAAAAGGAGAGGAGTGGTTTATTTTCCTTTTGCAATTCTAATTTCTTCTACTGTAAGCTTGTATAGTTCATTCACCAACGCATCAATTTTCTTTTCTATACTTTCCATCCTTGCACCCACGTTGTGCCGCAGAGGCCGGTATAAGGACAGTGCGGACAAGTCTGGTTGAGATCGACTGGCGGCGAGAAAGGAATCGCAGCATCGTTTATCTCTTTTAGTAAAAGCTCGATGAACTGTTTGATTTGCTCAAAGCAGCCCACACGTTCCTCCGCGTCTTCCACAAAAGGCACTTCGCATTCCTTGCTGAGCCGGATTTTTCCAAGGTAAAGGTACACAGGAATGATTTGTTCTACTGCAATTTTCGTCTGAACACTGTACACCAACAGATACATCGGCAGTTGCAGAGATGTAACCGCTTCGCTCCAGCTTTCTCGTTCATTCGTATTAAGATTTAGTTTACCGAAATTAATCGGCGGTTTGTTTGGCTTTGGCCCGGTTTTATAATCGAGAATAAAAATCATATTGTCGCGTTGCTCGATTCGATCAAGACGTCCTTCAAATTTTGCTCCTAATGCATTAATGCAAATCTTTTCCTCAAGTCCCTTGATAATTATTTCACTCTCTTCTGCTATCGGTTGTTGGTATTCTTTAAGCAATGTTTCTAATTGCCGCTGAATTTGACGCTTCAGTAAATATGCGGCTCCTGCCGGTTCCTCTGCGAATTTCTGTGCGAACAATTCATCTACCAATTGTTTCATCCGTTCAGGTAACAAATCGTGTGTTTCTATTTTTTTTCCCAAAAGAGGTTCGTAGAATTTGTCCAGCACTTCATGGACAAACTTGCCGATCTCTTGACTATCAATATCTTCCGTTGCTTCTTCCTTCTCTTTCAATCGCATGATGTATCGATAGTAAAACTTAATCGGACATTGTAGATACGTATCTAATGCGCTCGCGCTGTACGTGAATCCGCGTATAATTGCAAGCACATCATTCGATTTAGGAATTGACGGAACAGCTTCATTGGCAAGTTTTACTTGATAACGCACCGTCTGAACATAATTATCGGATGAATGTGAACCATCGCGCTTCTGGCGCTCCCACAGTAATTGCTCAACGAATCGGCTCTTATCGCTCTCACTAGATTCCGAATAAAAGAGATGGACGCGCTTTGCTCCGCGCACAAGTAGGTGAAAATAATACTCGCTCAATTTATCCCGATCGTGCCGTGTTTCCAATCCTAATTTTTCACGCAGTTTCTGCGGTAAAAGCATATCAATGCCGATGCCGCCGGGCAGCACGTCATCATTCATATTCAAAAGATATACGTCATCAAAGTGCAGACTGCGTGTTTCTAATAAACCGAGCACTTGCAAACCCCGAAGCGGTGTGCCGGAGAACGGAACATCTTGAAGAGCTACATATTGCTGAAGGAAGTTGAAATACCCTGAGGCATCCCGAAACGATGCACGACCGGCAAATGATTGTTCGAGGTGCAGAAACACTTTCAACAGCGCTTCTGCATAAGGGCGAAACAACGGATGCATGCGTGCGGTGCTTTGCTCGTATATGTACGTGAGGACTTCAATAACATTGTGCGCGAATCCTTTGACTGAGGTAATATTTTCAAGTGCGTGGATGGTACAAGAATGTATAGTGTGAAGATGTTCTTTCAACTGGTCCGGTGTAATTTTGTTGTCGGATTCTGAAATTGCAAATGCGACATTCGAAAAGATTTCATCCGACTGCTCTATCTCTTCTAGTGTTAACAGAATTTTAGATTTATTGTTCGTCAGCATAGATTCAATTGCATGGAAAAGTATGCGCGTAACATCTGTGCGCTGATCCAAGCGGATGTTTTTAGTGTACGGATGCAGAATAAATTTTATATACTGTGCCGTTGAGTACCTCCCTCCTTGTTTCGTGCATGCCAATTCCATGAGGTTATGAAGAAAACCGTAAATCGGTGTGCGCGCCATCGGATATTCAAGCGCAATGTTGTAGTGTTCTTGCGGCATCAGCGAAAGCGTTTGATGCACAACAGGAAAGAGCGCATCAGCAGTTGGCAGAACAATCACCGAGCGTTCATCGAGCTGTTGGTTCTTATCCAATTGTTTCTTGATAAGCGCCGAAAGTGCAAAGACTTGTCCGTGGGTATCGGACGCTTTGTAGAAATGAATCTCCGGTTCCGGTGTTCCTTCCTTAATCTTATCCGTTTGAAACACAAACAGCGTGTTCGACCGCTTTTCCAAATCATCAAAAATAATTTGTTCAGCATGAGTCAGCTTGAATAATCCCGCCACAACAATCTGCGTGTAGCTACTGAGATCCAATTCGCCGATATGTTCGGCAACTTCCACATAACGAACCGCACGCGATGTAAATCCTTTTTCTGCAGCGAGTGCATAGAACTTTGTATAATACTCTGTAAGAGAGAAAAGCCGGTTATACGTGAGCGTTGACAGTACTTCTTTCAATGTTCGTTCAGAAAGATGAGCCAGCCGGAGCTCTTCCAATTCACCAAACAGCTTCAATCCAATTGGAATGAATGCATCGAGCGATGCGAAGTAGTCGCCGCCCAATCGTTCCGTTAATTCGCTATGCACGAGATGAAGTAAAGCGACTGCATCAATCGGTTCCAGATCGTGAACGGGCTCCGGATGGAGATGCTGATACAGCGAAAGAATAAACTCATCCACGGAAAATATTTTTGGAGGAATAATACTGCCGCCAACACGAGAAGCAAGTTCTTTGCGCAAGAAATGCGCGGGGCGTTTTCCCGAGAAAACAATTGCACTCGTTGAGAAATCTCTTCCCTGTGACTCCAGATGAGAGGCAACAGTTTCAATAAGATGTTCGGTTGGACCGAGGACGATGCGTTCGCTCATGCAATCAACCTCAATTTTTTTCGGTCCACAAAAGCCAACGCACCGCGGATGGTGTAACGAGTGCCAGGAAACAACCTCGTGTGTTTTAAACCTCCTCTTTCATCTCCCCCTAAGAGGGGGAGAGATATTATTCCTTCCTCTTTTAGGGGAAGGTTAGAATGAGGTTCCGTGCTGCTATTAGAATTTTCAGAAGTAACGCCATTAAAATAATTATCGAGGATATCCACATATCCTTGGAGTTGATCGGTATATGCTTCTTTATCGTCTCCCGTTTTGAAATCGAGCACCATCACTGCGTCCGCATCAACAATAATCCGATCCATACGGAACAGCCGTCCATCCGGATGAACAAATTCTTGCTCATTCAATATTTTTCTACCTTCACGATGAGCAAAGAATGGTGCAATTTCCGGCAAACGCAGAAATTCAAGTATTGACGATTTGATATGCGCTTCATCAGCAGGTTGCATCCAGCTTCCCGCAGTATTCTTTATCGATGACGAGATAAGCATCTCAACATCCGCACCTGCGAATTCCACGTGCGATAATACTTCGTGAATAATATCGCCACGGCGGCGTTCATACAGCGCCAGCTTCTCCGATGAAACATTACTTACGGGTATTCGCACCGACGAATGATACAGAGGCACGACCAGCTCGATTGATTGTTCCTGCTTTTCTACTTCCGGCTTTACCGACGGTTCGTAGCCGGAAGAGGGCAGGAATTTCGACGGTTCATCAGCGTATTCGGTCTTTACGCTGATCACATACATTTCTTCTTTTGCTCGCGTAAATGCCACATACAATTTATTGAGATCATCTACCGCTCGTTCGAAACGGTATTGATTGTATAATTCCTGAAGCGCGTCATCAAACGCTGCATTCTTTTGAGTAATATGCACTAACCGGACACCGTCGGCATTTTCTTCGACAAATAAATTATCGGATCGCAATTTAGAATCTACAAGTAAAACGATGACAACGCGGTTGTCTAATCCTTTCGCTTTGTGAATTGTCATCACCGAAACTGCATCTTCACCGCGGGGCACTGCGATATTCCAATCCGTATCATCCGCTTCATCATCAGCAAAGGCAAGAAAATCTTTTAGATTATTCTGTCCGGTCTCTTCAAAATTCTTCATCACATCCAACAGCTTTGCGAGCGCGCCTTCTTCTTCGGGCGCAATCTCGAACAAACGAAATTGTTTATAGATTTCTGACAGAAGATCGTACATCGGCAGGTAACCGACGACTGTGAAAAGTTCATCAAAGTATTTCTGCCAGATATCGGCATAACGCAGGCGGAACGAAGCATACAGCGGCGACGGATGTTCTGCTCTTCGCGCCTGATGAAGGAACGAATGAAGTTCCTCTTGCGTCAACTTCACATTATCAGCGGCAAGTGTGCGGTAAAATGTACCGCTCAATACAACGGTTGCAAATGCAAGATCGTCAATTGGTGAATCTAAGAAATGAAGCAGTGCTATGATATCACCAGTGATTGCACGCCCGCGAATGTCGAGGCTGCTGTGCGAAATAAACGGAATATGTTCTTTATTGAGCCATCCACTGATCGCAACGACAAGATCATTCTTCGGTGTTAGGATTGTGATATCGCCATACTGGTATCCGCGCATGTGACAATCGTTGACAATTTCCAAAATCTTTGCACGCTCCTGTGCTTGATCTTCGTCTTTTTCAAACGAAACAATTTCAACGTATCCTTTCTTTTTATTCTTTTCTTCTACCTCTTGTTTGAATGTTGACAACCCGCTGGCGCGATGTGCTTCTCCTTCCACTTTTTTTGGTACAATCTCTTTGAATATTGTCTTGCTGAAATCGAGAATTCGTTCGAAGCTCCGGTAATTTGTTTCTAATTCCTTTACAATCGACGGAGCAGACGGAAAGATATTGCTATCCATTACGCTCTTCATAATGCGCCAATCGGCATAACGGAAAGCGTAAATGGATTGTTTGGTATCTCCGACAACAAACAGACTTCCCTGCTTCGAAAGCGCTTCGGCAAATAGCGGCATTAGTGTTTCCCATTGCACAGGCGCAGTGTCCTGAAATTCGTCAATGAGATAATGGAAGATGGCATCGCCCAAATAAAAATATACTTGCGGTACAATTTCCTCCGAAATGTAATGAAGAAGTGTACGATTGACATCGGAAAGAATCACCTGACCGTTGCGCCGCATAATCTGTTCGATTGTGTCCCGAAACAACTTATGCGCTTCGACGTACGGAAGATAATAGTGATATGCCTGATGTACAACATATTCTACTGCAAGCGAGTTGAACTTTTCCTGCAGCGGTGCAAAACGTGTATTCCATTCTTCCGTTTTTTCTTTTTCAGTTTTCGATTTTCCGGCTTTCACCGGTTTATGGATACTCTTCAATTCTATCAGCTTATCCACATCTCCGGCATGAGCAACTGCAGCGACATTTTCAAAATTCTTCGTTACCTCCAAACCGGAGTCTCGTACAAGTGTGTAGAGCTGATGAAACGTATCGAGAATTTCCCTGCGCAGTGTGTTCACCTGCCTGCCGTTTTCAGAAGCGAGCAAAACATCTTTTGATTGTGCGCTGAGTGTGTTATATAGATTGCGGACTTCATCAGAGAGTTTTTGAAATGGATTCCAAATATATCGTGAAGAAGTATTCTGGCTTTCAACAAGAATATCAGTCAGTTCTTCGAGCAATTGCAGCTTCGAAGGATCAGTTGCAAGCTCACGGGTAAACTGTTCAAACGCCGCATCAAGTATTATGCGGTTGTTCAGTACAATTTCAAGAGTCGGTGAAAAACCAAACTCCAACGCTGAAGCGCGAAACACCCGTGCCATAAAGCTGTCTATCGTTTGCACCTGGAACGCAGAGTAATCCTGCAGTATCGTGTCAATCAATTCACCACACCGAGCGCGAAGGTTCGCTTCATCCATTGAAACGAGAGGGCACAATTGATCGAGAATATTTTTATTTCCGTGGTATGCTTTCTTCAGATACTCCAGAACTCGCTGGCGCATTTCAGCGGCGGCATTTTTGGTGAATGTCATCGCCAGCACATTGTTCAACCGATTGTTCGGCACACGCAGAGAGAGCAGAAGCTGCAACAACTTCAACGTGAGCGTGTGCGTCTTACCCGATCCCGCAGACGCAGAAACGATAGTAAAATTAGGAAATTGAAGTTCGGTATCGTTTAAAAGAATGGAAGCCACAGATAATTCAGGTTATTTTTCCTTCAAAAATGTAGCCAATAAGTTCGTGTGTTGCAACGGTAATAGAATTAGAAGAACATAATGAAGTAATGAGAAATTTATTTTCTCCTCAAATCTCTCATTTCCAAAGTAGTCCAGAACAACAAAAAAACCAGATTCATAATACTTCTGGCTTTTCGGTTCTGTGTAGAGACGTTCAATTGAACGTCTCTACTTATAAAGAAAATCACATATCTATTACATCCGTTCTCGTTTTTTAACAATGGCTCGATTTCGGGCTATTAAGTTGTGTTTGAATATTTTCTTAATGTGTTTTTTATTGCGCCTCTCGATGAAGATCGACGGAGTGTATAATTGATTCCGCAATTTCGATGCCGACACCAAGACTCAAACCTAACCACAATCCATCGAGATAATTTTTTTGGAAAAGTGCGGGGGGTAATGCCGCCACTTTTGTAAGAATATCCACCGACAATGTTAAAAGCACAAATATAGCACCATAGACAACGCCTACGACAATAAACTTCCACTGTTTGAAATATGCAAGCTTCCGTTCAAAAAGAAATGCCAGCACAACCACAGAAAGATTGACGCCGAACGACCAGATGGCAGCATTCAATACCGGCATCCAGAATGAGGCTATAACAAAAATAACTGCTCCGGTTGAAACAGCCGCTGTGATAGTGTTGGAAAGCCCGCGCACATGGTAGAACGCAAAAATAAATGACGTGCTGAGACCAAACATAATATAGTACGCAAATCCTGCAGATTGCGGGACAAATATATCTCCCCCGTAAATCATTAGTCCGGCAATCATACCTCCGGCAAAACCAAGAAACGTAATTAAAAGTAATCTCCACATTTCCCCAAACCATTGTATCATAGGATTCTCCTTCTATTGAAATATGAATAGCCGCCGTTCTCTTGCGAACCTGCCACTAATGTACTAACTTTTTTGTTTTTTCCAATTCTTCAAAATATTTTCGTATGAGTTCTTGATAATCTTTTGAATATCCCTGTTCTAATGCCTTCAACAATTCTTCCCGCAATTGACTTTTACCTTCCAAAGAATTCGGATCAATTTCGCCCGGGCTGCGACGGCTCATTTGTGTGCCGGTTTCCGCTTTGCGCTTTTTCTCGTAATCGCGCTCATGCATCGATTTAGATGCATCGAGCAAACGAGAGAGAATGCGTTCCTGCTTTTTTATCGTCTCAGGATTCACGTCGTTCTGTTCAAGATTTCTTACAACCTCGTTCATCTCTTCCGCAATTTTCCGGAGATCGCCGAGCAATTTTTTCTGTTCGCTGCTCTCTTGAGCTTCACGGTTCAATTCTTCAAGAGATTTACGAACAGCTCCTTGTTCTTGTGCCAGACGTGCCGCTTCTGCTGCTTGCCGTTGAGACATCCCTCCCATTTGCTGCGTCTGCATGTTGATGGACATCTGCTGACCCGCCATTCTCTGCAGTTGCTGCATCAAACTCCCGGCGCCGCCTCCACCTCCGCCCTGCATCATTACTTGCAAAGCATTTTGCACTTGCATCGCTGCGCGATTAAGCGCCGCCATTGCTTGCTCCTGCTCTTGCGATGCCTGGGCGCCATTGCGTATTTCGAGAGAGCGCATGGCGTTGTTCATTTGTGCAAGCGCTTCGCCAATTGCCTTTCCCATTTCCGGCGTCACTGCAAAAGATTTTTGCGATAGTTCGCTCAATCCTTTAATGACGTTGTTTAAATCCTGACTTGCTTGCAGTTGATCCTGTGCATTTTGCCGAAGTTGCGGAGAGTTAGGCGGTGCATTTTGCGATTGTTGTTTCAGCGCTTCCTCGTCTTTTGAAAGCTCCAGCATGTTGCTGCTCACTTTACGCAGTTCGTTCGTTACATATTGCAATTGCTGTTGAAGCATCTGCTGCTGCATCTCTTCCATTTGATTGCTGAATTGCTGTAACTGCTGACCGATTTGACTTTGCATTTGTTGTGCCGATTGCATGTTTCCTGATTGCATCTGCTGGGATGCTTGTTGTATCTTCTGATCAAGCTGCTGTTTCTGCATCTCCTCGAGCAACTTCTTCAATTTATCCGCAGGCATTTCGGTAAAGAATTCTTCCATGCGCCGCTGGAGGTCGGCTGCTTCGCGTTCCATCGCCTGCTCTTTCTTCGCAAGATCTGATTGTTTCTTCGACAGCTCCTTCTGCTTTTGTGGATTATCAGATGACTTCGAACTTTCTTCCTGCAATTCTTTCTCTGTCTTTTCCAATTCCTCCGCACGTTTCTTTACTTCATCCACTTTCTGCTCAATCTGAATACGCTTGAGCAGATTCAGCGTTCGTTCAATGCTTTGGCGGAATTGTTCTTCCGAAAATGTCATATTCTGCATCGCCTGCTGAAGTTGCTCTTTACTGATATTCGGCATTTGCTGCTGCAATTGTTTGAGCGCTTTCTGCAGTTCAGTTGCATCGAGCTGCTGGAATAACTGCTGAAGCTCCAGATATTTTTCCAACGTTTCTTTTGAAAGCACGTTTTGCTGCTGCATCTGCTGTGTCATCTGCTCAAGACGCGAATGCACATCATCCAATTTTTTCTGCATCTGCTGGTACTGCTTTGCCATCTCTTCCATTTTCTTCTGCGTCTGCCAATCGGGATCTTTGTTCTTCTTCAAATCGCGATTGATGGATTCAACGTCGTCTTTCAGCTTTTTCGCTTGCTCAAGCGATTGTTGCAAATCGTCCATCGCATGTTCGTGTTCTTTATCGACATCTGCAAAAACCTCGTCCAATGATGGAAGACGGAGAAGATAGAGATTACTCCGTCCACTCTTCGGCCCTTTTACGGCATCGTTATCGAACACTTCCGCAAAATATTCAACGACATCTTCCGGCACAAGATTAAGATTTGTCAGATTCCACGTGAACGGCAATTCGATTTGTCCCCCCGCATCAGCGGAAAATATAATTGGAGTAAATGTGTAATCGGTTTGCGTCTGCTCATACCGTGATCTAATTAAGCGATACCCCAGACGCATGCTGGAAAATCCAAAATCATCTTTTGCTTGCAGAAAAAGATTCAGCGACTGATCGCCGGCAATATCGATGTTGCGGCCCGGTTCAACAATAGTAATAGTGGGATACTCATCCGGTACGGCTTTAATTTGATACTGGACCGGTTCACTATTCGATAATCCTTCTTCGTCAACGACGGAAATATGATACGAGTTGTCTGTCAGAAGTGAAAATGATGCTGAAAACTTTTCTCCGTGTATTATCAAAGAAAGTTTTGTATTGTTTCCAAATTGAATAAACGCCTCCTTCAACGACTTGCTTGCCGCGCCGGAAACCGCAATGCGTGTTCCCGTCAATGCCGTAACATCACCGACAAATTCATCCATTACTTTTGGTGGGATTTTTGTGTACGCCGGATAATCGAGTCGTACGTGGAATGACCGAATCAATGGCCGATCCAACACTATCAATCTATAACGCTCGCTCTCAGCATCTGCGATTCGCGCAAAATATTCTGTTGATGCACGCAAAGTTTGAAATGTTGTATGGTATACGCCGCTCGAATCCGGCTGCACTTTCATTTCATCATAATTCTCCTGCCCTTCTTGCTGTCGATAGATTGTGATGTCTGTTGATCGCAGAGCAAATGCCGGAAGAAGAGAAATGACTTTGACTCGAACAGCGACATTTTCACCTTTAACGATTTCTTTATTCCCAGGAGAAACTTCAAAATAATATTTTGGTGGAGGCACGAATTCGCGCGTACAGTGAATCAAGCGATATGCTGCACCAGAGAAAGACGCCGGGAATATACACGCAACGAGAATCGAAACACCGGCAGTTATTATTAACCAGCGGCGATGCAAAGGAAGACGCGATGTGTCCACCGACTGCGTAAAATCGAGTGGCTGGATTTCTGCGGCAAAATTTTTCAACGATTCATCAATCAACTCCGCTGAATAAAGCGTAGAATCGGATGCAACATTTTTTGCGAGCTGCAGTGCATTGAGAAGCCGATCGCGGATGGAAGGAAAGAATGCGCCAATGTGGCGCGCTGTTGAATCTTCTGTGACTGATGGTATCATACCGATGAGGCGAAGAAACGGACGGCCGATCATCCAACCGCTAACGCCAAGGAATAAGAAGACAAAGAGTACCGAAATAGCCGTTCGTCCAATGTGGGAAAATTCAAACAGTATTTCTGTAATGGCCAGAACCATAGCTGTTGCGATAACACCTGTAAGGAAAATGAGAGCGCTCGAAAACAAATCAACGCGGTTCTGTCTGCTTCGAACCAACCTCAATCGATCTGACAACATTGTTAATGTTAAGGAAGAATATCCTTGCATAATTTATTCACCCAATCACAAAATCTCTCAATCGCAAATCGCCAATCCAAAATCTATAATCTGCCATCTCTCATCAATGTGTCAGAGCCCAGACAACAATGTTTGTTCCGAACCGCAATGCTTCTTGCCGCACAGGTTCAGGGTCGCCATGCACTTCTGAATTATCCTCCCAGCCATCGCTTGGATTTGATTCATACGTATAATAGACGACTAATCGACCTTTTTGGAACAATCCAAATCCTTGCGACGGTTTTCCATCGTGTTTATGCGTCTTTGGTACACCATTCGGAAAATTGAAATGGCAATGATAGAGTCCATAACTAAATGGCAGTTCGACCAATTCCTGGTCTGGAAACACTTTTTTCATTTCACGCCGAAAAGCTTTGTCCATTCCGTAATCATCGTCTGCGTACAGAAATCCGCCTTGCATCAGATATGCGCGGAGCCGCTGCACTTCATAATCAGAAAAATTAATGTTGCCATGTCCGGTAATGAACAGGAATGAATATGAAAAGAGTTTATCGCTGGAGAGATCGACAAACTCGTACCGTGGATCGCAATCGATGTTCGTGTTCTGCTGAACAAACTTCAGCAGAGTCACTTCTTCTAAAGGATCGTTGTACCAATCGCCGCCCCCGCTGTATTTCAAGCGCGCAATCCGGAACTGGCTCTCAATACGCGGCTGTGCCTCTGCTATTAGTAGCCAGCACATACTCATTATGAAGAATAACTTCATCATCCTCATTCTTGCTTTGATTAACCAATCTTCCATCTAAAATCAATGTAGAAAAAGAGTGAACGAGAATCAATGAACTACAGGAAGGCAATTTCTAGCGAAAATTAAATCTATTGTGGTGTTCGTCTCAGTAAATGAATTTCAATAAATCGTTGTACGAGACGAAAAAGTACATGGCTTCTTCCTAATTTTATTTGGCTCCAAATCACACTTAACGCAGCGTGAGGATTCTTCAACCAGAATCTGGCAAGACGGAATTCTATTTTTCGAAATTCTCTCCAACCAAACTGCGGCTGAAGAAGAATAGGCACAAGCGGATCATTCCCGAGTGATTCTACGTTTTGATCGATGAATGTTGTAGACCAGGAAAAATCACTTCTCAGGTATTTTGATGAGCGTGCATAATGCTCTACTTCTGTTCCCGGATAGATTCGCACACCAATTCCGGTTGCTGCAACACTTATATATTTGGCATTCCTTTCCATGAATTCAACGGTGGCCCGTGCATCTGCAAGAGTCTCGCCAATATGTCCAAATGTAAAGAAGACCTTTGTGAATATCTCGAGTTCCTTAGTCCAGCGAAACACATTTTCAACATGATCCAGTGTTATGCCTTTATGCATGGTTTTCAGTACAGAAGGGCTCGTTGATTCCACACCAAAGTCAACATAGTAGCAACCGGCATCTCGCATGGTATGTAGCAAATCGCGCGTCATCCCGTTTACGCGTATCTCACATTCCCACGGAAATTTCAGATTACGTTTTCGTATCTCGGCGCAAATTGCTTCAATGTGATTTCGGTTCAATGTCAACGTACTATCAAAGAATTTGACTCCTTCGTAATTGTATTCCTTTAAAAGAATTTCAATCTCGTTAACAACATTGATAGCAGAGCGCACGGTAAGTTGAGTGCCAAACATTGCACTTGCTGAGCAGAAAGAACAATTCACAGGACATCCACGCGAACTCACTACAGAAGCGGCTGGAATATTCAAAAAATCCAGTTGAAGATTGTATCGTTGCATTGCTTCCGGATCGCGATAAGGAAATGGTAAAATGTCCAGATTAGATATTCGATTTACTTCAGGATTACGAAATATGCCTCCGTTCTTGCGATAACTAATACCCGGTATATTGGAGAAGTTTAAATCTTCTTTCAACACTTTTGATACAACATTATATGTCGTTTGTTCTCCCTCGCCCCGTACAACAAAATCGATTTCTGGAATATGACCCAGAGTGTTCTCAGCGGTGAATGTAGCATGCGAACCTCCATAAAGAATTTGAATATCTGGATCATATGCTTTGACGCGGCGTGCAATAGCGAAGCTCTCAAAGCGAGTGTGCGATGTACCTCCAATGCCAACCACATGAGGTTTATGTGTTTGGAGTAACGACTCAATGCTGTGTTCCGTCACTTGCAGATCGAAAAGGGTTGTAGAGATTCCCTTCGATTGAAGAAACGCAGTAATCCACGCCATACCAAGAGGAGGCATGCCACCAAAAGTAATTCCTTGTTCTGCTGGATGGAGAAGAAGAACGTCAGACAACTATATTATTCCTTACTTGTATATAATTATTTTCAATGTAGAGAATCGGGGCAAGAGAAGCAACAAACGGCGTAAGAACGGTTATTCTGTGTTTGGAAAAATGTGTTTTGGATTCTCGTCGAGATTAGCCTAAGAAGTGCACAAATAATCCATCGCGGAGTTTCGGCTCGAACCACGTTGACTTTGGCGGCATGAGCTTGTCATCGTCGGCAATCGCCATCAATTCAGCTACAGAAGTTGGAAACATGCTGAAAGCAATTTTCATTTCACCGGAATTGACGCGCCGCTCCAATTCACCTAACCCGCGAATACCGCCGACAAAATCGATTCGTTTGTCAACGCACGGATCTTTAATGCCGAGAATCGGATCGAGCACATGGTTCTGAAGAATTGAAACATCAAGCCGCAGAACCGGATCAGCAACGCTTTGCAGCGCGGCACCGGCGGAGAGTGTGTACCATGTGCCTTCGAGATACATTCCGAAGTCGCCTTTCTTCGCCGGTTTCACCTGAGCAGACGCTTCAACGATATTGAAATTTGGTTTCAACTTTACAAAGAATTCCTCTATCGTCATGCCGCATAAATCTTTAACCAACCGATTGTAATCCATAATGCGGAGCTGACTTGCCGGAAAATAAACTGCCAGGTAGAAATTATATTCCTCATCGCCGCGGTGATTTGGATTCGCCTTTGCATGTTCTCTTCCGACTCTTGCTGCTGCCGCTGACCGATGATGTCCATCTGCAATATACAGGGAGGGAATTGTTTTAAAGATGGAAGTAATCTTCTTCATTACTTCTTTATCTTTTATCACCCAGCTTTGATGCCGGATACCATCAAGCGCAGTATGATCATTCTCCGGCGTTTGACTTGTTACGCTTGCAACAATATTGTTGACTTCGTCGTTGTCGCGGTAGGTAAGAAATATCGGGCCGGAATGTGAATTGGTAACGCGAACATGATTACAGCGATCTTCTTCTTTATCTTTTCGCGTCAACTCGTGTTTCTTGATAATGTTGTTCCAATACTCATCCACCGATGCGCAGCCAACAAGACCGTACTGCGTATGGCTGTCCATCGTTTGTGCATACACATACAAACACGGCGATGAATCTTCAACCAGTACTTTTTGGGAAATGAGTTTCTGGAGATTCTCTTTTCCTTTTTCGTACACACGTTTGTCGTGGAGATCAATGCCTGGATCGAGATCCACTTCGGGTTTGCCAACGTGCAGGAACGAAAGCGGATGTCCTTTTACTTCTTCACGTGCTTCATCGGAATTGAGCACGTCGTACGGTCTTGCTGCAACTTCGCTTGCAAATTCCGCTTTCGGCCGAAATGCTTTGAACGGTCGGATGATCGCCATTTTTTTGGGTTACTTATGAATGCTGTTCCTGTGCGCTCAAAGCCTGCACAACCTTTTGTGCAATCTCAGCTCCGACACGTGCCTGCGCTTCAACGGTTGATCCGCCAATATGCGGCGATACGCTTACGCGCGGATGATTGATAAGAGCTTTCTGCGCATCTGTGGGCGGTTCATTCGTAAACACATCAAGACCTGCCCCTGCAACCTTACCGGAGTTCAGTGCTTCCAGTAGAGCCGATTCATCCACTGCGCCACCGCGTGCGCAGTTGACTACGACCACGCCTTTCTTCATCATCTCAAATTCTTTTTTCCCGATAATAGGTCCTTGCTTTTTATCGTACGGCAAGTGAAGCGTGATGAAGTCAGCATTGGCAAGCACTTTTTCTTTTGTCGTGATTTCCACAAAGAAATCCATCGGTGTGAATGGCGGATCGTATGCGAGCACGTGCATTCCGAACGCTAATCCCCGCCGCGCAACTTCCTTGCCGATATTACCAAGACCAAGAATACCGAGATTCTTCTTGAAAAGTTCTATGCCTTCTCCATATTCTTTCTTCGGCCATTTTCCTTGTCGCATTTCCATTGTACTAACATTCAAGAAACGAGATATCGCAAGCATATGTGCCAAAGCGAGTTCAGCAACGGATACGGTCGACGCTGCAGGTGTGTTTAAAACTTTTATCCCTTTGCTTTCGGCAAACGGCACGTCAATATTATCGAGTCCAACGCCGCCGCGCGCAATGACTTTGAGATTTTTTCCTGCTGCAATAACTTCCTTCGTTACTTTTGTTGCAGACCTGACAATGATGCAATCATAATCGCTGATCTTTTTTAACAGTTCCTCAGGCGTCAGCTTGAGTTTATCTACCTTGTGACCGGCATCGGTAAGAATTTTTGCGCCATCTTGTGTGATTCCATCGGATACGAGAATATTCATTGTAAACTCCATAAGATTATTTAGTTAAATTCCTAAGGCAATCTTTCTGTGTGATGAGCGAGTGCCAAAGGAAAAATTACCTGGTGAATTATTCTGTCATGATAATACCAAAAAATGTTTTAACCAGCAACTTAACATTTCTCTTTTGTAATTTATTTTATGTTTCTTTTTTGTTGCAATAAGCGACTGTCTCCAAATAATAATGTGGAGGATTTCAACGAGGCATATAAGAATGCGAAAAAATAATTTATGTCTTCGCAAAAAAGAATATAGACAGTTAAAGTTTTTTTTAGTATGTTAAAGTGATTGTAAAAACCTCCTACTATTATTGTACATAGAATTTAGAAAGGATTAAACCTATGGCACGTGCACATAATTTTTTTGCTGGACCAGCTGTTCTCCCTCTTTCCGTTATTGAAGAAACACGCGACGCCGTAATGGATTTTGCTAATATCGGCGTTTCGATTATGGAAATCAGTCATCGCGATAAAGCATTTGAAAAAGTTGTAGTAGAAGCACAAGCTGATGCGTTAAGTCTTATGGGACTATCGGCGCAAGACTATGCTGCCATCTTTCTAGGCGGGGGTGCAAGCCTTCAGTTCGCTATGCTCCCCTTAAACTTTTTACACAAGAAAGCAGACTATGTGAACACCGGCGAGTGGGCGTCAAAAGCATTGAAGGAAGCAAAGATTATTGGTGAAGTAGTAGAAGTTGCCTCATCGAAAGCGACAAACTTCAATCAATTGCCTAAGAACATCAAATATTCTGCCGACGCAGATTATGTACACATTACAACGAATAATACTATTTACGGCACTGAATGGAAAACCGATCCCAACGTTGGTGATATACCATTAACCGCCGATATGTCGTCTGATATTCTGAGCATCAAACGCGATTTTACAAAGTACAGTCTTATTTACGCAGGTGCACAAAAGAATCTCGGACCTTCCGGCGTAACAATGGTGGTCATTAAAAAAACATGGATGGAAGCAAAGGCGAAACAGAATTTATCCTCTATGCTGAAATACAAAACGCATGTAGATGCCGGTTCATTGTATAACACACCGCCGGTTCTTCCGGTGTTCGTTGTTGGCCGCACTTTGAAGTGGATCATCAAGGAAGGCGGATTAGACGCTATCCAAGCGCGCAATCAAAAGAAAGCAAAGCTCATTTACGATATTTTCGATGCGTATCCGAGCTTCTATAAAAGCGCGGTGGCAGTAAAAGAAGACCGCTCGTTGATGAATATAACGTGGAATTTGCCGACGCCCGAGTTGGAGGAAAAATTCATTGCGGAAGCAAAAACGAAGAAGATGCTCGGCCTTAAAGGACATCGTTCAGTTGGCGGCATGCGCGCTTCCGTGTACAACGCCTGCCCGATGGAATCCATAGAACTGCTGGCAAAGTTTATGGAAGAATTTTATAAGGCAAATAAATAACAGTCTGATCTGCAATTCTAAAAAAAGGCGGCTTGGAATTCAAGTCGCCTTTTTTTATTAGCTCAAGTAAAGACCTATCATCAAGTCTTATCTCAGTAGCAACATTTTCTTGATTGTACGCTGGTTGCCGGATTGAAGTGTATAGAAATATGCGCCCGAGGCAAGTTTGGCACCATCAATCTTTACTGAATATGATGTATTCGGTTCAGCGTTCCCTTCGAAGGCGGTAACAATTTGCTGTCCTAAGAAATTATAGACTTTAAGAGTTGTCCAGCCCTGCATGGCGACAGAGAAACTCACTGTTGTACTGGGGTTGAACGGATTCGGATAATTCTGAGATAATTTAAAATTTGTCGATAGTGCACTTTGGATTGATTGAACGCCAGTGAGCGTTAACCAGCTTGTTGCAACACGAATACCATCGACAAATCCTGTTGGCGTATTACTTCCTTCACGAATTGCTACACATCCGATGTCCGTGGGATCTGAAGCTGTTCCATTACCGGTTGGACCTATCGTTACTATTGGTGATCCCGGCTCAGACGAAGGCACACCACTATCGTAGATATATAGAGTTACCTGATCATCACTCGCTGTTGTAGTATTGAATGAATATTTTAAGATAAATAAATATGTTTGGTTAAGAGTTAAAACAGTAGCATCATTTATGATGGTTTCACTTGATTTCGATAATCCCGCACTCCATCCAGTGCCATTACTCCTGCCAAATATTCTGCCACGGAATGTTGTCGCTATCTTTGCAGGTCCAAGGAAGAAAAAATAATCGGCAGTTGCATGAGCAGCACTTACGTTCACCAAGAATGAAACATAAACATCGCTTGTTGATGCAATTCCGGTTGTAAATACTTTATTGACATCTCCATCATTAACGCCAGAACTCCCTTTTGTGAAACTAAGGCAACCCCCAATACCAGATGATGGATAGCCGGTATAATTAAAACCCGTCGCAGCATACGCTGGACCTCGGGTGCCACTATGTCTTACCCAACCAGTTCCAACCAATGTTATATCGGTATTATCTGCGACTCCGTAATTAAAATTCTCTACAAGATTAAGTTGACAAAACAAACTTGTGGAAAATGCAATAATGAGAATAAAAATCAATATATAATTTTTCATCGGATACTCCCTACAACGAATGAGGAAATTGGTAATTATTGATAATAAACGAGAAGACAGGGAGAAAAGCAAGTACGGTAAACTGCAGATACGCTTCGTTCTAACCGGCATAATAAATATGAGCGATACGCGCCCTACGAAAAATACAGGCAGCATACTTTTTCTTCCTCCCATAAATTTTATTCATCGACAACTACCGAGGAAGAAAAGAATGCCTACTATGGACATTTAATTGGTTTGATTGGAAAAGTAACAAAGGAACAAATCCGTTCAAAATATATCGGTTTGATTTCTCTCTATCACTCGGATCGGGTATATCATGCAGGTCCTGAGTTAAAAAAATTAGCCGAAATGAAATCAAAAGAAATCAATGCGGCTTACGATTAGTTGAAATCAAAATGCGACAAATAATCCTGTTTCTGGAACACCGCTGCGATTGATTTTCTCTGAGAATAAACCTCATGACCGCTGTAAGTTTAACCTGAGTATAGTTTTTCCCTACTCCTGTTCATAAAGTATTTGTAAATCGACAAATCTATTTTTCTCTATTTGGACACTCGCAATATTTTTAGTTTCATCATACTTGAATCTAACGGGTATTTTATTTAATAATATTTTTACCGGTTTCAAGGCACACTTCAATTCTATAGTTGATATAGTCCCCAATGATTCTGAAGTAAATACAATTTTACCAGCTTGATGCCCTAGCACCATTATCTTTTCCTTGTCGTTGTCAAAATAATCGACATAATTGAAAGTTGTCTGTTCATTGATTTGTCCGGGATATACATGAATGATAATTATTTTATCTTCGATTGAATTCTTTTCCCAGACTCTCGAATTACCGTCATAAACTTGTCCTGTAATGAAAATAGAATTTTCTTTTATAAATATTGGAGTAGCGGTAATAGGTACATTTTGTATGAATTTCATAGGTCCGTTATATTCACTACTCTGATTATTAAAATCGTACCACTTACCATGCGGCAAGTATATTGTTCGCGAATTGTTTTTTGTAAACACCGGCGCCACTAAAAAGGAATTGCCAAAGATGTATTCATCCCAAATACTATAAGTATTCTCATCGGTTGGATACATATAGGCAAGCGGTTTCATTGTGACACCATTTTCGTATGATGTGTTGACGCAGGAATATATATAAGGCAGCAATTCCATTCGTAATTTGCATGCATCTCTAAAGACATCCTGCACTTGAACCGAATATTTCCACGGGGGACGATCTTCTCCACTCCCTCCTGACCCATCGATCTTTATCTCAAACATTCCTGTCCACGCGCCCCATTGCAGCCACCGCATATACAAATCTTCATCAATATGGCCTTCTCCTAAATAACCGCCGGTATCGCCGCCCCACACTGGAAAACCTAAAAAGCCGCATCTCATGGCATTCGCCTGATTACCAGCCATACCTTGCCAATTTGATCTGCTGTCTCCTCCCCACACTGCACTCAAAAATGGCTGGCATCTGTGAAACGCCGCTCGTGCAAAGTTGAATTGATTTTTTCCATGCGCCTTCGACAAGAAATCATGAATTACTTTCGAATAAAGATAGATATACCTATTTCGTGATTCGGATTCGGATATTGGTTCGTACCATTGAGCGGTAACGGGGAAACCTTCATCAGCCCGATCCATCTTATGCCCCCTGACACCAACTGCATACTGATTTTTACTCAAGCGTCTCTCAAATTCTTTTATCGCTTCAGGATTCGTCAAGTCGATATATCCCTGATCATTTGGTAACAGACCAGGAAAATCCTTGTCGGACTTCGTCAAGGGTCCAACCCACGTCATGAACTGCATGCCATATTTTTCATTAATTGTCTTAATCCATTTTTCGGGTTCGGAAAATTTATTATTAAAATCCATTTTTGACCATTCATGAGCACCATTGCTATATGGACGATCCACCCAGCAGGCTGTCAAGGGAATTTTAAGTTCTGAAAACATTTTAATGTCATTTAAAATTTCATCCTTCCCGCCATTATTTTGATCCCGCCAGAATATTGGTCCGCACGCCCACAGCGGTACGTATTTAGGCTTGCCCGTAATCTTGAAATATTCTTTATGGATCGCCTCTCCATCTTTTCCACAGAATATGTACCAATCCAAAGAACCGGTTTGATGGTAAATTTCCGTGATTCCATTAATAGCGAATTGATAACGGCCCTTTGCAAATGTATCGAAGAAACTCCCATATC
Source organism: Bacteroidota bacterium (assembly GCA_050015675.1). GTDB lineage: Bacteria > Bacteroidota > Ignavibacteria > UBA10030 > UBA10030 > Fen-1298. The sequence goes on along the minus strand of JBEKAY010000001.1, from coordinate 246,132 downwards.
CGGCACTGCTCATATAGAACGACGAATAGGCAGATGCATAATTTTCTGCATACCCCTGATTCCCGTTGCCATAGACTTCAACATCGACAACATTGCCGCGTAAATCAGGGTTCTTTGAATTATGAGGATATAACTTCTCAATCAATCCAAAGTAATGCTCATCCATGTCTTTCATTTTTATCGTTACGTGATTAAATGTTTTATGAGATGCAGTAAAATGAAAAGTGTTGTTGAATTGTGCGATAGTTAATAATACCTGGGATGGAAAATCATTATGGAATCCGTCGGATTCGCTAAACAACAATTTTAAAATTAAGGTATCAGCCTTAACGCTTTCCACAAGAATGGTGTCCGGCCGGATAAAATTGAATTCAAAAGAATTAATCACAACTATTTTCGATTGATCATGAACAAGTTCCAATACATTATTCTGAAGAATAATTTTGTACTTATCTTTTTCCCATATCGGTTGTGATCCTAACAAATCTATGACTGCGAAGAACACAAGAATAAACACAGCAATAATTTTGGATTTCGTTACCATACTGAACCTCTTTCTCAATTAAATAAATATTTCTCCTGATATCTTACCTTGAAATTTCCTGCACATGTGTTAAGGCAATGGACTTAACCCTTCGTATTTAACAACCCAATTCCCATTTTTCGGGAAACCAGGTGCATGAATATCTGGAGCGCCATCCCATCCGGCAGCCATCATTGCGATTGCAGTCAAGAGTCCACCGTTACCTGGTAGGTATGCAGGAAGCCTTTCATCCTGATAGTTGCAGCCGTTAATCAAATATGTATTTTTTTGTACGTTCATAAGTAATGCATCGATTGCTAATTCCGGTTCACCCACGCGTGCAGCAGTCATAGCAATTAATGGAAAATCCCAACCCCATGTAGTTTCCCAATGCCATGACCGTAGTACTTGAATAAGAGTCCTACGCATTGCATTTACATCAACTGAATCATTCGGCAGCATACCGTAAGAACTCAATAGAATTGGGTGGTCATTTCGATTGAGTGAATCTTCAAATGTATGTAAAGCTGTTTCAGTGTTTTGATACAATCCGTTTTCCATCGGGAGCTTTGAAAGGTTATTAATGATATGGTCCCATTTTTCACTACGTGGAAGCCCTAATCTTTCCCGCCAACGTTGCGCGGTTTTTAATCCATAAGTCCAGTACGATAATTCAAAAGCGGGATTCATTGTTGAATCAGGATTATAAATTTCTTGTGCAGGGATAACAGGAGGACCAAGAACATATCTGCTATTCTTATTATCCCAATGCGCAAAGGAAGCCATGAATTCAGCAGTAGCGAATACGATGTTTTTATATTTCTTCAATGTGGACAGAACTTTTCTATCGCGATAAAGCAATTCAGCATAATATATCGGATGCGGCTGTTGCCATATGAGGAACACGCCAATGCTTGACGGACTTTCCCGACCGTCAGGTCCAGCCATTTTTGGCCATCGTGCACCATCGTATCCTTGTCCTTCTGCATTTTGTTTAGCCACTGGTAAAATAGTTTCATACCACGACAAACTTTTTTCTAGAAGTTCGGGATGTCCCCAAAGGACAAAATGCACGGCATGCCACCAATGCATTTCAAGGTGGAATTTCCCGTACCAACTATTGAACATCAATCCTGTTTCCTGCGGAGGCAGCGATCCGGCACATTGTATTGCAGTCAAATATCTGGACAAAATTATTCGTCGTTCTAATTCAAACGCACGTGGATCCTTACTTTCTGACAAATCCACAGCACCGCCGGTTTCCCAGTAACTCTTCCAATGTGATTGAGATGCATTCAAAGTTGCTTCAGCATCCGGATTCTGTTCGGCATTATCTTTTTGCATAAATCGACACGTAATTTCAAATTGGTTTTTGTCAGAAATCTTTAGAACAAACGAATGATCTTCAGTCCGTATAAATTTTGCATTCCCTTTCCATTGGATGTGTACAAAATAATTATCAGAGTCTAACTCCCGTTTTATGACAGCAGCATTATCGTTTTGAAAAATAATTTCAGATGTGTGTTTATGCGGGCTGTCCCAATCAGCCGAGTTCTTTCCCCAAGACTCCATGCCGTAAGGAAAATCAAACCGGATACCGACATTGCCCTTTTGCAGAAGTTTGGATTCAACCCGAACTGCAATTTGATCAATGGCAGGATGACACACAGTTTCCACATTTATTCTGTTCCGCTCAACGACGAAGGAACTCTTAATAACTCCCTTCCAAATATCAACAGACTGATGGATACCTGTTATATCTGATATTTGTATTTCGGAATTATCGGATTTAACAATCCTAAAACCAATTCTTCCTAAATGAATCCTGTGAGGATTGGAACGAAGCCACTGAGCAGCTTCAGATTGTTGTATCGAAGCATACGGCACTTGTCTGCCGTACGTATTAAAATATTTGAAAGTCTGATCTAATGTATAGTTGTTCGGATTTGGCAATGTATGCCAACCCCATTGAGAATGTGTTCCCAATGGAATCCCACGTTGGTAATAATTCGGAAAGGTTTGCAGACCTGTCACATCAACTGTATAGGCGAATTCACCATTTCCAACAGTAAACGGCGAAAGTGAATCTGCCGTTGTAAGAGTGGGAAAGTGTCTGTGTACGAGCGCTTTACGATCTATCGGGCGAGCGCTTTTTTTATCAGCACCATCGTTCCGGAATGAACAAAATAGAAAAAAAAGAATGAATAAGGATATACAGAATTGTTTACTCACTATTCCCTATAACGATTAACGCAGCGACAATATTTTTAAGTTCATTCGCTTTAAGAATAATACAAACGTGAGCAGCAGAAGGGTTGAACGTAGTACCGCAAAGAAATTCAAGTCTGCTCAATATCCATTAGGACGCCTTGTTATTTTTATTTAGAGGTCTACCTACGACATTATTATTGCATGGTAATATACATCTATTTTTTTGTTTCCACGATGCATATTCCACTGCTAATATATTTTTTCCGAATATTACTCAACCGAAAGACGATATCCAACTCCTGATTCTGTGATGATATTTTTAGGGCGCCCAGGATCGTCTTCTATTTTTTTCCGCAGTTGACCGTATCCAATCGAAGACTTACAAAAATGATTTGAGGCACTTTCAAAAATAAACAACTTCAGAGAAAAAGCAAATATCCTTTGGTCTATTGCAGATTTATTACGTGGACATTATAAGAAAGCCGATTATGGCAAGGTGATTTTGCCATTGACAGTTCTCAGACGTCTTGATTTAGAATTTGATAGATGAAAATATTAGACAAATCGGACGGAATAGAGCTTATAATACAATCACTAGCTTCGCGAGTCTGTGGTATAAAAAAGGCCGAACAGATGTTCAGGCGTAGTTGTTACTGATAGTTATAGAAATATTCATTAATAACTTAAGACAGGCGAAATGCCGCATTTTTATTTTACGTCATTCCATCGAACGCATTGTGTGAGATCCCGATGTTATTTATCAGGACCCTGATCTAAAAACTTAGGACAAATCCTTATCATCCAATAAACAATGGTTCGATATGCCGCTTAAAGATATTTCCAGTAACAGCCGTACTTACGGAATCTTCAAAAGTCTTAAGCGCCGAGACATACCGAGTACCCATTTCGGAGGCAATCTTAAAAGCGACATGAAGCATCTGACGCAGATGAATATTGAATGCAGGGCAGCTTTGATCATGTTGAAGAGCAGATACGAATTGTTCAGATGTCCACTGAGCAACCTGCGATGGTGCAGGCAACTTTGATTGGTCAATAACAACAACCGACGCGTATGGTTTGCAAAGTTCTTCGATATGTGCGTACGCTTGCGCATAGACATCCTTAGCAATTGCCAAACCATCACTACCTGCCGCTGCTAAGCCAATCAATTCTTCCAGCCACGTTGTTCCAGCTATCTTAAGATGAAGTCCTGCCTTATATTTATTTATTACTTGATGCATAAGCGGATAAAGTGAGAACTTATCGCTTCCGGAATGCACGCTTAACTTCAAATTCTTAGGGAGATTAAATACGCTTACTGCATGGGAAATGATGAGGATGTCTTCTTCGAATTCTTGTGCAAACGCATGAACATCGCCAACGTAATCAATTCCTTTTAAAAACTTGCCTGAGAATTTAGGCGCAATTGTTTGAATGGGAATGCCTTCCTGTGCGATCGCAGAAAGGATGAAGAATAATTCAACTGGAGCTTGGGGTGCATCTGTTTCATCCATTGATACTTCAACTATAAAAGCACGATCTGCTTTATTCTTCTTGATATGTTGATAAGTTTTTGCCGCTTCCTTTACCGCGTAAAGATATTTAACCCCGATTGAACGGATCGTCTCATCTGTCACAATGAACTCCCTTGCTGCGTTTGGTATTTGCAACTTACCTTTAAATTTTGCGGATGATTGTACAAATGATTCCAGATCAGAAGTAGTCGGGGTTTTTCCTATAAAATCCGCAACATCGAGCGTAAAGAAATCACAATAGGGAATAAATTTGTCAACATTATTTATTCCGATATGGTCAGCATTGACATGATATGGCTCTTTCCAACCTGTTACCTTAACAGCAGCATCTGCTTCGCGATGAGTATCTTACGGGTTCGTACCGATGATGCTATGCTCGTGGTTTGATTTATTCCAAACTGGGGTAACCTTCACTCCTTTTTTTTCCGCAAGTTGGAAAGCACGAAGCTGTGCCGCGCCTTGATATCCGAATCTGTCTCCTACGCCTATCGAATACTTCTCAAGTATCATTTGTATTTCCTTATATTTGGGACAATTTATTTCTCAATATTAATTCAAATCTAACTTTAAGATTGGTACGATATAAATACTATGAAATCTTTGTAATCTCTAATGTCGCTTATAACTGAAATAGATGCATTTATCTAAAATACCAATATTTCTTTCATCTACGAACATGCTTACTCATTGACTTTTTGCGGAGCCTTTTGCATGTTGAATCATAATCAGAGATCGTTCAAAGATATAATATTCTAAGGAATATGATCATGACAACAGTCAGAAGTGTTCTGCACGCCAAAGATAATAATATTTGGTCGATTGCTCCGGATGTAATCGTCTTTGATGCGCTTAAAATTATGGCAGAAAAAAATATCGGCGCACTTCTGGTGGTGCAAAAGGAAAAAGTAGTGGGAATTTTCTCTGAACGGGATTATGCCAGAAAGATTGTACTCAAAGGAGAATCTTCACACACAACTGCCGTAAAAGATGTGATGACCTCCGGAGTGCTTTCTGTGCACCCGGAACAATCCATTGACGAATGCATGGCTCTTATGACTAACAAACATGTCCGTCATCTTCCAGTCCTAGAGAATGGAAATCTCATTGGCCTCATTTCAATTGGAGATGTGGTAAAAGCAATTATTTCCGAACACGAGTATACGATAAAGCAGCTGGAAAATTATATTACAGGTTCTCGGTGAAAAGAACCTTAACCGCTGCACTGTTCACCTTCATTGATCCAACGCAATGTATATTGCCGCATCTCTTGAATTCCCGCATTACCGTTCGTATATTATTCTTATCTGAATTTGACATTCAGCAATGAAGACCCGCAGAACTTCTTGCGTTATATAATTCATCAATTGTCGAATCGAAAACCGGCACCACACAAGGATAATTCAAAATGTTTGAAAAGTTACTCTCGCTTCTTGCACCGCCAAACTTCGGCGATGAAGAAAAAAATCGTGTTGCAGAAATCCTCAATGTTATCGCGCTGAGCATCCTTACGGGCTTTATTATTCTCGTTCTTCAAAGAGCGATCGCAGGTCAGTATAAACTCTTTCTTCAAACATTATCCGCCGGTGTACTGATTATTCTTTCTATCGTGTTCCTCAGGAATGGCCGTTTGCAATGGGCAGAAGGGCTGCTGCTATGGACACTCTTGGGTTTCATTACATATCTGCTCTACACATCGAATGGGCTTCACAATATTGCCCTTCTTGGCATCCCCATCTGTTTGGTATTCGCAGGAATTGCACTCCGTGCAGTATATTTCTATGCCTTCGCAATTTTGGCAATTGTATCAGTAGTCATCATAGGGTTTCTCGAAACAAATGGTTTGCTCATGAATCGAGACATCACACAGACGACGTACTTCGATATAATCGATATTGCCGTTATTCTTTCTGTGACGGCTATTGCTGTGCGTATTCTTGCAGATAACCTTCTGCGAAGTATCAATAAAGCGCGAACGAACGAGAAGGATATCCGGCACCAAGCTATGGAATTGAAGGAATCGGAAGAAAAGTTCAGAACTCTTACTGAAGAATTACCGAATATGGTTTTTATTTATAAAGATGGAAAGATTGTGTATGTGAATGAACGATGTAGAGAATTGATAAGCTACACACGCGAAGAAATTTATGCGGCAGGGTTCGACTTTCTTTCGATTATTGCATCAGAACATCGGGATGTGGTTATGCAAAAATTCTTTCAGCATAAAATAGGAGTCGAAGTAGAGCCGTATGAGTGCACGTTTATCGAAAAAGGAAACCGGAGAATAGAGTGCCTTCAAATGTCGAAGGTGATCCATTATGAAGGGAAACCAGCTATACTTGGTATTGTAGCAGATTTGACGGAATTCAAGCGCGCGCAAGATGCTATTCGCGAAAGTCAAAGCCGGCTTTCTTGCATCATCACATCGGCAATGGAAAGCATCATCACATTAGATGAACACCGGCGTATCCAATCGTTTAACCCTGCATCGGAGCAAATGTTCCGCTGCTCAGAAGCAGAGGCAATAGGACAATCCATTGATCGTTTCATTGCTCTTCCCAATAGCGATAAGAATCATAACAACGGCGATATGCTTGAGCTGCACTCGATTGTCAGTATATTGGAAGGCAGAATGAGAGCGATTAATGGCATTCGTATCAACGGTGAAGTTTTTCCTGTCGAGGCATCCATCGCAAAGGTGAACGTTGGAAACGAAGAACTCTACACAATTATCCTCCGCGATATCACTGAACGATTAAAGTCGGAAGAGACACAAAGAACCTTGCAAGCACAACTATTACAATCACAAAAAATGGAAGCCGTCGGCTCTCTTGCCGGCGGTATTGCACATGATTTTAACAATATTCTTTCTGTCATCATTGGCAACGCCGAGTTAGTGAAACTCAAACTGACTCCAAAACACCGTGCAACGAAACACATCGAGGAAGTAATCAGTGCATCGGATCGAGCGCAAGAACTTGTTCAACAAATTCTCGCTTTTAGCAGGAAACAGGATACACAATTCCGGCCTGTGCGGCTGCATTACATTTTACGAGAGGGGATGCGACTTCTCCGCGCATCGCTTCCCGCGACTATCGAGATCAAGGTCGATTTACCTATGAACGGCCCGCTCATCTTAGGTGATGCGACACAAATACATCAAGTAATCATGAATCTTTGCACGAATGCCTCTCAGGCAATGGAAGGAATCGACGGAAAACTCTTCTTACGCCAGAAGAATGTCGAGTTTGACGACCGTGCATTCCTTTATCACCCTGATCTGAAGAAGGGCGCATATGCAATGTTCACCGTTCAGGATACTGGACTTGGCATGGACGGATTCACTCTGAAACGTATTTTCGAACCGTTCTTTACAACAAAATCTCCAGGTAAAGGAACAGGATTGGGATTGGCAATCGTGCACGCAATTATAAAAAATCATGGCGGCGCAATCAAAGTTCAAAGTCAAGTTGGCAAAGGCACGCAAGTGGACGTCTATCTTCCTGTGTATGAAGGTGAAGAAGACAATGCGAAATCTGAAAAAACAAAAGAAGGGTTCGGAAGCGCTGAACGTATTATGATCGTAGACGATGAAGAGCAATTGCTTAAAACGCTCACCGAGACATTGAAAGGTCTTGGCTATCAGGCATTTCCCTTCATTAAGCCAACCGAGGCGTTACAGGCATTCGAGGAAAACCCGGCAGGATTCGATCTCATAATCACAGATCAGACAATGCCGAGTATGAGCGGTATCCTTCTCGCCGGCAGGATCAGGCAAGTGCGCAACGACATGCCGATCGTTTTAATGACTGGATACGATCAACTAGAAGACCCCAAGAAACTTGAAGCTCTCGGCATACAAACTGTTTTGCTCAAACCCTTTAGGAAAGTAATTCTTGGAGAAACTCTTAGAAAAATATTAGAAAAGAAAAAAGTTACTAACTCATTAGATCATACAGCAAAATAATAAAAAGAAGAGATTGAGCATTGCGTTTCTTCTTCCTTCACCTCATATTCTACCGTAGTATTCGATAATACGATTCCTACAACCCGGAAAGAAGTCTGAGTTGTTCGTACCTCTTTATTTTCCCACGAACTGTGGCAAGAAGATTTTCGCGATGAATGGGCTTAACCAGGAAGTCATCGATACCGATTTCTTTACCGGCTCGCATAAGAACGGCATCATTTAATCCTGTGATAAACACAAATGGCACTTGTTGCAAGTGGCGCAGTTCTCTAGTTCTTTCATAAAACAAAAAACCATTCATTGTTGAAGTCTCTAAGCTGATGTCACAGAGAATCAGATCAACGCCTTCTTTCTTTAAAAATTCGTATGCATCATCTGACGTACTGAAGGCTGCCACATTGTATTTTGCCTGAACAAGCATTTCCTTCATCAAGGGGAGTATTTGTTCATCATCGTCAATCACTGCAATTTTCCACTTTTTTACCTTCTTCTCTTTTAAGACAACAAGATTTGCATCAATTACAACTTGATCAGAACTGGACACGTCAAAACTTTTACGAAGCTCGTCAAGACTTTCTTTCACCTCTGTCTGCGATGCATGTTTTAGGAGATGGTTTAGCAAAAAAATATAACATTCCAATTTTGCTTGTCTATCTAAGGTTTCATGTTCTTCTGCTGTAATGCAAAGCGATTGCCTGAGGTCTTGAAGTTCGCCTATTTCTTCCTCGGTTTTTTGACCGTCAGACCACACAATCAGAAGTGCCTGTTTGTAGGTTTCTAAAGCTTCTTTAGATGCTCGTTTTACTTTTGCAGGCTCAGTTGAGTCTGCAGAACGCAGACCAACTTTCTTGAACTCCTCATACAGCGCCGGCACTTTCATTCCATAGATGTCTATGCGATCACTAAGAATATGTTCGTTCAGATTGTATGGTGTCAGCACTCTTCCAGATGTATCGACATCCTTTGCGTTCGTTAGTGAATCCAACTTTTTGCGCTGCTGCTGGGCAAAAAGTTCTTGAATGCGTTCTTCATAGGCAAAGGCATATAAATTTTTTGGATCTAATTCGCGTGCTTTTTTTACTTCCTGAAGCGCTTTTTCTAAATTATTCGATTTTACAAGTTGATCGACATGCTTGAGGATTTCTCTAGACGATTTCGTGATTTCAGGTATTCGTGTCGATTCCAATTATTGTTCTCCTTTATGTAGTTACGCTTATTCCCGCACTTCCGAAAGAATATTAAAATCTATCTTCTTTGGAATACAACGAATTATGAAAGGCAACTAAAAGATATATAACGAGTTCTCGTTATACGACAACTGGTCACGCTACTTTGTTAGAGTTGAATGTAGGAATGTCTTTCGAGAAACGCAATTTGAAAATATATTTATTCAAATTTATTTTACTCGCAAATTGACTATCTAGTTCGGTATTATGCATTGAGAGTATTTTGCAGTTCTGCGTAATGCAAAAATACTCTTTACTCGCTCATTAATATTTCTTGCTTGCCCCGAATAACAACAATCCATTTTGGTATCGCATCGGCAATCACAATAATAACACTTCCCATAATCACCACCGTGAGAAGAAGATTGATGAATCCCTGCAATTGCGTCTTTGCACTAAGCACCATAGGAACGAACAAGTTCACAATATTCATTGCACCGGCAACGAGAGTGGTGATAGTGACAAAGATGAGCGGTACAATTGTGACCCACGCATACCGCGCTTTGCCACGATTGATGATAAACGACGTTCCCACTGTGAGTGCTATTGCCGCTAGTAACTGGTTCGCCGTTCCAAACATCGGCCATATAGAAGATACACTGCCGGTATAGATAAAGTATGCCCACGCAACAACGATCACAAAACTTGCAAGCAAATTACCCGGCAGCCAATCAGTCCGACCAAAAGGTTTATAAATTTTTCCCAGCATTTCTTGTAATACGAATCTACCGATTCGTGTGCCGGCATCAATCGTTGTTAAGATGAACAGCGCCTCGAACATGATGGCAAAATGATACCAGTAGGACATTAACTTAGTCAATCCGGGAATATTAGAAAATATTTGCGCCATCCCGACTGCCAGTGATACCGCGCCGCCTGTTCTACCAATAATCTTTTCACCCACATCTGTTGAAAGCTGAGCGATATTTGAATCCACAAATCCCATTGCATGAAGCTGGGGAAGAACAGATTGAAATTTGTCCACCGGCACATTAATGATAAAATAATCGAGCGGCAATAAACTCGCCGCCGCGATAAGAGCCAGCACACTGACGATACCTTCGGCAAGCATCGCACCGACTGCGATGAATTTAATTTGCGATTCTCTCATCAACATTTTTGGTGTTGTACCGGAGCTCACGAGAGAATGAAATCCGGAAACAGCCCCGCATGCAATAGTAATGAACAAATATGGGAAAAGTGTTCCGGGAATTATCGGCCCACCGCCATGCGTATACACCGTAAATGCAGGCATCTTCAGGGTTGGTGCGACGATAATTATACCAAGGGCAAGGAGTCCGATAATTGCTAATTTCATTATTGAACTCAGATAGTCGCGCGGCGACAGGAGCAGCCACACCGGCAACACAGAAGCACAGAAACCATAAATCGCCAGTAGTATTGTTAACGAGCTATGATCAAACATAAACCACGAAGCAATGGATGAATCCGGAATGTAGCGGCCATAAATAACTGCGAACGTCAATAAGAGAACACCGCCGATTGTTGCCTCTGCAACTTTTCCTTTTCGCAATTGAAACATCCAGACACCCATAAGAAGCGCGATGGGAATCGTTGCCGCAATCGTGAATGTGCCCCACGCACTTTCGGAAAGCGAGTTCACAACTACCAACCCGAGTCCTGCCATTGCAACGATGAGGATGATCAGGATGGCAATCGATGCTGTCGTTCCACTGAGACGGCTGATTTCCACTTTTGCAATCTCTGCGAGAGATTTTGCATCGTGCCGAATCGATGCGACAAGAATAACAAAATCATGAACCGCACCTGCCATCACTGCGCCAATCACCATCCACAGGTAACCGGGAAAGTACCCGAATTGCACAGCAAGCACGGGACCAACGAGCGGACCGGCACCGGCAATCGCTGCAAAATGATGACCGAAGAGTACCCATTTATTCATGGGATAATAATTCTGACCGTCGTACAATCGGCTGGACGGTAGAACATTGATATCATTCACGACGGCAACTTTTGCTGCGATGAAACTAAAATAGAAACGATACGCAAGCGCAAAAAAGGCAATCGCCGCTATGAGCAAAGGCATTGCATTCACTGTAACACCATTTCAATTAATGCAATAGGAACGTTAAGTAAGAAAGAAGTATCAAATAAACGGTGATAAGCACAGATCAATAGCAACCAACACTATCTTTCATTTTCTCAGATAAACTCTTTTATGATACAACTTGATATCACTCATGCAACCTTATCATGACATGCAAAGATTTTTGTTCTCACCAGCGTCGGGAGAATGTTTTGAACTTTCTATACAAACAATATTTGCTTTTCACTTCCTCACCAAGGACCCTTTTTGCATTTGTTCAAACAAGAATGTCCGTAGTCTCATCAATGAAGGGCTAAGACCAACCTTAAAATGCTGTGGATTTTCGAAACGTTTGCATTCCGCAGGTAAACAAGAAAAACGTTGTGATACATATCGAGCACTTTCAGTCGGAGTTGGCAATGGGCCGATGATATGTCCATCTGCCATCACTTTTTGCATGAGCGGCCTTGCAATCAATCCTCCAACACTATGCTGTTGCTCCGTATGAAATGGATCGTAAAATATTTCGACGTCGTCTTCTGTATCCATCATGATACCGTCTGAATCAAAATGACCCATAGTGTCAAAATAGCGCACAACTTTTTTCCGTCCGGGCAGCGTTGTCTTTGCGTAGCTTTCTGCAAACTTTAATGTAGGCTGTTCACCGATGACGCTTTGTTTGTACACGCCTTGTAAAGCAGGGCAACTATATGCAGTTAATAGTCGTGTACCGATGCCAAATGCATCAATAGGTGCACCTTGTTGAAGAAGACTACTAATAAGCAATTCGTCAAGTTGATTAGAGACAACAATTTGCACATAGTTAAGTTTTGCGGCATCCAGTATCGCACGAGCTTTCTTGCTCAGTTGTGCAAGATCGCCTGTGTCAAGCCGGATGGCTTTCAGTTTCTGTCCTCTCTCTTCCATTTCCTTTGCTACAATGAGTACATTGGGAAGTCCGCTTCTCAAAGCATTATACGTATCAACAAGAAGTATGCAATTTTCCGGATAAATTTCTGCGTATGCGCGGAAAGCAGTTAGTTCATCGCCGAAACTTTGAATCCATGAATGTGATTGTGTCCCTGCTAATTGGAGCGAGTAACGGAAAGCAGCGTAGAGATTTGAAGTTGCATCTAATCCACCAATGATAGCGGCTTTACTTGCTTGAATGCCTCCTAATCCTTGTGCCCGGCGCAATCCAACATCAATTATTCTTCGATTGCCTGCAACAAACCGGATACGTGATGCTTTCGTCGCTATAAGTGATTGGAAATTTAATAAATTAAGGAGTATCGTTTCGATGAGCTGCGTTTCGAAAAGAGTTCCCTCTACGCGAACAATTGGCTCTAACGGAAATATAAGTTCACCTTCCCGCATCGCGTGCACTGTTCCCGAAAAACGAAAATTATAAAGATAGTGAAGAAACTCTTCTCTGAAACCGAGTGATCGAATATATTCAATTTCGCCATCTTCAAACCGCAATTTTTCGAGAACCTCTAGAAGATCGCTTAATCCAGCAAAAATGACATAGCCATTGCCAAAAGGGTTTTCGCGGAAAAAGAAATCGAAGACTGTATTTGTTTCAGCTTTCCCTGCTAAAAGATATCCCTGCGCCATCGTGAGCTGGTAATAGTCTGTGAAGAGCGCGGCATGTGAATCGAAGATTCTCATAGTTTAACACTCTCCTGAATTGTTATTAATTTTATGCTGAAAAAATTAAAATGCATCTCTTATATGCCGAATATCCGTCGCATCATTCTTGAATTCAATAGCAACGACATCGAACCGGCATGGACGATTATCAATATCGTGTTCAAACAAATAACCTTCAGCAACTGCATGCACTTGTTCTTGTTTTTCTTCCGTTACCGCATCTTCCGGCGAGCCAAACACTGTAGAGCGCCGTGCTTTTACTTCTACAAAGACTAACTCATCACCCTCTTCTGCAATGAGATCAATCTCGCCCCGTTCAAAACGGTAATTACGTTCTATAATTTTTAAACCGTTTTGCTCAAGAAATCTCGCCGCCAAATCTTCTCCGGCTTTCCCTTGAATGCGACGATTGATTGGTGACATAGCTTTTTTCAAACGTGCCAAACGTTCCTTCATCCGAACAGAAAAGGATTAAGCAAAATTCTCTTTATCAAAATAATGAATGTGTGTGGGACATGCAATCCAGAACAATATCTGCACACGGCCAGATTTCAAATAATAAGAATTATCCTAACTACCCAGCATTTATTTTTGTAAATAGAAAAATAATTCCCTCTCCTTATAGGAGAGGGTTGATCTTGCCCGCCGCATCCCGCTTTGCGGGACTTTGGCAGGCTCGCCTAAGCTCTTCGAGAGTCGGCGAGCAGGCGGGTGTGAGGTCAAATAAAAGAAATGACCCCATCTTAGTCCTCCCCTAAGAGGGGAGGAGACCAAAGAAAAGAACGGCATTATCAAAAAAACACTGAGTAGTTACGAATTATCAATACTTTCACGATAAAAGGTTTACCTGAAGAGCAGACGGATGAAACGATCTGCGATGAATCTCACATAGACCGTACGTGCGGATTGCTTCAATGTGCTGGCGCGTCCCATATCCTTTGTGTCTGGCAAAACCATACTGTGGAAAACGAATATCAAGTTCGCACATCAGTCGATCACGCGTCACTTTCGCTATGATCGAGGCAGCGGCAATGGTGAATGACTTCGCGTCGCCTCCAATAACATTTTGGAACCTCAACGTTTCATGTTTAAATGAATTGCCATCGATGAGGGCATAGTCAGGCAGCAGATGCAAATTCTCAATTGACTTCCGCATCGCCAAAATCGTTGCTTGCAGAATATTGATACGATCAATCACTTCATGATCGACAATACCGACACCAACACTCGTGGCCTGCTCCATAATCAACTTGAATAATTCTTCCCGTTGTTTCGCTGTACACTTTTTAGAATCATCCACGCCACCTATAATAATACATTCCTTTGGAAAAACAACCGTCGCTGCAACGACTGGACCTGCGAGCGGACCACGTCCCGCTTCATCCACACCGGCAATACGTTCGATGCCTTGCAGCCAAAGCGTGCGTTCTAATTCAAGGTTAACGCAAGAATGTTTCATGATTTACATCGAGCCGGCGATAATTGAAATCAGCCCAATAATCATACTTATTTTTAAAAATGTACTAACACGTCTCATAGCTGTTGAAGAGTAATCGCGCCACATCAGTATTATTGAAACGCACATCATACAGTCGGCAATAAGCACAATATACAAAAACGCAGGTTGATACAAAGCGAGTATTGCTACCGCAATCGTGGCACTCATCAGCACAAGAAGTGAAGCAGTCGCAAGCACAAGAGCTGGTATGACACCGTATTTGATGGGCAGAGTAACCGCATGTTCTCTCCGATCACCTTCCATATCTTCTACGTCTTTTAGCAATTCACGCGCAAGATTTACAAGGAACGCAAATATCGCCGGAATGACAGCACGCTCCATTCGTCCGACCATAGCGCCACCATATATAAACGCCATACCCGTCATCAATCCTATAATGAGATTGCCGACGAGCACTGTCCTTTTTAACCGCGCTGAATAAAAATAGAGAAGAGCAATAGAGAGAACAACAATCAAAAAGGCGGATGGATTCAAGAAAAGATTTATTCCGAGTGCCGTGATAGAAACAATCAGCCACATCCTCCGTGCATCATATTGTGTGAGTGCACCACGCGGCAATGGACGTTCCGGACGATTGATACGATCAATATCAATATCAAATGCATCATTGATCGCGTTTGCACCAGCCGCTACCAACGCGCCCGTCATGCCAGCCAAGAGAATGAACAACCAGGAGCTTATGGTTCCACCGGCAATCCAGCACGCAACGGGAACGGAAACAAACGTGATGATCACGTTCACCGGACGACTAAGTTGAAAATATGCTTTAAGTTTTTCAGAATTCATTCATCAGCCGGATATGAATTTTCGATGTACCAAACGTGTCGCCCTCTCCAAGAGCAAAGCTTACGCCGATTAAACCAAGCGACGAATCCATTCGCACACCAATACCGTAACCAATTTTGCTTTGTTCTGATGCAGTCATGCTCATTGCGGCAATGGAGGGTTGAACGATGTAGCCGACATCGACAAAACCATAGAAGAAAGAACGCGGTGCAACAAGAAAGCGATATTCCAAGTTTGTCCATACAATACGCGAACCGAGAAACTGCCCTTCTCGATAACCGCGCAGGGTCGATGCACCGCCAAGTCGAAATAAATCACTCACATCCATAGTGCTGCTGCTAAAATCTCGAAGATGCAGTTCTGTCGCAAGCACCTGCCGAAAGAAGGTTGAAAGATAGTACGAGAGATCGAATACCAAACGCTGTGTAGTGCTTTTTACTTCTGTGGAAACCATTCCATCGATGCCTGTCTGTTTAGAGCCGGTTTGATATTCTGTTGAATAGAGAATGCCGCTTGCAGGCGTTGTCGGATTATCGCGCGAATCATACCGAACGGATGCGCCAACGCTCGTGGTCTTACTTTCTAACATTACAGAACGTCCATATCCTTCCGTCGGATAGACACCGCATTGAGAAAATGACACGCCCACTGAAAATTCATCCGTCAACATCAATTCGGCGGCTATGTCGTATTGCATCCTCACAAACGTTGAATCCTGTTTGCGTTGAAAGAATCCAAGCTGCGCATTCACTGGGTACGAAGCCACCCACGGCTCGAAGTAATGAAGCTCCGTTTCCTGCGAGCTTTGA
Organism: Bacteroidota bacterium; assembly: GCA_050015675.1. Classification (GTDB taxonomy): domain Bacteria; phylum Bacteroidota; class Ignavibacteria; order UBA10030; family UBA10030; genus Fen-1298. The sequence continues at coordinate 229,838 of JBEKAY010000001.1, read as the reverse complement.
TTCTCTTGATACCAACGGGCGGAAAGTTTGCGACCTGTGCCAAAAAGATTTCTCAGTGATACGTTAACGAGTCCGGTGAGGTAACCGCCCCCGCTTGATCCTGTAGATGGAATGTAGCCAAGCACGCCATCGAAACTGTTTTGATTTCCTTCGACAACTCGCACAGACATTCCCCCTTGATTCGCATCTGTTAAATATAATTCCGGCAACGAGACTGAAGAGAAAAGCTGCAGATGATCTAACCGCTGCTTAATCTTTTCCTGAAGATCACTACTGAACAATTCATTCTTCTGCAATCTTGCCTCACGAGTTATTACATAGTCTTTCGTTGTCTTATTGCCTTCGATGCGCAGTTCAGTAATATGCAGTTCTTTTCCCTCATCAATATGAATTTGCACTCGTGCAGACATTTCTTCTGTCGAATCGGTGAACGAGACATTCTGAATCACCACTTTCGCAAGCGGATATCCTTTGCGTTCATACAACTGTAGAATTGACTGGACATCTTGTTCCAAAAGAGAAGGAACGAACGGATCACCTTCGTGCAATTTCATGACTGTGTACAATTCAGCGATAGTGAAATTCCGATAGCCATCCAATTCAATCTGCCGCACAACCGATGGTTTTCCTTCGTTCAGAAAGATACGAACTTCTACATCCTGCCGCATTGTATCGCGCTTCATCCACACCGAATCCACACACGCATGCAGGTACGCTTGGCTCTTATAAAGATCGAGAATGCGTTCAAGGTCGGCTGTCAGCACTGGTTCGGAAAACATTCCATCTTTCTTAATGAGGAGCACAGAGGCAAGTTGGTTTGCAGAGAATGCATGATTTCCTTCAAAGCTGATCGAGCGAACCATCAACGAAGTTTGTGCATTGGCGACCGACAGGAAAACGACAAGCAGCGTGCCGCAGAGAGAACAATATGTCAATGGGAAGACAGCTTTCACACTAGCTAAATGTGTGTGCACCACTGCTTCACCGTACCCTTCCCCACAAATCAGTCTCGGGATATCGAAGCCGGTAGTCCCCAAACCCTGATTCATCTATAAAAATGAATTCCCGATTTTGGTCATAGTAGTACCAAATTTCGTACGGTTTGTTGTCTGAATCGAAGGGATGACGCTCTATATTTTGCGGCGGACCAAATCGGATCAACACCATTCCTCGATCAGTTTTCCATCCTTCCATATAGTTCGTGTAGTTTTTATTGGCATATTCCACGCGCGCATAGTATTCTTCCATCAAATCATTATGCGATGCTTTGGGATCGGTATTCTGCTTGGACCAGAATTCAAGAAACCGTTTCTGTCTCTCATCCGGAGTTGCCGCTTCTTTGATGTAAGAGATTTCGCTTCCTTTGGCAATGTACAGAAGTTGTTCTGTTGCCCTATCAATATCGGTAATAATAAGCGGCATATTCTTCATTCGAACGATGCAGGTACGGGACACAGACGTGCGAAATGATTTGCCTGAATCAGCTTTAGAATTTCCCGCGGCTTCCACTATAAGTATATATTGATCGGGAACAATTGAAAGCGTGTCGATCTGCCAGATCGTTTGCGTTCGATTACCTGCGAGTAACTCGCTTTTTGTTCGCTGCGCAACAACGTTCTGTTTTTGATTTATGAACTTGCAGATTAACTGAACCGAATCGATTTGAGCACGATTGTAGATTTCGAAAAAGAGATAGAAGCTGGTTTGTTCTTTACTTATCATTCCGGTTAGATTTGGGACAATATTTTTGCGCGTGCCATCGAAGGTCGTTCGATGGACAAACATCACATCACTCAATGCCAGCGTATCATTCTCAAAGTCTTTAACAACGATGAATCGTTTGGATACTTCCGCCTTCTTCGACTCTTGATCTGTTACTTGGAGAAGGAGTTCATAATTTCCCGGTGCAAGATCCGTGGAAAATTGCTTCAGGCTGAAAAAACGGTTGGAAACGGTTTGCGAAAAATCCTTCGGATGCAATTCTACAATCTGACTTTTTTGCCAGAGCTGTTGTTTTTCCTGAGAAGACACTGCTGCGGAAATTTCAAATCGCCCACTATATTGTTCTCCCTCTCTGAAGAAGCTTATTTCTGGATACGGAACTTGAACATAGATATCTATGCGCCCTTTGCCAGGTTGATCAGATGCAGATGCGAATGCTTCAACAAACAAATTAGATATTGCTTCATCTGGATGCGTACTCTCAATCTGTGCGTGCAGGCATGCACCAACCATTCCAACCGCGAAGATTGTTGTACATATTAAATTTTTCCAGCTTGACTGTACGTATGACATATTATTTGCCTCGCAACGTGAACATCACACCGATGCAAATAAATCGTATTCCACTGCATCGGTAATGGTAACTTCATGGAATGTTCCGATCTTCAGTGGCTGGCGGCTGCTCACAAATACTTCTTGGTCGATTTCCGGTGCGTCCCATTCTGTTCTGCCCATAAAGAATTCTCCATCCTGAGAATCAATCAAGACCTTCACCGTTTTTCCGATCAAAGATTTATTGTACTGTTCTGAAATATCCTTTTGTATTTCCATAATCGCCGCCTGCCGTTCCAGTTTTATTTCTTCCGAAACTGAATCGTCAAGTTCAAATGCCGCGGTACCTTCTTCTTTCGAATATGTAAAGACACCAAGACGATGGAAACGCATCTCCTTCACAAAATCGCATAGCGCTTTGGAATCATCTTCCGTTTCATTGGGATACCCGACGATGAGCGTGGTACGTAGCGCAACACCGTGTATTTCACTCTTGAAGCGTAACAACAAATCCCGCGTTGAGCGTTCCGTAGCGCCGCGCCTCATTGACTTCAGTACGCTGTCAGAATTATGTTGGATTGGTATATCGATATAACGGCACAGTTTTGGGAATTTTTGAAACGCCTCAATGACATCAGACGGAAATTTTGCGGGATATGCGTACATAAGCCGGATCCATTTGATTTCATCGATATCGTTTAACTCACCAAGAAGTTTTGCAAGACGCCGCTCGCCGTACAAATCCAATCCGTAGTATGTAGTGTCTTGCGCAATGACGATGAGTTCTTTCACACCCTTTTCTGCCAGCAGCCGCGCTTCATGGACAACCTCGCCAATCGGCTTGCTTCGGTGCTGCCCGCGCATAAGCGGGATCGCACAGAACGAGCATGGATTGTCACAGCCTTCGGAGATTTTTAAATAAGCAAAATGATTCGGCGTTGTCAGAAAACGTTCGCCGAGCAATTCGCTTTTATAATCCACGTCAAGATCTTTAAGCACATCGCGCAATTGGTTTGTGCCAAAATATGAATCGACTTCCGGAATTTCGGCGGCGAGTTCTTTTTTGAATCGCTCTGCAAGGCATCCCATAACTACAATTTTCTTCAGTTCACCGCGGTTCTTCTTACCCACCGCTTCCATAATAGCGTCGATGGATTCCCGCTTCGCATCCTTAATAAATCCGCAGGTGTTGATGACAACGGTATCGGCATCATCTGCGTTTGCAACGAGTTGGATATTGCTGTGCTTTAATTGACCGAGAAGGTATTCCGAGTCAACAATGTTCTTTGGGCATCCGAGCGTAACTACATTGATCTTTGACTTTTCAGACACACATATCTTTCTATACGATTATTGTCACGACAGCACAACGAAATCAATATAAAGATACACAATCGGTGAGATATAAACCAAACTGTCAAATCGGTCGTACACACCGCCATGCCCAGGAATGAGTTTAGAAGAATCTTTTAATCCGGCGTCCCGCTTAAAACGGGATTCGATAAGATCACCCAATTGTCCGAATGTTCCAATGAGCACACCGATAACAATCGCATGGTGAAATGTAAGATAACCAAGCACCAATATTTTTGCAGCCGCCATCGTCAATATGGAGAAGATAAAACCAAAGACCGCACCTTCCCATGTTTTTTTCGGACTGACACTCTCGAACAAGCGATGTCTGCCAAATGTCAATCCGCCAAAGTACGCCGCCGTATCGCACATCCAAATCGATGCAAAGACAGCAATGACCGTGTATCCGCCCCAATGATTGATTTGAGCAAGCTGAAGATCATCGGCATAACCTGTCGCAAAAAATTTGTACACGGGAAATCCATAGGGAAATAATTCACGCAAGAAAATAAGTGTACCGAAGCAGAGCGATACGATCAGCACACCTGATATCGTTGTAGCGATGTTGATTATCGGCGAACCTTTAGTTCGGAACAATTCAATGAGCAATGTCAGCAGTATAAGTTTCAGCAAAACAACTGTGAGAAGTTGATGCTGTGAGAACATCGAAAGATGAATGCTAAAATGATTAAGAATGAATTGGTAGATATCGACCTGAAACCGTTCGTACACAAACACAGCATTGATAATAACCCCTGCAATAAGCCCGAGAGTTTTCAGCGGGGCGGCGCCTTTGGCTTCTGCCAGTCCGTAGAATTCATACAATGTAAGTGACGAAATGACGGCAATAAGGAAGAAAAAGAAATATCCGCCGAGCATAGTCATCCATAAAATAATTGGAATTGCGATGAGCGCGACGAGTACGCGTATGGAGAGATTTTCAAATTTTGACATTTTTTCAACGATCAGTTAAGAGTGATTATTGGTTATTAACTATCTATAAGATTCAATTCTCTAAGAAGTGCTTTTGCTTTTTCATCTTCCGTTTTTCTAACAAACAAGAGCACACGGTTTTCGTTCAACCAGTGCGTTGTAACGTGGTCATGCAAAGAAAAAGTTTTTGCTTCGATTCCGCCGTCCGCAAGATTATGCACGAGTGCTTCCGCTTCAAATTCCGAATCCGGTTGATACAACACGCGCCAATCTTGATGCACCATCCTATGCTCAGGATCAGCACACAAAATCTTTCCTTCGTTCTTCACTTCGCAGTCAGAACAAACCGGCTTGCCGCAGATAACGCAAAGACCAACCGCGTAATGATCCGGATGCGTTTCGCATTCAACCTTAAAAACGTTTTCTTCACTTGCGTCGATGAGCGCACCACACATACCGCAAAACTTTTGTCCGTCTTTAAGTTGCGTTGAGCAATTCTTGCAGGTGTTCATTGTTCTCATGAATGAATCCGCCGCGAAATATCGTGTGTGAGACGAAGATAAAGTACAAATGTCAAGAAAAAGAGCAATGCAAAGGCAATTAATTCGAAGATCATCACAGGTACACCGGTTGTCGTTTGTGCGGCTGCCATCAGATTATCATCCTGCATACCATAAAATGAAGCGAGCGCCGCCATAAGATTATTGAAGAAGTGTGCCGCTATCGGCACGAACAAACTTTGCGAACGATACCTCAGCAATCCAAAGAATACACCTAATCCCACGAGCGGAACAACTTCAAACGGATTGACATGGAACAAACCGAAGATCGTTCCCGCCAACACTGCCGAGACTACCGGCGACATCAATCGTTCAAATATTTTTTGGATGAGTCCGCGAAACAGCAGTTCTTCTACAATCGCAGGCACAACCGCCACAACCAAAATCACAACCGACAGCTCGAAAGGTGAATCAGCGCGAAGTAGAACTTTCGTCAATTCCTCGAACAATTTTTTAATCGGTTCAATGACTTCACGAAGTATTTCCGGCATGGGAACGCGGTCTTGGAAATACATATATGCCTCGAACACACGCTGCAACGAAAAAAGTGATATGAGCGCAAGCGTTGATTCGCGCAGTCCGGGAATTCTGAATTGAAATACTTCTCGCAAATGCGTAGTGAACAGCCGAGCCAGTAGAAATGTCGGAATAAGAATGAAACACAATTGTCCGGTCATTGTAAGCCAGCGCATTGTCCAAACATTGTCGCGCGTAACCGATGTTGCGCCCATAATGAGAAACGCCAACAAACCGCCGCCAACTTGATAGAGAAGAAATACGAACACTAACGATGCGAATGCGAAAAAAAGCGGATGGATTGCATGCCGATCAACAAAGGAAGGTTCGCCGGCAATTAATTGTTCACTGTCTGCTGATTCCGGAATGTGTTCGTTTGATTCTATCATCTGGAAGGAAGCTGAATTTTAATCATTGCGGCAAACAGCGGAAACATAATTTCATGATGCCCTGTAAAGTTATATCCCCGCCCAAATTTTTGTGTCGGCCGTTCGACAACATTCATTTGCGGCCGGTATTGGCGTACCATATCGAAGTTCGCTGTAGAGAATCCTTTCGCTTTGTAGCCCAGGTTGCGCGCAACAGTGAGCGCTTTCAAAAAAACTTCCGGCATAATCACTGCAGATCCGAAGTTGAGCACGACGCCGCCTTGAATGAGATGTTTAATGGAGTTCACAAAGATTTTGAAATCGCGATAACTCAACTCGCCCGTCGCTGCGCCATCCATCGTCGCTTGCTGATGAATAATATCCGTACCAATTGCCGCATGCACGGTGAGCGGAACACCAAGTTCGTAGCACGTGGCAAGAATACTCAAACTTCGGTTTTGTGCCTTCATTGCAATAATTTTCTTCCCGAGTGTTTCGCCATAACCCTCGTCTGATTCTTTCATTCCTTTCGTAAGCGCAAGGTTAATGAAGTCACCGATTTCTTTTGACATCCCAAATGTTCCATCCATCAAATTCATTGCAACATCTTCTGAAGTCTTCCCCCACATCGCTGTCTCAACATCGTGAATTGACGCTGCACTATTCATCGCCACATGGGTGATGATACCGCGTCTGAGTAAATCAACGATGAGCGGTGAGAGACCAACCTTAATGACGTGCGCTCCCATCATCAGAATCACGGGCTTGTTTTTTTGGTGAGCATGGACTATGTCGTTCGCCAAATCCCTCAATTCATCGGCAACAAGAATGTGCGGCAGCGAATCAGCAAAGTCTTTGAAGCTTGCATGTTTTGCGTCGAGCGGTTTGGCAAAATCTTTCGGCGTCACTTTACTTTTACGTTCCCTGATGGAAATCGTCTTAACGCCGGCGACATTTATTTGTTTGTACTTTGACATAATCCTCTGTGCCTATCATGTCCGTGGATTGTAAGATCGAAACATTCCTGTCAGCCGCTTCGCCTGCTTGCCGAATGTTCAGCAGGCAAACTCTGGCAGGCGGACGGGAATGATTTTTAGTTTATTCTACCTTTGCCTTAATCTGTCCGTTGATGCCAGAGTATTCTCGCAACTCAGCATCGATGGAACCAACAACGACTTTCGTGCTGACTTTCACTGGAATCTTCCGTTCATCATTTGTCATCCAGATAATGATACGACCCTCACTCTTAAATAATCCGCCTTCCATAATCATCGGTTCCACCAATACACAATTGAATTTTCCTGCATCTACCGAAATTTGTTGGTACCCAAGAAACTTTACTGCAAGCTGGTATGTAGTATCCTTAAAAAAATTCTGCAGGAGTATTTTATCACCCGGACGGCACTTGGAATAATCTAATGTTCGTACATAATACATTGCTGAAACAACATCGTGCACGTATGGCGGAACCGGGTAACTACCAGCTTTTGTTATCGCAACGTTACCGATCTGATCGAATTCAGAGGCGAAATCGTTTTTGTACTTGCCTTCGCGAATTCGTTGTGTAAATCGCCACGGAAAAATGCCTTTCTTATCCAGTATAGTTTCATAACGGTCATCAACTTTATAAAAGAATGAAAAGGTCCGCGTGGAGTTTACCGTGAAAAGCACTTGATAGCATTCTCTTCCGTGCACCGTTTCCATCGAAGGAATTGAAAACACAGCCTCTCCCGCTGTAATAAAACTGTACCCGACGTCGTACACTAATCGTTCACCAAGCGCAAACGCAGATTGGTCTATAGTGCGGAGATCACCATGAGATTTTGATCCCATCGTCTCCTGCGCTTGTACATAAGAAATAGTAACGAAGGAAAAGGAGAGGATAAGGATGTTTAAAATTTTCTTCATTCACAAAACTCCAATGGATTAAACACTAACTTTCTACTTATCGATTATTAATTTCCTATTACTAGTTTTACTACCGCTTCCAGAACTTGTTTCACGGTTATTTGTTCCATGCAATCATTTCCCTGACACTTGCCGCCTTTGCAGCGCGAACATTGCATCGGGTCGGGGACGAATATTACTTTCTTGTCAGTCAATGGACCCCAGCGTTTCGGGCTCATCACGTGCACAGGCGCAAAAAATCCTACAACTGGAGTTCCAACTGCCGCCGCAATGTGCAACGGACCTGTGGAATTCGCCACAAACAACTTTGCCGTTTGAATGAACGCTGCGAATTCTTTTAAACTCAGATTACTGACGAATGATTTCACACCTTCTCCAGCGTTCTGCGCTATACTATGCACAAGCTCTGTTTCAGCTTTCCCGCCAGTAATAACGACAAAAAATCCCTGCTTCTTAAATGCGGCGGCAAGTAGAGCAAAGTTTTCCGGTTTCCAATCACGCGCCGAACCGCCGCTGCCGGGATGCAATAATATTAAACGATCGGCATCAGAAATTCCCATTGATTGACGAATGTCAGAAACCGTTTTTCTTTCCTGTTCGGAGATTACCATCTTTACTTCGGGCATCGACGATACTGTACATCCCAAACCTTTTAAGAGTGAGAGATTGTATTCCGCTTCATGCTTCCCTACGGTTTTGCGATGCTCAAAGATTTTCTTATTGAACAAAAACGAATACCATCGGTAACCGGTTCCAATGCGGACTGGGATTCCTGCCAGCCATAATAAAAGAGCGATGCGAAATCGTGGGAAGGCAACCACAACCGCATCAAATCGTGCGCGGCGAAGTTCCGCCAGCATATCAAAGAACGGCTTCGGCGAAATTTCTCTATTGTAAATAAGAACATCCGCGATGCCTTCCGCTAAGCTCGCGGTATACGAGTTCAATAACATCGCAACGTGTGCATTCGGGAAATTCAACTTCAACGCTTCGACTGTAGGAAGTGTGAGAATCACATCCCCGATACGATCGGTCCGAACAACTAGGATATTCTGCAAGCGTTGTTGTTTCACTCCACGAACTGATAAATATTGAGTCAATATAATGAGCGATGGCGGGAGATGCAAGGAAAGGGCATTTGAATGGTAGGTTTGCTTGAAGGGGAAAAAAGTAATATAATATTCTATTACTACATCCCCACGAAAGCGGGTTACGTTAGTGTGACATCTAAATGTTTCACTCGATAATGAAACGCGAACACTATGTTTAATTTTGTTTTCTTTTGCAGCATTACACTTCTGAGCCTATTCCTAACATTTATATTATGCTCGTTTTTTTTTATTACGAAGCGAGGAAATAAAACCGAGAACAAGATTTTGGCATCGTTTCTCTTCCTTTTTGCTTTACAAATATTCTACTCGTTTGCAGTCAGTACTTATGCATTTCAATACTTCATCGAATGGCATAAAAGCATATTCCTGCTAAGACAAACTGCATTCTTGACAGGTCCATTGATCTACTTCTATCTGATGTCTTTTTCGAGGAAAAACGTCCTATTAAGGAAGAATCTCTTTCATTGGTTGCCTTTCCTTAGTGCGATGGTGCTTTTATCCATTTACTATGTCACAGAGAATCACTTCATTATTTGGAAATCAGGCATAAATATTTATGATACCATCCTCATACTCACACACAATTTGACTTACATCATTCTTTCAATCTTAACATTAATGCCTTTCCATGTCTCATTTCGCACAATGTATTCAAACATCCGAAGTTCTTCTCCCATAGGCTGGCTTCAAGTTCTCTTAATAGGATTCATATTCATTTGGAGTATCAACCTTAATTCCTTTGCGACATACTGGGTATTGAAGCGACCACACTGGTGTGCATTTACCGGCAGTATTTTTGCGCTGACAGTATTTTTATTCATAAATGCCATCATGTTTTTGGTGCTACTAAAACCGGAAATTTATTACGTCGTAGAGAAGTACAAAAGCAGGAAAATAAACAAAGCGAGTAAGAAAGAATATTTACGAAAACTCAAGAACTATATGGAAAACGAAAAGCCATATTTAAACCCGAATATTTCATTAGAGTTAATTGCAAAAAATCTTTCGTTGAATCCCAATATTCTTTCACAGATCATCAATGAATCCTTCGGAAATAATTTCAAAGGGTACATCAATGAATTTCGTATAAAAGAAAGTATGTGGTTATTGTCCACAACCGGGAATGATGAAAAGACAATACTGGAAATACTCTATGAAGTCGGTTTTAATTCCAAGTCAGTGTTCAACCATCAGTTTAAGGAATACACGCGCTTAACCCCGAAAGAATTTAGGGAACAACAAAACAATAGAATGTCGAAAAAGTTACCTGTTATCAATTCAGTCAGTTATTCTTAGATTATTTATCTTCCGATTGTAGATATGTCCATCTTGAGTTTTTCCACGGGTTCTTGAATTTTAACTTCCTCTTTGGCTCGCTCATTTCCAATTATTTGGTCCTAAAACGCGTTTTGGGACGATACTGGATTCCACACTTTGTACGTTTGTTTGAGCTTTTTTCATGAGACCGCAAAGCATTATCACCTGCGAAATACTTCAGCCGGTGTTGGATTCATGATAATGAACAATACAATTCAACAATCATCAAAAAGGAGAAAAAATGATGATACACAAACTACGTAATTTATCTGTTTTGATGTTTCTTGTCATTTCGTCTTTGTCTGTGTACGCGCAAAATATTCCGAATGATAGCCTCTATTTTGGCCAGACTCCACCGGGAGATTCAGCAATTGTTTTTGCACCGGGAATAGTTTCAATAACCGGAAGGACCGAAAATCGCATTACTTTTTCTCCTGATCGGAAAATGTGCTTCTTTTCTGCAATGGGAGGACCGGTGTTATTTCTAGAATATAAAAATGAGGCATGGACAACACCGTACACTTTAAACAGCAAGTTCAAAAGTGAACCTTTTTTTTTCCTAGATGGCAAAAGAGTATATTTAAATTCAAGGGCAGCTCTTAACCAGGTGGGAGGCTGCGATCTAAGCTACAGCGAAAGAATAGACACATCGTGGAGTGATCCTGTTAGTCTCGGTAATCCACCAAATTTGCCCGAAGAACAATACCATCCTTGTATTGTGGCTGACAGCTCGATTTATTTCTCAAGCGGTGCTGGTGATATTTGTCGTTCACAATATAAAAATGGGGCTTATCAACAACGTGTGATATTGCCTTATCCCATCAATAATGCAAATACAAGCCAGACATGGGGTGATCCTTATGTTGCGCCAGACGAAAGCTATTTGATTTTTAGATCTACACGAAATGGCGGTTATGGAGGAAATGACATTTACATATCCTATAAGAAAGCAAATGGATCATGGACAAATCCTAAAAATCTTGGAGATAAGATTAATACCTCTAATGATGAACTTTCTGGTGACGTTACTCCGGATGGTAAATATATGACCTTTGGCAGAAACAGTGATATTTACTGGGTAAGCTCGAGTTTTATCGACAGTCTTAAACACACGAATTTTATTCCATATGTAGAACGAACGATACCGAATCAAGTAGTCAATAGGGATTCTTTATTCAGCTTTCAAATTCCTGACAGTGTTTTTATTGATGACGATGGGAATAATACATTAAGCTATACTGCAACGTCAATGAACGGAAGCCCCCTGCCTGCTTGGCTCTCGTTTAATTCGGTAACACGAACATTTTCAGGTACACCCGATACAGCGGCCGTATTTAATATAAAAGTTATTGCGACAGATACAGCCAATACAAGTGCTTCAGGTACATTCAAAATTACCATTTCAAATCCTACTGGCGTAAAAGAAGATAAAAACCAATTTCCTAATATGTTTGAGTTGAATCAAAATTATCCCAATCCTTTTAATCCAACGACAAGTATTTCATTCTTTGTGGGGATGTATAGCCAAACATCCCTACGGGTGTATGATATGTTGGGACGAGAAGTAGCAGCATTGGTGAACGAAAAGAAACTGGCAGGCAGTTATGCTGTTCAATGGAATGCGGCAGGAATGCCAAGCGGAATTTATTTTTATAAACTTCAGGCCGGAAAATACACAGAAACGAAAAAACTCGTTCTTCTAAAATAAGCATATCACAAAAACGCTCTTCAATTCTTAGAAAGGGTGGGGGGCATTTGTATGAACCTCCACCCGCTTCTTTTCACGCCAATATGTGTTTATCTCCCATTGGAAATATTTTCTTCCCGTTGACTTCTCGCTGAACCTTTCCGATATTTAAGTTACTTATCTATAACAATCTGCTTTTATCCCGCTCGTTAAAACGAGCGGGACTGCCCAGCTGTTCACACCGACATGAACGGCGGCAGCATTCGTTTAACACAATAAAAATACATAGGTGTCATTATGATACGTGCCAGAGTGATCATTATGGGCGCTGCGGGACGGGATTTCCATAACTTCAACACAGTTTTCCGCAAGGATGATCGGTATGAAGTGGTTGCATTTACAGCAACACAAATTCCTAATATCGAAGAGCGGAAATATCCTGCCGAACTAGCGGGTGCGCTCTATCCCAACGGTATTCCAATCTTCCCGGAATCGGAATTGCCGCGCCTCATTAAAGAGTTAAATGCCGATGAAGTCATCTTCGCATATTCGGATGTGTCATTCAATTATGTCATGAGTAAAGCGGCTCTTGTGATGGCGGCTGGAGCCGATTTCAAGCTGCAGGGCGCTCGACCTACAATGTTGAAGAGCAAAGTTCCTGTCATTGCTGTGGTTGCGGTGCGCACAGGAGCAGGAAAAAGTCAGACCTCACGCAAGGTCTGCGACTTGCTTCGCGCAGCCGGAAAGAAAGTCGTTGCCATCCGTCACCCGATGCCATACGGCGACTTAGTAAAGCAGAAAGTGCAGCGATATTCTTCCATCGAAGACTTAAAGAAGTACGAATGCACAGTCGAAGAAATGGAGGAATACGAACCGCATATAGTCAACGGAACGATCATCTATGCCGGCGTTGATTACGAAGCGATTCTTCACGAAGCTGAAAAAGAAGCGGATGTTATTGTGTGGGATGGTGGAAACAACGATATGTCATTCTATCAACCCGACCTTACCATCGTCGTCGCAGATCCGCATCGGGCCGGGCACGAAATATCTTATTATCCCGGTGCGGTTAACATTCTTCTTGCTGATGTTGTCATAATCAATAAAATAGATACATCATCCAGAATAAATATTGATGTTGTTCGGAAGAACATCGTCAGCGTTAATCCGAAAGCAATAATAATAGAAGCGGCATCGCCTATAAGCGTGGAAGACGAATCTGTTATTCGGAATAAACGCGTCCTTGTGGTGGAAGACGGCCCAACGCTGACGCACGGTGAGATGACATACGGCGCCGGCCATGTTGCCGCCCGGAAGTATGGTGCAAAAGAGATTATCGATCCGCGTCCGTGGGTAGTTAATTCCATTGCTGAAACTTTTAAGAAATATCCACATATTGGAACGTTGCTGCCGGCAATGGGGTATGGTGGAAAACAGATCAAAGATCTGGAAACAACTATCAACAGAGTCGAATGTGATTCTGTCATCATCGGCACGCCGATTGACCTCCGCCGCATCATCAAGATTAAAAAACCAAGTACTCGTATTTATTACGAGCTGGACGAAATCGCAAAACCGAATTTGAATGAGATTTTGACCGGCTTTATGAAGAAACATGGCTTGAAATAATATCATACGTAGGGACACGGCATGCCGTGTCCCTACTACCAAGGAGAATAAAAGATGAAACGAGATTTTATCACAATCACCGATTGGTCAGGGAAAGAGTTGCTCCAAATTCTCAACTTGTCAAAGAAAATGAAAGCGAATCCAAAAAAGTTTGCTCATTCGTTGGAAGGCAAATCGGTTGCATTGATTTTTGAAAAACAATCGCTTCGCACGCACGTCACGTTTGAAATCGGCGTCAAACAACTCGGCGCGAATACTGTTTATCTCACGAATGCAGATATCAGTCTTGGCAAACGCGAATCTATTTATGATTTATCAAAGAATCTTGAACGCTGGGTGGATGCCGTCGTCATCCGTACCTTTGCGCAGAAAAATATCGATGATCTTGCCAAGTTTGGGAAAGCGAGCATCATAAATGCACTGACAGATTTCGAGCATCCGTGTCAAGCTGTTGGCGATTTTCTTACTATTCAAGAACATCTTGGCTCTTTTAAGGGAAAGAAACTAATGTGGATTGGTGATGGCAATAACGTCTGTCACTCGCTTATGTTGTTGGCGGCAAAAGTTGGAATGAATTTTATTGCCGTCACTCCAGCCGGGCTTTCACCGGATGCAAACATCGTGAATTGTGCTAAAGAAATTGCCGCATCGACTGGTGCAAGAATCGAACTTTCGACAAATCCAGTTGAAGGAGTGCTCGATGCCGATGTTGTCTACACAGACGTATGGGTGAGTATGGGACAAGAGACTGACCGCGAAGCAAAGATGAAAGCGTTCGCTGGATTCCAAGTCAACGCCGAATTAATGAAAAAAGCAAAACCAACTGCCGTTTTTATGCATTGCCTGCCGGCACATCGCGGAGAAGAAGTGACAGATGAAGTGATGGACTCGCCGCAGTCCATTGTATTCGATGAGGCAGAGAATCGGCTTCACACACAAAAGGCAATTCTCTACACGTTGTTGAAGGGACAGAGTCGTGAAAAACTCAATACTGGTAGCGGTCGGCGGAAACTCGCTCATTCGCGCGGGACAGCGCGGAACAATCGCCGAACAACGCGAAAACGCTAGACTCACGGCTGAGTGTATCGCAGGAATTGTTGCACGCGGATATTCGCTTGTTGTCACTCATGGGAATGGTCCGCAAGTTGGCGCACAGTTGCTGCGCTCGGAAGCCGGTTCTTCTCAAACGTACACACTTCCGCTGGATATCTGTGTTGCAATGACACAAGGCGAGATCGGTTTCATGTTGCAAAATTCCATGCAGATGACATTTCGGAAACTTGGGATCAATCGTTCGGTAGTTACCGTAGTAACACAAGTGGTCGTTGATAAGAACGATCCAGCATTCCAGCGTCCGACTAAACCAATCGGCCCGTTTTATTCCAAAGAAACTGCAGAACGTAAACGAAAAGAGTTAGGTTGGAGTATTATTGAAGATGCCGCTCGCGGCTATCGGCGCGTTGTTGCCTCTCCTCTTCCGAAAGACATCGTCGAACTTGAAGTGATCAAAGGTTGCCTCGAGCGCAACATCGTTGTTATTACAGTTGGCGGTGGTGGTATTCCAGTGATTTATGAGGGCGGTGAAGTGAAAGGCATGGAAGCAGTGATCGATAAAGATCGCGCATCTGCTTTGCTTGCCGCAAAATTAGGTATCGAGCATTTCATCATTTCCACTGAAGTACCGGAAGTATATATCAATTACAAGAGACCTAATCAGCAAAAATTACGCAGCATTACAGTAGCGGAAACGAAAAAGCATTTTGCCGATGGGCAGTTTAGCGAAGGAAGTATGAGACCAAAGATTGAAGCCGCAATGGATTTTCTCAACAACGGTGGCAAAATTGTTACGATTACCGATCCGGAACATCTCATCACTGCGCTCGACGGCGAAGCGGGAACGAGAATTATTAAATAACTGATGTAACACAAAAATGGAATCGATATGTCTTTGCGGTTCTTCGCGGTCTTGGTGGTTAGTTTTTACGGCTAGGCACACAGAGAATACGTAAAGAACGCCAAGAAAAACCATTCAAGCGTTATTTCATTGACGAAGAGAGGTAATGCGGTTGATGCAATCCAATGCGATTCTTATGCACCCGTTGCCGCGGCTCAATGAAATTTCACCGGCAGTAAATACCGATCATCGCTCGGTGTACTTCCGTCAAACCAAGAATGGTGTTTTAATACGAATGGCTCTGCTGGTTTCTGTGCTGGATTAAAGAATTCAGCAATCGCTTGCTGTGAAGGAATTATTTTTTAGAGTTCCTTCTTCCATCTTTACTTTTTACTACAACCATTGTAACATCATCATGTTGTTCGGCGGAACCGCGAAACTTTTCTACTGTTGTCAGAATCGCATGCTGGATACGTTCCGCGGATTGATACCGTTTCACCTTCAACAAATCCACGATTGCATCTTCGCCCAACTGCTGCTGTTTATCATTCATGGCTTCGGTGATACCGTCGGTATAAAAGAGAAAAAGACTATCCGGTTTGATCGGGATTCGAACTTCTTCAATGGCATTCTCAAATAATGGACCGCGTTCTAAGCCCAATCCAATTCCGCCGCCTTCAAGAAACCGAATTTTTCCATCCACACTCAAAAGCGCTTTATTATGTCCGGCTCTGCAAATGCGCACTTCTTTTTTCTTTAGATCGAACAGTGCAAGAATCATGGTGATGAATGATTTTCGATCCATACCATCGAAGATGCGCCTGTTGATATTGGTAAGCATTTCTTTTGGAGTGCTGTAAATATGCGCCGCAAGCTGAACCATTCCCTGAACCTTCGACATATACAACGCGGCAGACATTCCCTTGCCGGAGACATCTGCAACGACAGCAAGAATTTTATTTGGACTCAATTGAATGAAGTCATAGTAGTCGCCGCCAACGCTCAAGGCAGGCACCGACACACCAGCAATATCGAGACCGGAAATCTCTGGATTCTTTTTAGGAAACAACCCTTGCTGAATTTTCCGTGCGAGATCTAATTCTTCTTTGACACGCTGCTGGTCGATTTCCGATTTATGCAGCCGCGAGTTTTCGATAGCAATGGCGGCTTGTCCTGCAACAGTCGCCAGTAAGTTAATATCTTCTTGCGAATAGACTTTGCCGGACATTTTGGGCCCAACATTTATAAATCCAACCAAACGATCCTGCAAAAACATCGGTACGGTAAGAACAACACCGGCGTGGAGCAGTTTCTGTTTTTCTTCTTCCCGTAAATCGGTACTATCGTACTCATCATCAAGTAAATGGAGATCTGCCGGTTTGCGGGTTTTCTGCAAGAGCGCCATCAGTGTATGGTCGCCATCGCTAAACATACAATCTGCTTGATCCAGATTCTGTGAAGCCGAATTGCATCCTTCCTTCTCTCCGCAAATAAACACAGATATTTTTTCAATATGCATTGTCGAAGAAAGGCGTGAAACAATCGAGTTGAGGATGTGCTGCATTTCCATTAAGCGCGGAAGTTCCTGCGTAAACTCCAACAATGCCCGCTGGTAATCGTACCGTTCATGGAAGAATATTCGATCGATCCAGTTCTGAAAACGCTGCTTGATGGGATCGAATACAAAAGCAACTACCACAAGTGATACAACAATAAGCAAATGATTTTCTTGCTCACCAAAAAAGTAATTTACAAGCGTGCCAATCCCATAGACAGAGACCAGATAAATAGCCGCCAGGGATGCGGTAACAGTTCCATACACCAGACTACGCCGAATTACAACATCCACATCCATCAACTTGTACCGAAAAATTGCATACCCAAAAAAAGCTGGTACCAGCACAAGCAACATGACAGGGAAAATAATCGGGGGATTGAGAAATGGAGCAAGAGGATCAATCGTCTGAATTGCAAACGCGTATGCAAATATTAACAAACAAATGGCAACGCCGAGGAGCACGGGGCGAAGCTGCGCCCGCCGTTCATAAGGTACAGAATGGAAATAACTGTGTATAAAGATTCCAAACCCGGTAATGAAAAATCCAAAGGAGGTAAATCGAGCGGTGACAACCAACCATTGATGATTGAGGATTATTCTATTAGTATTCCAAATAACAATTGTCATAAGCAAGCTCAGGAGATAGAGCACAATTGCAAGTATGATACTCTTGTGTCCTTTTCGTTTTACAGGAAAGAAAAGAAAAAAACGTATAAACAACGGCGGCCCGAAAAATGAAGCGGCAAGAAATGATACTCCTAGCAGTATCATTCGCCAGCGAGGATCTGTTTGAGGGTTCAGATTCAACGCTGAAAGTCCGAAGAACAGCATCGAAAGAATACTATAACGGGCAAACATTCGCTGGATGCTCCCCTGCGGCTTCGCGATGACTACCACATATCCGACAAAAAGAAAACCAAGTCCAAAAAGGAATAGTGCGAGAAGACCTAAATTAATCAACTTGAGAATCAGGACACGCGTCTCGAATTGCACGCCGTTCCGTTCTATCGTGTATGTAACATACGAACCCACTTTAGCATTGATCATTACTTGAGCATTGAAGTCCTTGGAAAAACCCTGTCCATCAATTTTTACTAAAACATCACCGTTCTTGATCCCTGCCAGGTCTGTAACACCGCCGTGAACAATATCGGTAATCACCAAACGTGATTCGCCTTTCGATACCCAGCGGCATTGATCATTCCCGGTTTGGCGCTCGAACATTTGCACTGAAAAATTAATGAGACAAACACCGAGCACAACAACTGCCATCAGTGTATAGATAGCTCTGATGGATCGTGCCGATAAACGAGAGAATGGATTTGTCATTGTCGATCTCGAATAAAGTATATCACTACTTGCTATATGTATATCACTACTTGCTATATATAGATACAGTACATTAGAGTAACAAGTTACTCATGATCATACACAAGAAACACCTTGGATATATTTTAGTTCCTCACAACCCCAAAAATCGGAACTCCTATGCTGAAGTACGCAACAAAAGGCCCAAAGCTTACCGGGCGATGCAGCAGATCTGTGCGAAGATAGAAACTACGGCCTAAAGAAAAATCAGCAGGGCCAATCGGCGTATCTAAACCGAGTGTAATGCCGATACCATGCTTAAAGTCCTCTAAGCGCACTTCTTCTGTCTTGGACCACACGGCACCTAAGTCGTACCGCGCTTTAAAGTATGTATCGAAGAAGATCGAGAATGGAAGCTTATACTGGTATTCCAGACTCGCTACCATCAACTGCCTGCCGCGCGCATTGTCTTCACGAAATCCAAAGAAATTTTCTTGTCCGCCAAGTGAAAACTCTTCACTCATAGGCAGAGTTTCATCCGCAACACCAATCATAATCCGTGGATGAAGTGTATGATTCTTGATGATGGTCTGATATCTTTCGTATGAGAAAAACATTTTTGTAAATCCTACCGCATTTACAAATTTTATTAATGCTGATTCATAGGAAAAATTAATAACGATGCCATCAGTTGGGTACGGTAATTTATCCTGTGTATCTATATTTGTTCCAAATCGGATAGATGAAATATTATATTCTTGATTTATAAAAGGTTGATTGTTGATGTTAAACGTTTGGTTGTAGATATTATACACTCTGTGCCGTTCCAATCTTCCCTCAACTGTAACACTTCCTAATCGCTCGAGTTGCGCCCCAAAACTCGCCAAGCCGCCTTCACGCACTTCTCGATATTCACCAACTTTATCACGTTCAAACAAATATGGGTCGCTCGACGGTACGTCATCATAGACATTCACGTCGCGGATAAGAGAATACCCTTTGAGACCAAACGTCAAGTAGGAATTAAAGATACGGATCGCTTTCAATTCTCCAAGATAGGTCTGGTTACGAGTGCCTCCACCAATTAGTAAACCGATTTCCGCGCCGGTGCCAAATAAATTTTCATTTCGAATATCAATTGATGGCTGAATATCGCGTTCATTATCTACGCGCAAACCAAAACGAATCAACTCTGTGCTTCGTTCAATCGCTTTGACAGTAGCTACGTTGTATTTTCCAGTGCTGTCTTCATGATGTGTTGTAATAAGTATCTGATCAAAAAGATTGGTGCCATAAAGATTTGAGATTCCAGCAGCAACTTTAGAAATATTGAAAAGACTCTGCTTTTTAAATGGAAGCTCGCGCCAAATAATCCAATCGCGGGACTTTTTTGTACCTCTAATATCAATACGATATATCGTGCCTTCATCAAGCATAACAGTGGCTGTACTTGATGAAGAATCGAGTTGAATATCAGTCACACGGGCAAGGGAATAGCCGGCAGTGCGATAAATTGCAAGCAAACGTTCAACAGCTCGCTCCATAGAATGTGTGTTTAGATAATTGCCTAGTATTGGCTGGAACATAGTAAGCAGCGTATCAGAATTAAAAACCTGATTGCCTAAAATTTTTACATTCCGAAGAATAGGATTATGTGTGTTGCGGATTTCAATGATCGTAGAATCGGCGCGCTGTTCTACTATTCCATTTACAGAAACGTAGTCGCCTTCATTATACAAATCGTTCACGAAGCGATGCAGATCTATCTCTGTCATCCAGCCGCGCTTCTCGTACGTCTGAAGACTATCTTGAAATGCCTGCGGCAATGAGCCTGACCAAGAAAATCGGGGCGACTCGTACCGCACGGTACTATCCTCGCGATGCACCCTGAGCGTACGATCATCTATAAGTTTTTTTATAGCGGGAATTAATTCTTCAGTAGAATATTCTCCAGCAGTAACCAACGAGTCGATACCGGTAAAATCAGAAGCCAGATGATCACCTAATCTCGGTGTAATAACAATATCTGCTTTTGCTCGCGCCAGCTTATTTGCTTCTTGCATCATAATCGTGGTAATCTGATCTGCAATTTCCCATGGCGCATTGAGTTTGCTCTTTGGCCGGAGCGGACTTACCATATCAACAGCAATGACAATATCTGCTTTTTCCGCAATGGCGACATCCACAGGAAGATTGTCTACTAAGCCTCCGTCAAGAAGCTGCATAGAATCGCGCGGCAGACTACTGAATATCAATGGTATTGCCATGCTTGCACGCAACGCTTCCGTCATATCACCACTATCTATCACAACCCTTTTTCCTGTGACAAGATCTGTGGTGACCGCACGGAATGGAATACGAAGATCGTCAAAATTAGGATCGGGATGGTAGATGCCTTGCAATGTAAGGAGGTTGAGATAATTTGATAATCGTTGACCTGCAGAAAACGCTTGCGGAATAACCGGCTCTAGACCTTCAAAACGTAGCACAAGAATGCTTTTGTCACGCGCAATTTTTTGATCGAGAAAGAGATCACGGCGTTTCGATTCGTCACTGTAGCTTAGTAAATCGTCCCAATTTGTCGTATCTGCCAAACGTTGAAGTTGATTGGTTGAATATCCCATCGCGTACAAACCGCCTATAACACTGCCCATGCTCGTTCCGACAATCAGATCAGTAGGTATATCGTTGTGTTCTAAAACTCGCAGTACGCCAATAGCGGCTATAGCGCGTGCGCCGCCGCCGCTGAGCACAAGTGCAACGCGCGGCCGCTGTATTGCATGGAAGGAAGTCAATTTAGGATATCGTGACTTCACTTCACGAATATCCGGTTTGAAGATGGTTATACAAGTCTGCGGTGTGGCAATGTCTTGCGCTCGTGCCAACAACGGCACAACTGCAAACAAAATTATGACTACACGAAATATTTGTTGATGCACAGAGATAGGTACCAAATAATTTTCTATGAAAGATTACAAAAAAAACATCGAATTGCAACGGAAGATCAATCGAAAAGTGATAATACAAAGGGAATAAATAGTGCCGTAAATGCCTTGAGCAGACTTTTAATTTTTATTCTTCAATTTGCTCCCCGTCCACGCAGAATTCTCGCAGGCAGCATAATCAACGAAGAGAGGAAAGCAAAAAGCCCTTTCATTGTTAGACCAATGATGCGGAACGGAAGCGTCAGAAGCCAGACGATTGGATAGAGCACCAACGCCAGCAATGCCAACGGCCAACATAAAAAAAGAAGAATAATCCAAAGAATAAACGTGAACATTAGTGACCTCCATTTGATATTCTTTCATTCTCTACGACGTACATACCAATAAGGTTACAGTCGATTAACAGACCATACTCACGTTGCCCTTTACCCTCTTCCTTTTACCTTCTACTTTTCTTTCTTTAAATTTCCATTTTTCATTCCAAACAATTCAGTATTATTCAACCAAGATTGATATTATACATTTATCACAGATTATTCATGGCAAGAGTCAAACTTCAGCTTCCGGCGAATTTTCCTTTTTGTACTGAAATTCCAATACGCATCAGCGATATAAACTATAGCGGACACCTCGGCAACGATGCCGTACTTTCCATTGTTCACGAGGCGCGCATCCAATTTCTCCGGAATCTCGGTTATTCAGAAATCGATATCGAAGGAACAGGAATTATGATGACGGACGCAATCATCATCTATTCTTCAGAAGGATTTTACGGAGATGTGCTAAAGGTAGAAGTTGGAACGACAGATTTCCAATTAACTCAGTGCGATGTTGTCTTCCGGTTGACCAATACAACAACGAAGAAAGAAGTCGCTCGTGTAAAAACCGGTATAGCGTTCTTCGACAAGCAGACACGGAAGATTTCTGCTGTGCCGGGTGCTTTCCGAAAGAAGTGCGAACTCGCAAACACTTCACTTTCTAAACATATTTCCGCTTAATATGTTGGTTTGCTTAGACAGGCAAAAAACATTATATTTTTTGCAATCAATAATTTATAATTAAACACAGCTGAGCTATCGTGGCAAAAATAATTGTCATAGCTAATCAAAAGGGAGGCGTTGGCAAAACAACGACCGCCATTAATTTGGCAGCTTCCTTGGCGGCAGCGGAGAAGAGAGTTTTATTGGTTGATAATGATCCACAGGCAAACGCCACAAGCGGTGTCGGCTCTGCTGGTATTGATGGAAAAACAATTTACGAGGTGCTCGTTGGAGAAGTAGAAGCGGCAGCAGCAATTCAACCGACACAAATGCCTTACTTATCTGTTCTTCCGTCGCATATCAATCTCGTCGGCGCTGAAATTGAAATGGTAGAGATGGAAAATCGAGAACGCCTACTTATGAACGCGCTTCTACCAGTGCGCGAACGCTTTGACTTTATCGTTGTAGATTGTCCGCCTTCACTTGGCTTGTTGACTCTCAATGCTTTGACAGCAGCAGATTCTGTTCTCATTCCTGTTCAGTGCGAATACTTTGCACTGGAAGGACTCGGTCAGCTTTTCAACACTATTAATATGGTTAAGAAGACGCTAAATCCCAATCTAGACATCGAAGGTGTATTGCTTACAATGTTCGATTCGCGCCTTCGGCTTTCGAACCAAATAGTGGAAGAAGTGAAACGTTACTTCGGCGATAAAGTTTTTGCCACGGTTGTTTCGCGCAACATCCGATTAAGCGAAGCGCCGAGTTTCGGCAAACCGATTATTCTTTACGATGCCATCTGCATCGGCACACGAAATTATATGGAGCTTGCAAAAGAAGTATTGAAGAACAATAAGTTCTTCGCCGTTGAGCCTCTGTTACATGAAAAAACTTTCATCGGACCATAAGCTTATGAGTGATCAGAGAAAATCAGTTCTCGGACGCGGACTGAATGCGCTTATCCCGAAGAACCCGCGGATGGAAGTGAACGTACGAGACGGTTCCGTAGGACGCGACACAGGCGAGACGGGCATTATTGCCAGTATCGATATCGCAAAGATTCAACCGAATCCATTTCAGCCACGCACAGATTTCGATCAAGAATCGCTCGCAGAACTTACGCGTTCGATACAAGAGAAGGGCGTCATTCAGCCGATTACTGTGCGGCGGGTCGATGCGGGCTATCAAATTATTTCCGGCGAACGACGTCTTCGCGCAACTCAAGCGGCGCGTCTGCGGCAAATTCCCGCATATATTATCGCAGTCGAAACCGACGAAGAGATGCTGGAACTTGCGCTCATCGAGAATATCCAGCGTGAATATCTAAACTCGATGGAAATTGCCAACGCCTACCAGCGTCTCATCGACGAATGCCACATGACACAAGATGACATTGCAAAACGCGTCGGCAAAGACCGAAGCACCGTGACTAATTTCATCCGCCTGCTGAAATTACCGATGAAAATACAGGATGGATTACGCAAAGATAAAATTTCGATGGGACATGCGCGCGCACTCATCGCGCTTCCGAATGAACGAATGCAACTTCGACTGTACGAAAAAATTACGGATGGCGGACTGTCCGTGCGGAAAGTGGAAGATATTGTCCGCGCCACGCAGCAACCTAAGAAAAAATCCGGACCGCACAAAGAAAACAGCAGCGCATCGGCAAGCATTCAAAGCTTGGAAGAACGATTGCGTCAGGCGCTCGGCACAAAAGTCAAAGTAAAAACCAAAGGATCGGGACGCGGCGAAATCATAGTGGAATACTATTCACTCGACGATTTTGACCGGTTGATGGATTTATTCACCGGAAAGTAATGATGAGGAATTGAGTATTAGGAATTAGAGATTGAAAAATATATCAATAATGTTACTATTAACTTTTTACTTCACACAAAAATAATACTGAATTAATTATGTCAATAAAAAAAATTCTAACCAAAAAAGCTCCACTACCAATTGGCCCTTACAGTCAAGCAATTCTAGTGGATGAAAAAACTCTTTATATTGCCGGTCAAGGACCAATGGATTCTGTAACAGGCAGGATTGTGGAAGGCGGTATCAAGGAACAGACTCGGCAGGTAATGAAGAACATTGAAGCTATTCTTATTGCCAGCGGTGCTTCTCTCGCTTCAGTAGTTAAAACTACGGTTTTCCTAAAAGATATGAACGAGTTTACCACAATGAATGGAGTGTATGCCGAATTTCTTGGCACCGCAGCTCCAGCGCGTAGCACAATAGAAGCGGCACGGCTTCCTCGCGATATTCGTATAGAAATTGAAGCAATCGCTGTTATCGAGAAATGACCGCTGGCTTGAATATTTTCCCAATGAAAAATCAATCGATAATGCCGTTGGTCGCAGCAATATTCTTTTTTTTTGTTTCATACATTAATGCCGACGCACAAACCAAAGTCACATCGGCTTTGATCAAACCGGATACAACAGAAGCTCAATACTCATCAACCGACTCGCTGGGAGTTCGAGCCGGCAAAATAAAACTCATTTCTGATGTGCACGCTAAATCCGGATCGTTAGCGATGATATTCTCAGCTTTGCTTCCCGGAGCCGGACAAGTGTATGCTCATCGGTATTATACGATTCCATTATTTTGGGGATTTGGCGCATACTTTACTTCGGTAGCGATCAAAGCGAATAATCAATATATGGACTATCGTGGAAAATTTTCGGAATCCGTCAGGTTGGATACGGCTCATTCTGGAGATCAGAATCTATTAAGTGCACGTGACTTCTATCACGATCAGCGAGACCAATTTATTCTTTATCTTGGCCTGACATATTTCCTCAATATAATTGACGCGTACGTTGGTGCAACGCTGTACGATTTTGACGTTTCAGATGAACTTGGCGGCAGTGCGAAAATTCAATTTAAAGTGCCTCTTCACTAGGTAAGTAAATCTCTCAATGCATCTTCAAGCTTCGGAAATTGAAATTCGAATCTGGCATCAATCAGTTTTTGGGGAATTACTTTCTGACCATCAAGCAACAACGGTTCAGCCATTTCGCCAAGTGCACACTTCAACACAAATGCAGGCACATGCACCCACGATGGTCTGTGAAGAATTTTCCCAAGCTTCCTGCAAAATTCCATCATTCGTACAGATTCTGGTGCGGCAAGATTTATTGACCCTGTGATATGTTCATTTTCCATAGCAAAGAGAATTGCTCTTACTTCATCCTGCAAATGAATCCATGGAAACCATTGCTTGCCGGAACCTAGCGGTCCGCCGATGAACAATCGAAATGGTAGAAGAAGTTTCTGCAATGCACTGCCGTTTTTGTCTAACACAATTCCTGTGCGAAGCAAAACAACACGCACGCCAAACTCTCGCACCTTCAAAGCTTCCACCTCCCACAGTGCACAGACATCAGCAAGAAATCCTGCGCCTCTTGGACTTGCTTCAGTTACTTCGCTTTCCGGCACATTGCCGTAGTAGCCGACAGCAGAAGCGTTCAGCAGTACAGAGGGTTTGCGTTTAGTCTGTTTGATTGCATCCACAAGAGCTTGTGTCGATTCAATGCGGCTGGAAAGAATTCGTTCCTTTTGAATATGTGTCCATCGTTTTGCGGCGATAGATTCTCCGGTAAGATTGATAACTGCATCGGCACCTTCAAGAACGTCCGTTAGCCCATCATTTGTTTTTGCATCCCAGAACTTTATAGTAGCTCTAGGGAAAATCTTTTCTGTTCTTTCCGGTCTCCGCGAAAGCATTGTTACTACATGCTGCCCTCGAAGAAGTTCTTCGATCAATTTCCTTCCAACCAAACCGCTCCCGCCGGCTATGATGACTTTCATGCTTTTCCTTATGCGTGATTTTCCATTCTGAATAAACTAAGGAATATTACAAAGGGTTTCAAATTACCGATACATTATTCCCTGTTTCCTGCCTTCTATATTCTTTTCCTCACACATACTCAACTTCTCATAGACTCAATATCTCAAATACTTGTTTTATTCAACGGTTGCAAGCCAAGTAAGCTTTGGCTACATTCGCTGTGAGATCCGCCTACGCATCGTTCCGGCGGATAAATGCACACACAAATAATTTGCGGATCGGAGAAAAATCTCAAAACATTAAGTAAAAGAGAATTTATAATATGACAAACAACCTAGAACTTCATACAAAAAGATTATTATTGCGTTCAATAAAGCTGGATGACGCAGAAGCAATATTTAAATATCGATCAGACTCAATTATTAATCAATACCAAGGGTGGATTCCAAACGTAATCGATGACGTTTATGATTTTATAAAAAACAGGGTGTCGCCAACGATCGACCTCGTTAATACATGGTATCAACTTGTCATAGTCAAAAAAGAAACAAACGAATTAATTGGAGACATAGGAATTCATTTTTTAGATTCGGATAAAAAACAAGTTGAAGTAGGATGTACATTAGACAAGCATCAGCAAGGGAAAGGATATGCAACCGAGGCTCTGAAAGAACTGATGAATTACCTTTTCAGTGAACTTAATAAACGTCGAATAGTAACCTCCATTGACCCGAGAAATATAAAATCAGTAGGATTGGTTGAGCGATTAGGTTTTAGGAAAGAGGCACATTTTAAAGAGAGTGTCTTGATTCGAGGAGAATGGACTGATGATTTGGTTTATGCAATCCTTAAAAACGAGTGGATTAAAAGTAGAGTCCGATCACCAGATCGGACAATATGAAAGCAAGAGAGTAAGTCCAGTCGGTGACTGGACTCTACACTGGTTGCCTACCCACTGAACTTGCCTTTTCTCATACTCTCTCATCTCAATTTCTCACCGTCTCAACTACTTTCTCTCACCTTGCTCTTCTGCACATTTTCCGCTATCTTTTCAATAGTTAGAGGAGTAAAGAGTGGCTCTTCATCAAGCATACCACTTTTTACTCTTTGTCATTTATGCGATTCTCTCTTTAATGCCGTCCGCACGGCAGCAGATTTGATACGTACTTGATGGAACATCTTCGTAATTTTTGCATCATTGCACACATCGACCACGGCAAGTCAACGCTTGCCGACCGTCTGCTGGAGTACACTGGCAGCGTCGCCGCTCGTGACATGTCGAAGCAAATGCTCGATGATATGGACCTCGAGCAAGAACGCGGCATCACCATCAAACTGCATGCCATTCAAATTAAATATCAAGCCCGCAATAAAAAAAATTACACACTCAATCTCATCGACACTCCGGGGCATGTAGATTTCACCTATGAAGTTTCGCGTTCGCTTGCTGCATGCGAAGGCGCCATTCTTGTTGTGGATGCAACGCAAGGCGTGGAAGCCCAGACAATCTCCAATCTTTATCTCGCTATCGACGCAGGATTAGAAATAATTCCGTTCATCAACAAGATTGATTTGCCGAGCGCCAAGACGATGATAGATGTGGTGAAGAAGCAGGTGATGGACCTCATCGGATGCAAGGAAGAAGAAATTTTGCTGGGCAGCGCGAAATCCGGCATTGGAACAGCAGATGTTTTAGAAGCAATCGTCTCGCGCATCCCTGCGCCGAAAGGCGATCCGGATGCACCGCTCAAGGCGTTGATCTTTGATTCCGTGTTTGATGAATACCGCGGCGCGGTTGCGTACGTTCGCGTTATGGAAGGAACTGTACGTGAGAAAGATAGGATACGATTTTTTTCAAAGGGACAAGAATTTCAGGTAGAAGATGTCGGCATTCTTGAAATGCAGCGCAAACGAATCGGTTCGCTTTCTGCAGGCGACGTAGGTTACATAATAGCAAATGTCAAAGACGTGCATGACACAAAAGTCGGCGACACGATTACACTCGCGGACAATCCTGCATCCGAACCGTTACCCGGTTACAAAGAAGCCAAACCGATGGTCTTCAGCGGACTCTATCCATCCAACAGCGACAACTTTGGCGAGTTGCGCGATGCACTCGATAAACTAAAGTTGAATGATGCTTCGCTCATTTTTGAACCCGAAAGTTCGGTTGCGCTGGGATTCGGATTTCGCGCAGGTTTTCTCGGACTTCTTCATATGGAGATTATCCGTGAACGGTTAGAGCGCGAATACGACCAGCAGCTCATCAACACGGTGCCGAACGTCGAGTACCGCGTCACCAAAACGGATAAGGAAGTTCTGTTCATCGACAACCCTGCATTCATGCCGGATGCCGGCAATATTGAAAAGGTGGAAGAGCCGTTCGTCAAGGCACAAATTATCGCACCGACGGAATATATTGGCAACATCATGAAACTATGCATGGACCGCCGGGGCATTCACCGCAATACTACATATCTCAGTCCGGAACGTGCTGACATCCATTTTGAACTGCCGTTATCGGAAATTATCTTCGATTTCTACGATAAACTTAAGTCACTTTCGCGCGGTTATGCCTCATTTGACTATGATTTTCTTGAATATCGCGAATCCGACCTTGTAAAATTGGACATTTTACTGAATGGCGAGCCGGTGGATGCACTTTCCACTATAGTCCACCGCGTGAAGTCGTATGACTGGGGCCGTAAACTTTGCACGAAACTTCGAGGGCTGATTCCACGTCAAATGTTTGAGGTGGCAATACAAGCTGCTATCGGAAGTAAGATAATTGCACGCGAGACGATAAGCGCCATTCGGAAGAATGTGATCGCGAAGTGTTATGGCGGCGATATTTCACGAAAACGAAAACTTCTTGAAAAACAAAAAGAAGGCAAAAAAAGGATGAAACGTGTAGGAAGTGTAGAAGTGCCGCAAGAAGCATTCCTCGCCATTTTATCGATGGATGAATGAGGTGCAATTTAATGATTTGGTGATTGTGAGATTGAGATAACAACTAACTTGGAAATAATTATGAACAACGGCAAAAAACAAAAAAAAGAAGAGCAGCCGAACACAATAACATTCAAAGAAAAAACATTGGCGTTCCTTAAAGAGACCGGCATTGTTCTGGGTCTTTTTCTTCTCATCAATAATTTTGTGATTGCATCTTTCCTTGTCCCGACCGGTTCGATGGAAAACGAAGTGCTTACAGGCGAATTGCTCTTCGTCAATAAATTTATTTACGGCGGAACGTCGCCCCGGAATATTCCATTCACCAATGTGCGTCTGCCATGGTTTCGTATTCCATCCTTCAGAGATGTCAAACGCGGAGATGTGATTGTGTTCGTATTCCCAGGGATGCGCGATGAAGTAGAGTCACCGGATTTTACTTTCTATCTGAAACGGTGTGTTGGAGTTTCGGGCGACACGATTCAGATACGCAACCGAGTATTATCTGTCAATGGACAAATGTTGTCATTACCCCGCAATGTGAGATTTGATCACGGGTGGTCGGTTCCGGCAACCGAACCAGATGATCGAATTTTCCCGGCCGGTTCCGGTTGGAACGAAGACAACTTCGGCCCGCTTGTGGTACCGAAACAAGGAATGGTGATTCCATTGAATACGCAAAATTATTCCGCATGGCAAATCTTTATCAAACGGGAGGGACATACGGTGGAATCTGTTGCAGGAACTGTATTGGTGGACGGCAAACCAGCAACATCTTACACCATCCGGCGTGATTATCTTTTTGGTATGGGCGATCACCGTGACAATAGTCTTGACGGTAGGTACTGGGGATTCATTCCAAAGGAAAATATTGTCGGTACGCCGATGATCGTCTATTGGTCATGGAACACCGACCTTCCGCTCTACGATATTTTCGGAAGACTCGCTTCTGTGCGCTGGGGCCGCATTGGTTCCCTCATTAAATGATGCCGGAACAATCAAAGCATAACGAAGTTGCGGAGAATACAGATACTTCTCTGCACAAAGAGAAAACTATTGCCTCCACGTTGATTGAGTACGGCAAAACGATTCTTGTCACCCTGCTCGCAGCGCTGGTTCTGAAATTATTTGTTGTTGAGGCGTACCGTATTCCCTCCACGTCGATGGAAAACACGCTGCAAGTAGGCGATTTCTTATTGGTGAATAAACTTGCCTACGGTCTACATACACCGCGCCATCTACCGTTTACAGCAACCTCGCTCCCTTCGTTTACTCTTCCTTTATTTCGAAGTGTACATCGCGGGGATGTAGTGGTATTCGAATTTCCCGGTGGTAAAAACGAAATTACACCCTCTGAATCTGTGAACTACATTAAACGATGTATTGGAGTACCTGGTGATACCGTAGAAATTCGATTTGGCAAAGTATTTGTTAATGGACTCGAGATAAGTTTTCCTTTGCATGGCAGAAGTACAATACATCAAATCGCTAATGCACCTCGACAATACATAGAAATGTTTCCGGAAGGTTCAGCATTTAGCGATGTTAACTATGGACCGATTGTCGTGCCAAAACGAGATGAAATTCTAAATATCAATCACACCACGTTTTCTCGATGGTATATTTTTATCGAACGGGAAGGACATATCGTCCAAGTAAACGCCGATTCAATTCTCATCGATGGAGCAGTGACTTCAAGCTATCGCGTGCAGCAGAACTACTACTTTGTTCTTGGCGACAATCGCGATAACAGTATGGACAGCCGTTACTGGGGATTCGTACCTGACGATCACTTAATCGGTGAAGCACTGTTTATTTATTGGTCTTGGGATTCAGAGGTTCCTGTGTCCAGCATCTCTGAAAAATATTCAACTATTCGGTGGAATAGAATTGGGATACTGATAAGGTAAGAAAAACAATAGTGAATCGCCAAGTAGTTCAAAGGTTAGACCAAAATTTCTTTCTCAATTCTTCAACTTGTTGTTCAGTAAGTCCTTGCGGTGTATAGCCGGCTTCGCGGCAAAGAAAGATTAGCTGTGCAGACTTATTCACTACATCAATCAGATCAAACGCTTCCAGCACATCTTTGCCAACAGCGATACAACCGTGCTTTCCCCATATTACAATCGGATGATGTCGAAGTGATGCAACTGTTTTTTCAGCAAGCTGTTCGGTTCCCGGTAGAATGTACTGAACAAGTCCAATGCCATGAGGATTGGCGATAACAGTCTCCGGTTGTACACTAAAAAGCATTTTGTTCAGACGCGATTCATCATTGAAGCCGGGAATCAACGTCAGTGCAATCAATTCATCCGGATGTGTGTGAAGAACGGCTTTCTGTATTCCTCCGCGCTTCTTTAGTACCTGATGAATGGCGAGATGTGTCGGCAGTTCGGATGTTGGAATAAGATGAGAATTGAAGACATCCCCATGAATAATGTGATAACCGTTTCCGTCGTTTGAGAACCGAATGATGCACATGTTGTCGAACGGTTGATTTGCAACGTCGCGCATTCGTGTGCCGGCACCGGTCACCATGAGAAACATCTGCGAAAGATCGGGATAGGCGTGCTCAAGAGATTTGTAAGGAAACTGATTCAGTTCATTCGTGCGGATATCAACTTCTCCGGTAATATCAACGGAAATATTGCCGCCATTCTTCACCGCCCACCTGCGCTCCCAGAGAAAACCGGCAACGAGAGCAACGTCAGCAAGATGGTGTTGAGCGGTTGAAGTTAGTTCAATGGACTTCATAGTGTATGTAATGACGAGTAATTAATGAAGAATGAGTAATGAGAATAGAAATAAAGAATATCAGTTTTATTTTTTGCTTTCTAGTACTACAAACGCAACCACAGTGGTGTCGGTATGAGAAAGCGAGAGATGAACGTTGCATTGTTCCAGTGCTTTGGCAACTTCTCGCGACAGCAGAATATGCGGTGCGCCGGACTGATCGTTCACAACTTCAATATCCCGCCAATGAAACGCACCGCTCCAGCCGGTGCGCATAGCTTTTGCCACTGCTTCCTTGGCGGCAAACCGCGCAGCAAAATGAATGTAAGGTTTTTTGCGCGTCTTACAGTATGTCACTTCCATGTCGCTGTACACTTTATCGAGAAACACCTTTCCCTGATTTTCCAAAACGTCTTTCATCCGCGGCACATCCACAACATCTACCCCGATACCTTGAATTTTTCCCATAGCTACACGTTCTGATTTTGTTCTTTGACGATATCAATAACTTGCGAGATATCATCAATGTCATAGTTGGCATTCGAGACTTCTGTACCGAAGGTGTTGCCGTACCGCGCGAATATCGTTTTCATGCCCACCTGAGCCGCACCCACGACATCACGCTCCGCCCAATCGCCCACCATCATTGCCTCGGATGGTTGCATTTGAAGCATATCTAAAATTTTTCTAAATGGCTCAGGATTCGGTTTACGCATGCCCGTGTCTTCAAATGTTACAACTGCATCAAAAAGATGATGGAAGTTGAGATAACAAAGCCGGAGCCATGCTTCTTTTGCCGGCGCATCGGAAACAACGCCGAGTTTGATGTGCATCTTGGAAAGTTCGATCAGCGTCATTGTAACGTGCGGATACGGAACGAGCGCTGCTTCTCTTGCGCGCCGGTAGGCAATAACACCGGCGGAAAGAATTTTGTAATCGATCTTGCTGAATTCGCGATACATCAATTCATCAAAAACTTTCTGGAATTCCATCCCGCGTTCTTCGTAAATCTCATCTATGCCTTTACGAATTTCTTCATTAGAAAGCTTCAGCCCTGCATCACGCATCGCGCTAATGGCGGCGTCGATTGCCTGCCGTTTCATCAGCATAAAATCTACCAGCGTATTATCTAAATCGAAGATAACAGCTTTGATCATAGAGTTCTCAGTTTCGGTCATCAGTAATCAGGGAACAATGATTTAAGTTTATTCACTAAAATTTACGGAACGTTTCAACTGACGACTCATTACTAACGATTAAATATTCTCTTATTTTTGCTCTAAAATAAATTCTATCGCCAGTTCATACCCGCGTGCACTAAAACCGGCAATGACGCCCTTACATGCCGGGGCGATGACAGATTCGCGACGGAATTCTTCCCGTGCATGGACATTACTCAAATGCACTTCAATCACGGGTACCTTCAAAGCAGCAACTGCATCGCGGATAGCGTACGAGTAATGCGTGAATGCCCCGGGATTGAGAACCACGCCGTCGGTAACACCATCGAGCGCTTTATGGAGTGCGTCGATGATAGGTCCTTCGCTATTTGATTGGTAGAATTCCAATTTGACGTTTGGAAATTTTTCTTTCAATCGGTTCTCGATATCCCACAATGACATCGTACCGTATATATCTGGCTCTCGCTTGCCAAGAATATCAAGATTCGGTCCATTAATAATGAGAATACGCATTATGATCTCCTTGTCTACGTCTTAGGAAAGAAGTAAAAATCTAGAATACAATAAACAGAATAAGATAAAGCAAGCAAAAAATCAAAATAGTAATTTGTCTCGCTCAGCTACGTATGAATCAGCTTTTACTTATGCTTTTGCCGCGCGCACAAGTTCGTCTTCGATGTACTCCCGAATTGCCGGTTTTAAATACATTTCATCTATACCGACCTCTGCTAATCCCTGCGCTAAAACGGGAGCTCGACGTGCCGGAGCTAATCTTTTATTAATGACGATGAGCCGTTCTGCTTTGAGGACGCAATATCCGCCGTCGAAGTTGCCTTTTTCATACCGAATGGCAATGCCGCAATTAGATGCAAGATGTTCAAGTTCCGATAAAATTTGTTCGTGCGTCATTTTTTGTTTTATAAATAAATTCCAAATATAACTTATCTCATTTTGATGTGAGTAGCAAGATGGGAGAATCGAACAGTTCTCATCTCCCTTTTACCTCTTACCTTTTACTGTTTGTCTTGGATTCCCACCAAGTTTGAATCTTCTTCCCGCTCCATATTGTGAATAAGAAAAATATTGCGCCCCCGATAAGATCAACGACGTAATGATAACGCAGATAAACTGTGCCAACAATGAGCAATCCGGCAAGAACCGTCATAATCCAGCGCGTCTTGAGACGATATTGATGACCGAGATAGACGACAATAAGTGTAAGCTGTGTGTGTCCGCTCGGAAATACATCACGTTGAACAAATTGTATCACGTTTGGAAGTGTCGAGGAAATCGATTCGCCCGCATTGATGAAATTGCGCATAGGTGTAGTAAAGAACAAACCCGGCAATTCCTGACCAAGCGCATAAAAATTATGCAATGTAAAGCGTGGACCAACAGCCGGTAACAAGAAATATCCCAAATAAGAAAGATAGAATCCATACACAACGAGAAACGCGCCATGATCAAATTCATCAATTGTGTAGCGACGGTAGAGTTCGATGCCAAGCATGAGAAACAGTATGTAATAGGAAAAATAAGCGATTTGAAAAATCTCGGTCAGCACAGGATGTGCAAACTGTGCCGCCCACTGAGTAGGATTGACTCCGAAAAGCCAGTGATCGATGGAAATAAAAAGCCAATCGTAATCCACAGGATGAATTGGCTGTACCATCAAATAAATTTCTTTGAAAACAAAAAGAACAAACGGATAACTGTAAAAACGATGGAAGCCTATAAGTAGTTTTGTTTTTTTTGTCCCCGCCATATATGCCAACAAGAAAATAACAGCAATGACAATTAGATCGATAGCGATAATCTCCAGCCACGCAGAAACACGTCCGAAGAAGACCAGATTCAATCCAATTAGAAAAAGCATGAAGACGATGGAAACAAAATCAACCGGAGCTAAATAGGATATTAATTGTTTCATAATCTAATGAGTATTAGATATTTCAATATAATCTCCTTCCCTCATAGGGGAGGACTAAGGCAGGGCCACTTCTTTTATTTGACCTCACGCTAACCCTCTCCTACGAAGAGAGGGAATTGTTTTGCTCTTTTCTTAAAAATACTGAATCGTTACGATATTTGTGTATTGAGATTTGTTATTTTCCTCATAGACTCAGACAAGTTCAAAAATTCATCCACGCTCAAATCCTCGGGTCTTCTCTTCAAGTCAAACGATATTTGATCAAGTACACGATCATTGTATCCCATGGACTTCAATCCATTCCGCAGTGTCTTTCGCCGCTGGCCAAACGTCGAACGCACAATTGATCGAAAAAGCTGCTCATCACAATCCGGCAATCGTTCTTTGAACTTAAACCGTACGACGCCAGAATCCACTTCCGGCTTCGGGAAAAAACAATTCCTCGAAACCTTAAAGAGCATTTCACATTCGGTATAGAATTGCGTGAAGATGGAAAGTATTCCATATTCCTTATTCTCGGGAGGCGCAATGAGACGTTTCGCCACTTCATATTGGAGCATCAATGTTGCATCAATAACTGCTGTTCGTGCATCAAAAAGCCAGAAGAGAATTTCGCTTGTAAGATAATACGGAATATTGCCAACAATACGCACTTTGCCGCCATTGTGCTGTGCTAGTTCGCCAAGATTGACTTCGAGAACATCACGGGACATAAGTTCCAACTTTTCACCAAACCGTTCTCGAAGAAGCCGAACCGCTCTCTCATCCACCTCAATGCCGATAAGTTTCACCGGCTTTTCGGATAAGTGTTTTGTAAGTGCCCCTTGACCGGAACCGATTTCGACAACAACATCGCCAGTCCGAAGATCAAGACTCTCCACAATCTTGTGCAGGATGTTTTCATCCCGCAAAAAGTTTTGACCCAGGGCTTTTATAGGTTTCAGCACAATAGATTCCGTATGAATGCCGTGTTAATATAACGAATGCAATGAGGGAAATCCAGAAAATCATAATAGGTTTTCCTTCACAGTGAACCTGCAGGTTTAAAAGTCATCTCTACGACGAGGAGTAGAGAGTAATCCGATAAACGAGAAAGAGATTGATATAGGCATTGCATCTCGTTGATCCAATTTGTACTATTCTCGTGTTATAATGAGATCAATCGTCCTTATAATTCTTTGCTTGTTGCTTGTTGCCTGTGATGGCGGACTTGCGCCTCCACCTCCTGTGGAACTTGGATTCAGCGGTACCGTGCACTTTACCCCGG
Organism: Bacteroidota bacterium; assembly: GCA_050015675.1. Classification (GTDB taxonomy): domain Bacteria; phylum Bacteroidota; class Ignavibacteria; order UBA10030; family UBA10030; genus Fen-1298. The sequence continues at coordinate 193,637 of JBEKAY010000001.1, read as the reverse complement.
GCTCGTGGCCGCCGTCAGATAGTCTTGTGAGCATTATGATCTTTGCTTCCAAGATTTATCCTCTTGATTCTGCAACGGTCTTTGCAGGTTTGTTTTCAAATCCACCCTCAATCTTTCTCTATCCAGATATTGGCAAATCGCTGCCATTCTTTGTCGATTCAATTTCGTACTTATTCCCCTTGCGCTCAGGAACATATAAATATATCGGCGTCGTTCAGCAAATCAGTTCGGATTTGTTTACTCGCGGCATACGGGTTTTCAGAGTTGTCGGTTTCTACAAAGACCCGGCCAACCTTTCGCAAGCCGGCAGTGTAATAGTGAACGACAACTCTCAGGTAATAGACATCAACGTCGATGTTGACTTTCGCAATCCACCACCACAACCGTTTTGAAATATTATTCTCTTTATATTGCCCTCGTCTGCTTCCTTCAAATTGCTGCTGCACAGCCGCATGCAGGTTCTGTAACAGGATCGGTGACTGATGCGAAAACGCAAGAGCTGCTCACCGGAGTCAATGTTCTCCTGCGAAGTACTATTCGCGGTACGATAACAGACATCCATGGAAAATATAAATTGAATGGAATTCCGGCCGGAACGTATAACGTAACATTCTCACTCGTCGGGTATACTGCAGATACAGTCTACCAAATTTCGATTCAACCTGATACAGAACTACGTCTTGATGTGCATCTTGTGCAGGCTCCCATTCAGGCAGACCAAGTCGTTGTTACTGCAAGCCGGCGGGAACAAAGCCTGCGGGAAGTTCCTGTAAGTGTCTCAACCGTGTCATCCAAAATGATTGCTGATCATGTTTCTGTAACACTCGACGATGCTCTTCGCTATGTTCCAGGTGTCAACATGATGCAGGATCAAGTGAATATCCGCGGTTCATCCGGTTACAGCAGGGGTGTCGGAAGCCGCGTGCTGATCCTGGTTGATGGACTTCCGTATATTACCGGCGATACCGGCGAGATACCATGGGAAACAGTTCCTATGTTTCAAATTGATCGGATTGAAGTTGTAAAGGGCGCAGGTTCCGCTCTCTACGGTTCGAGTGCACTTGGCGGTGTTATCAATGTCATCACGAAAGAGATCGGCGAGACACCGGAGATCCGGTTTCGGTTGTTTTCCGGATTGTACGCAAGACCAAGTTATGCTGCATGGGATTGGTCTCCCACTTCACGATTTAATACCGGCGGCTTTGTCAGCTACTCCAACCGTGTCGGATCTTTTGGATATCTTCTCAGCGTTTCTCGCATGGTAGACGAAAGCTATCGCGAAAATGATGTGTACCATCGATGGGGTGTGTATTCAAAATTCAATTATAATTTTTCACAGTACCAAAGCGCAACACTGACAACTAATATTCAATGGCGGAAGCACGGAAATTTCTTTTGGTGGAAAAGTTTGACCGATGCAACGCGGCCTGCGGATTCACAATTGGGCGGAGAAGTAAATTCGGCGCGCGGGAATGTGAGTTTTGCCTATAAAGATATTTTATCCGACCGGTTGTTCTTCTCGCTGAAAGCAATCTACTTCGGCAATTTCTGGCAGGATAATACTTACGGCTCCGTCCACAACACGGCAGCTTCACATGTTACTCAGGTGGACGCACAGGCGACATTTGAGTCTTCGCCGACGAATGTGATCACAGGCGGCATCGTTGCAAACTATGACCGTATCATTTCTGATATTTTTGGATCCCATCCCGGTGTAGGCGCAGGATTCTATGTTCAAGATGAACTCGCTCTTATTCATTCTCTCAAACTGACAGCAGGAATCAGATATGATTGGCAGAGAATTTGGAAAGAGATATTCGCATCACCTGCCGCTTCTTCTCCTTCCCAATTAAATCCAAAAATTGGATTGGTGATTACGGCGAACCCGACAACAACACTGCGCGCTTCTTATGGCGAAGGATTTCGCTATCCATCGATAAGCGAATTATTTACAACTGTAAATTCGGGAGTCAGCGCGATTAAAATCGTTTCGAACGACAGTTTAAGACCGGAACGGAGTGTTTCATTTGAAATCGGCGGTTCTCAATGGCTCAGTGAACGGATATTTCTCGACGCAGCACTTTTTCAGAACGACTTCTACGATCTCATTGAAGCTGGCGTTAATCCGACACAGTTTGTGATACAATTCAACAACGTGACACGGGCACGAATTCGCGGTTTTGAATTTGGAATCAAAGCAGATATGTTCAATCGATTTCTGACTACCGATATCGGCTACACTTATATTGACCCCGTCGATTTGAACCAAAACACAATTCTCAAGTTCCGCCCGCGCCATTTATTTTACGCATCAATGATTGCACATTACCGGCAATGGCAGGTAGAATTGAATTACCGCTATGTGAGTAAAGTTGAAGCGGTTGATGAGAATCTTGTCCGTCTTGCTCCTATTGTCGATGGTGACTATCGTGTTCCAAGCAGTGTCGTCGATGCCGGCATCACTTATAACTTCATCAATCTATGTCTACCGCTTACTGTTGGATTGACAGTAAAGAATTTAACGAATTACTATTACGTAGAATTATTAGGCAATCTTGCTCCCCTGCGAACGTATTACATAAGCGTGGAAGGTTCATGGTAAAAAGCTTGAACCTGTCTATCATTACTATCAACACAAAATAAAATAATCACATTTGTTCTATCTGCCGGAGGTGGTGCTGCATATGCCCCAAATAATCTTCAACGACATATCCTATTGTCACCGGTTCGCCTGAGCCGATTGTAATCTGTATTCGTAAACAATCTGTCGGCATGTGTTTGATAATGTGAGCAAGGTGAAAATTGTAAGACTTCCAGAGAGTCAATAATTCTTTCCATGTGCGTAAGCTGTACTGTTGTATTTTCACCCACTCGATTTGATCATACGGAGGCAGGTTCAAATCTTTTAAATACTGCACACGAACGAATCGTTGGTGATTATTAGCGGCGGAATCTATCAAATGCCCGAGAATTTCTTTTCTTGACCATTTGTCCGGTTGGGATTTTTGAGATGCCTTTGCTTCTTCTAAATTTTCAAGGCGCACCGCAAAGTCCTCTATAGTCTTTCTGATTCCATCAGCAATCTTTTCGGGGATCATAGATAGATCATCAATTTTATCAACGAAGCGTTCGATTGGATACTTTGTCTTCATGATCACTTTCGTAAAAAAGTATGAAATAAAATCTAAAATACTGTTATAAAGTTAGAGATGAGTTACTCGTTTTCCTTTTTTGTGACTTCCTTCACCGACTTTATTTTCATCAAAGCCGCATATTGATCGGCATATTTGGAAAGAACTTCTTCGAATATATCTACGTTCGTTTTCACCTTTTGCAAAACGCTTACATGAGCCATAATGAGATGCTGTTTGTTGACAGGTTCTTGCGCATCATCGCCATAATGAGTTGATGCAATTTTTTCTTCGATTGGTGTATATGTTGTCACTAGATCCTGTTCTACCTGCAGGATACAATTCAATTTATCCTTCATTTCGCTGTTGTAAATTGGCAGTACGGTTTTCCTATAATCTTCTATTGCTTTTTCAAACTTGGCAGCTTCTTCGTTGCTGAACTCTCCCGTAATATACGGATCAGAAGGAGAATATGTAGAGTGGGTAACAGTCTGGAACTTTTTTAATGCTTCTTCTATATTCGGTTTGTATTTTTGTTCAATCGTATTGAATTGAGCTGTATAGTCTGCTGTCATATTCATAAGTTTTAAATCTTTTCCCTCCTGATCGGTCACATATTTTACCGCTTCAGTCACCGGTTGATTATCCATATCTTTGTTTACGTGTCCAGCCGCTGAAGGCATAAAGTTTTTTGCATTTTGCATAGCCCATTGTTGTTTTTCTTCTTCTGTCATCTTCTCTAGTTGTTCTGAAAGTTTCTGCGCATCTTCGGCATTCATTGCTGGGGCCGAGGGAGATGTCGTCGAATTATTTAATGCAACTTGCATAGTGGTTAATTCTTCGCGTGCTTTCACTAGGGCTGCTTTGGTCGCATTGAAGGCAGCGCAAATATCATCTTTACAACACATAAAGGAATAGGCGGCTTCACAGTTTTTAATGTTCGGTTGTTTGTTGAATGCTAAAAGAAAGTTCTGCTTGTATTGAACTTGAGCATCGAGTGATAATGTGTAACAACAGAGAGCGAGTGTGATAACAACGATTTTTTTCATGATACTGTCTCCGTAGATATGAATAATAATGTGTTTGTGATATTTCCTTTAGATTCTCATAATTTCCAGATATCTCTCGATTGAAATTACTTTTTGATTGCCTTCTTTTCCATATATTCTTTTAATCTTTTGAGTTGTTCGAACATGACTTTGTCCACAAGCGGCGCCATTTTCTGCAAACCGCCAGGACGATATCCTCCAACAGTATATGTTACTTTTATGTTCGTGCCGGTATCTGTTTTTGAAAGCGACCATGTCATACTTCCTGTCACCGCCATCGCTTGAAGAGGGCCAAGACCTCCAATCATCCTGAGCGTTTTCCCCGGATCTGCAAACACAACTTCGAGATGGCGAACGCTTCCTCCATTCTCTAATTTCTCGCAGAAACATCCTCCAGCTCTATCATCGATGGAAAGGCTGCTTGCATTTCCTGAAAAAGTATGCGCCGAATCCCACCAATGGCCAACATCAGCCACCAGAGAATGATATACATCGTTTGGGTCTGCGGCAATAATTATGGTATCCTGGATTGTGAATCCGATAGCAGAAGAATCTTTTACTTCTGCCGCTGCCGGAATCAATCCTAACAATATAAGCGCGAACAAGAAAATGATTTTAAGAATATTATGAGTTCGCATAAAGCGTTCTCCTTGTTTTATTGCATCGATACTTTCTCAATATTCTATATTCGATGATAGTTTATCTTTTCTTTATGAATGTATTATTCTGGTATTCGCGAAAGGCAATTTCCAATTCTTTTTGTGTGTTCATCACGATAGGACCGTACCATGCAATAGGTTCACCGATCGGTTTCCCGGATATCAAGAGAAATCTGATTGCGTGATCTTCCGTCTGAACCGATACTTCATCGCCATTATCAAACAGCACCAATGTTCCGTCGGAAGCATACGGCTCGCGCGAGATATCAAAATAATTTTCCCCGTCCGCTTCATAGGAGAACGGTGCTCTCTCCCTGCACAGGTATCCCTGACCATCAATGACATATGCGAAAACCGTGTATCCTCTTTTAGTTGCATGGATAAATTCCGCGTGTGCCGGTACGGTAATGTCGAGGTACTCCGGGTCGACAACAATATCACGCACGGGCCCTTTTGTTTTTTCGTAGGAACCGCACACGAGTTTTATTTTCGTTCCGTTGTCTAAAACCATTTCAGGAATATCCGACTGTTTCACATCCTGATATCGCGGATCCATCATCTTGTGCGAAGCCGGAAGATTTGCCCAAAGTTGAAACCCGTACATCGCGCCACCCGGACCAGGCTTCGGCATTTCCTGATGAATAATTCCGCTTCCTGCTGTCATCCATTGAACATCGCCCGAAGAAATAATCCCGCTGTTCCCCATACTATCTTTATGCTCTACGGTACCCTTCAGCACATATGTGATTGTCTCAATTCCCCGATGCGGATGCCAGGGGAATCCTTTAAGATAATCGCCCGGATGATCAGATCGAAAATCATCCAGAAGAAGGAAGGGATCGAATTGGGGCACTTCTTTATTTCCCATCGCTCGTTTGAGACGAACCCCCGCCCCTTCAAGAACAGGCTGACTTTTAAAAACCTTCTTTATTTTTCTTGTTTCCATAATACACCTCCATCATTAATGATGAATTCATAGATTTATCAAAGAGTACTTGCTCTACCTTTCAGAACAAACCATATAGTCCCGATAATGCCAAAAACAAACGCAGAAAGTAGATTTATAGAAGGTGAGATTCCCCAGAGCCATGCACCCGCAAACGCCGCGAGTGCAACAACGATATCCCTCAGCAAATAATAGAAACCGAACATACCAGCCTTCTTATTTTCCGGACAGAGTTCCATGATGAGCGCTTTGCGCGTCGGCTCTCCAAATTCTTTTAATCCGCGAAGGAGAAAGGCAAATACCAAAGCGGTGAAAGATTGCGAGAGCAAAAGAACGACAGGAAATGCGGTGAAAAAAATAAACGTTGTGGTGATAAATGGCTTCTTCGCTGTCTTATCTGCAAAATGTGCGACGGGAATATATATAAGCAATGCTGTGAGCATCTCAACGGTTGTTAGTTCCGCAAACTGTACAGGTGTAACACCGACTCCTTTTACACACCACAGCACAACAAATGCATAAGGAATCTGTTCGCAGAAGCGGATGAGAATGTCTGAAAAAAGAAGCTGTTTTAATGCCGCGGACATTTCCCTCCAAAGTGCTGCCGGATTTACCTGTGCTTGGTTCTTGGTTTTTGCCGGGGCGCTGATCAGCCACTGTTGGAAAATTGTGGAAACAACTGCAAGAATAGTCGCAATGATAAACGCATAGCGGATACCTTCCGTTTCGCCATACCATTCAACCAGCACTCCGCCGATAAGCGGCCCAATAATCATCGGCACACGGCGCGTAAGAGAATTGAGCGACACCCCCATCGCATGCTTGTTCGCCGGAACACTGCGCGTGACAAGCTCAAGCGTTGCCGGCATCGATATCGCTGTCCATGAAAGGAAGAAAAACGAACCGATAATCACTGCCTGCCAGTACGGGAAAAAAATGACGATCAGGTACCCTGCAATGGTCATTGCGTTAAAAAGGAACAGTGCGCGTTTATGGCCGATGCGATCACTGACGTAGCCACCGAAGAACGAGTAGAGAGCATTTGTGAGATTGTTCGCGCCGGAAAAAATTCCGATAGAAGCGATGCCGCCGCCGAGTGCGAGCAAATAGAGCGGCAGAAACCGCTCGGCTATTCGCTCGCCGATTCCGACGAGAATCACCATGAGCAAAAGAGCAGCCGTGTTTTTTTGAAGTGCAAGATAATCTGTGATTTTGCGAAACATGAGTCAGGTCTTATGGAATAGTATAATCATTCGTTATGGCAATCCAATCATTCGCTGCGACACGATTCAGACTTCTGCCGTTGGTAAAAATCTTGGTGGTTTTCGCAAATGTGTCGCTTGCTCAAAAGCGTACGCAAACTTCAGCAGTGTCGGCTCACTCCATGCACGGCCAAAGAATGAGATCCCAATAGGTAATCCAAAAACAAATCCTGCAGGGACGGTAATGCTCGGATACCCCGCAACGGCGGCAATGGTTGAACTGCCGCCAATAAAGTGATCACTATCGATCAGGTCTGTGAGCCATGCGGGGCTGTCGGTCGGTGCGACAAGCGCATCCAATTTAAATTTTTTCATCGTTGCATCAATCCCATCTTTGCGGGACATACGACGGCACAATTTTAATGCATCGAGATATTCCTTGCTCGTCAGTGACCCCTTGGCTTCCGCCTTCAGGAATAACTCCTGACCAAAATATGGCATCTCCGATTTTGCATTCTTCTCGTTATACTCAATAAGTTCCTTCAGTGAATGAACCGGTGCGCCCGCGCCAAGGCGTGCGAAGTAAGCATTCAGATCCGCTTTGAGTTCATACAGCAAAACATTTAATTCGGCATCGTCAAATTTTCCTATCGTTGGTATATCTGCGGGATCAACCAGCGTTGCTCCTTGCTGTTTGAGAACATTTAGCGCGTCGTTGATGACTCTATCGACTCCAGCGTGGAAACCAAAGTACTTTCGCACTACGCCGATTCTTGCTCCCTCCAGACCTTTCGGATTAAGGTACTGAGTATAATCGGTTGAGGATTTTCCACGACTGTCACCGGTTGCCTTGTCCTCTGCGTCGATACCAGCGAGAATGCCAAGGACGATCGCTGCATCGCGCACCGTTCGTGCCATTGGTCCAGGAGTATCCTGCGTGTGCGATATCGGGATCACTCCCGAGCGGCTGATGAGTCCGACAGTGGGTTTGATTCCTACAATTCCATTAATGGATGACGGGCTGACGATGGAGCCGTCGGTCTCTGTTCCCACCGCAGCCGCGCAGAGATTGGAAGAGACAGCCGCGCCCGATCCGGAACTAGAACCTGACGTATTCCGATCTAATGCGTACGGATTCTTCGTCAATCCGCCTCTGCCGCTCCATCCACTTGTCGAATGATTCGAGCGTATGTTTGCCCATTCGCTCAGATTTGTTTTCCCGAGAATCACAGCCCCCGCGTTACGTAGTTGCTGAACGAGAAATGAATCTTTCGGCGGCTTTGCTCCCACTAATGCAAGAGAGCCGGCGGTTGTTGCCATCCGATCCGCTGTGTCGATATTGTCTTTGATTAAAATCGGAATTCCATGCAGCGGACTGCGTGCGCCCTTTTCTTTTCGCTCCTTGTCGAGCGCATCGGCAATTGCAAGAGCATCGGGATTCAACTCAAGCACACTTCGGAGTGTCGGGCCATCTCGATCGATATCTTCTATGCGATCCAAGTACTTTTCAGCGATGGAACGAGCAGTATATTTTCCCGATGCCATTCCTTCTGCAAGTTCGCTGATGCTCGTCTCTTCCAACTTAAAAGATGAGATGGCAATACGAGACGCTGGAGGAGCAAAAGCATTTTCCGCGAACGTCATTGCAGGGAGTGTTGCCGCAGCCAAGCTCCCAAGCAAACCCGATTTCACAAAACCTCTTCGAGTCAGATTGCCGTTGTTGTTTGATTCTTCAATCTGATCCATAACTTCTTTCTCCTTGGAGAGTGAGTTTTATTCAGCGTAACTATTCGCGTTATTAAAAGAATTTGTTCTATCTTTTCTCAAACTCATCTTTATTTACGAAAACTATTTTCCACCACCCCTTTGTCCCCTCCTTAGTAAGGAGGAAATTCAGAGGAAGTTGTAGTCGACGTTGATGACGTCGGATTCCTATTCTGGGAATATACTGTGAATCTTCATCGACTTCAATATTATGTTCCAGAAATACTTGTTAAATTGGCTGTAGCAAGTCCGGAATCGCCGTTGTATCTTGACTTAAAAAATGGTGACAAGAATGAACGTGAATGAAGAAAGCATGTATCAAGCCCTGCTTGACAAAGACCCAGCCTTTGAAGGTATCTTCGTTGTTGCCGTGAAAACAACGGGTGTTTTTTGCCGTTCAACATGCACGGCCCGTAAACCGAAGCGGGAGAATGTCGAATTCTTCACCTCCTGCAAGGAGGCATTACGGCACGGGTACAGACCGTGTAAAATCTGCTCTCCGCTTCAGAAATCCGGCGAGACGCCTGCTATGATTTCGAAATTGTTGAACGACATAAGCCAGAATCCGGTGACGGACATGAACGATTGCGAACTGCGGCGCAGGGGCATCGAACCCCACTTTGCCCGCCGATGGTTTAAGAAACATCACGGTATGACGTTTCACGCGTACCGACGAATGATGCGCCTGAATGCTGCCTTCACAAAAATCCGGCTTGGAGAAAAAATAACCAGCGCGGCTTTCGACTCCGGGTACGGTTCGCTGAGCGGTTTTAACGAATATTTCAGATCGGTTGTCGGTGAAGCTCCATCGAATTCAAAATCGAAAACGCTAATTACGATCGAACGCCTTGAAACTCCGATCGGGCCGATGTATGCTTGCGCCACCGAGAAGGGAATTTGCATGCTCGAATTTACCAATCGGCGGATGCTTGAAACCGAATTGAAAGGATTGGTAACTCATCTGAACGCGGTCATCCTTCCCGGTGAAAATCCCTTCATCACAAAACTGCGGCAGGAGCTGGCCGAGTATTTCGGCAAAGCACGGAAATCATTCACGGTACCTCTCAATACTCCTGGCACAGAATTCCAGCGGGCGGTGTGGCAGGAATTGCAAAATATCCCTTATGGAACCACGGTCTCATATAAGCAGCAGGCAAAAGCACTTCATAAACCGGAAGCGGTTCGCGCAGTCGCCAACGCGAACGGACGCAACCGAATATCGATTGTCATCCCGTGCCACCGGGTGATCGGTGAAGACGGATCGCTGACCGGATACGGCGGCGGGCTTCCGCGGAAAAAATGGTTGTTGGATTTCGAAAAAAACGGGGCTAAATAACTTTTGGGTGCTAAAACTCTGAGAATAATTTAAAATTTTTGTTGATATCGACCTTTTTTATTGGATCCTTCATCGTCTTCGGATTGGATACTTTTTTATTTGCACAAATCTACTTCATCGATGATTAGAGAAAATTGGATTTTAAGCTATTTATTTCCATTGATTCAGCAATAACAATAAAAGCCCGAATTTATTTTTTATTACTCCTGTATATGTTTTGTAGTGACAAACACCATACACCACAGTAGTCAACTCCCGCAAAGAGGTTCGTGTTTTTAACGATAAGAGTCTCAACATGTTTATTAGTTAAGTTTTTATTGATAGCAGTCCAGCTTGTACCGTTATTGGTTGATTGATAAATACCTTTATAAGTCCCTGCGAAAATAATAGTACCGCCTGTTCCGTCGGAACCAGCGGTAAGAACATTAATATATTTGTTCAAACCTTTATTGATAGCAGTCCAGCTTTTGCTGTTATTTGTTGAAAGAAATACTCCTCCTCCCCACGTTCCAGCAAAGAGATTCTTGCCACTGACGGCAAATGTAAGGACATATTTATTGCCCAGGCCTTTATTAACCGCAGTCCAGCTTGTACCGTTATCAGTTGAAAGAAATATACCTCCACTCCGAGTTCCCGCAAAGAGATTCGTTTCACCTGCTCCATTAGGACTAACAGCAAGCGTGGTCACATCTTTTTCTGCAAATCCATTATTTACTTCAGCCCAGTTCGTGCCGTTATCGGTTGAAAGATATGCACCTTTATAAGTTCCTGCGAAGAGATTTGTGCTGCCTTTCCCCCGGGGACTGACGGCAAGGGTTTTCACATCTTTATCTTTTAAACCGTTATTGACCTCAGTCCAGCTTGTGCCGTTGTCGGTTGAAAGATATACACCTTTTTCAGTTCCTGCAAAGAGATTCGTACCGCCTGTTCCATCGTAGCTAACTGCAAGGGATTTCACAAAACTACCTGTCAAACCTTTATTGACAGCAATCCAGCTTATTCCATCATCAGTTGAAAGAAAAACTCCATTTCCATGAGTTCCTGAAAAGAGATTCATACCTCCCGTTTTGTTGGGAGCGATTGCAAAGGACTGTGCAGATATATTTATCAAACCCTTATCTACCTCAATCCAGTTTGTTCCGTTGTCGGTTGAAAGAAAGATACCGCCACCCATTGTCCCGGCAAAGATTTTTTTGCCGATGACAATAAGGGCATTGACATCTTTTTCTGTCAACCCGTTATTGACCTCAACCCAGCTTGTGCCGTTGTCAGTCGATAGAAAGATGCCTCCGTACCAAGTCCCTGCAAAGATGTTCTTGCCGCTGATGGCAAGCGCATGGACACATTTTTTCTTTAATCCATTATTGACGTCAGTCCAACTTGTGCCGTTGTCGGTTGAAAGCTGCACACCATCATCATTACCTGCAAAAAGATTTTTGCCTCTAACAGCAAAGGTATGGACATTATAACTACCAGCCCCTCTTGCATCATCCCAACTTTTACCATTGTTAGTTGAACGATATACACAACATTCAGTCGCTGCAAATAGATACTTATCCTTTATAGCAAGGGCACTAACTAATCTATGCGTCAGTCCATTATTGACGTCGGTCCAGCTTGTGCCGTTGTCGGTTGAAAGATACACACCGTCACCCCCTTCAGTCCCTGCAAAAATATTTGTGCCGCCTGTTCCATTAGGGCTTACGGCAAGGACTTGAGCAACTACTCCTTTATTGACGGCCGTCCAACTTGTGCCGTTATTGGTTGAAAGATACACACCCGTATACATACTCGGCATAGCGGCAAAGAGATTTGTAACCCCTTTTCCATCGGGGCATACCGCCAGAGATTGAATAGATTGCGGCGTTGAACTTTTTTTCCAGCTTGCACCGTTATCAGTTGAAAGGTAGACACCTGCATCGCTCCCTGCAAAGATATTTACTCCGCCGGTACCATTGGCACTGACTGCAAAGCAATAAATATTACCACCTTTAGGACCGGATGTTTGAGTCCATTGAGCATTCGATTGGTTTATACAGCTAATGATGGAACTCATTAAAATCAAAAAATGAAATATTTTTTTCATACAGCATTTTCTTTCCGCAATCTTTACAGGACAATTGTACCTAACTATTGATTAAATATACTTTGTCTCTGTTTGTACAATTTTTTCACTAGTGATGAATGTCTGCGAACCCGTGACTTAACATCACGCTCATAAGAAGAATGCCCACAAAAAATATAATAACACTCCAAATTTTGGAATTTGATATTTTCCCCGCTCTGAATAATACATACCCTACGAACAGGTTAAACAAACCCCATAACACATTCACTGTGGGGGATGATAAACCTTTACCTGGTGGATTAGCAAATGGTGTCGGAAAAGCTACACCAGAAATACCATTGACAAAGTGAGGAACCATATTTGCAATAAACATCCCTGCAAAAAAGCAAGCAATGTAATGATACCATTTCATGACAATACCCTCCTTTTTAAATTTTTATATATGAGACAAACTTTTTCTCTGTTTGCACAAATCTACTTCATCGGTAATACAGAAGCAAGGGGCGGCAGAATGGTTGGAGTGGCAGATACCCCTTACAGTTTTAATCCTATACTCCAATTCTTTCCATCTGATTTATGCTTTCTATTATTTGTTCTCCAAGAATAAAATCTTGAGGTCCATTTTTAAATAATTTTCTAAACTCTCCATCAATTTTTTGAATATTTGTAGTCTCAACCAATTCTATTACTTTCCTTATTATTCCTATGCTTTCATTTTTATTGCGAATACGATCAATATTTATACCTTTTATTTGCTCAAAAACATTTTGTGGTCTGCTTCTTTTTGTAAAATCATATACCTGTGGGTAAACATCCTGAAGAAAGAGGACAAAGAAAACAATACGCTCATCCATTTTAATATCATTCCTCTCAAATTCTTCCAATACAAACACGAATCTATTAAGTATTCTCTTTACCTTGCGCAAACTTGAAATGCCACTTAGCGTCAAGAGTGTTGGAACAAAATTCATATCAACCGAATTGAGGGATGAGAAATCTTCCTTAATATCGCTATAGAGATTATTCCAAACGATTTCTGACTTGAAAGGCAGTTCATAAGAAAATTCTATCATCTTTTCAAGATATTCATGTCCATCTTCAATTGAGAGTGATCCGTATTTTGAACTGATAGCTTTTGCAATAATCCCTTTATCGATTGAAAAGACGAAGACAGTATTCTTTGCACCAAGAAATATTTTAATAGATTCAAGCATTGTAAGCACATTCTCTGGCGAACATCTATCAAGCTCATCGATGAGGAATACTATTTTTGAACATTTTGGCTTTTCATAAGATTGTATAATATAATCAACCCAATTTTGGAAGTCACTTTGCAATGCGCTGACCTCTTCATTCCTTTTATCTAAGTCTTTTAAACGAGACATTATCGATTTTGATAGTTGCACGATAATAGTTATAGCTTCTTTCAATCCAAGTGGATGGGCAATAATTCCAATTCCAAACAAAACGGCAACCGAGACGAAAACTTTCTTTTCGTATTCATCCATTTTATTTTTGAATACTTTTCCTTCTGCGCGTTCCTTTAGCTCTTGCATAAGAGGATAAACCATATTACCAATACGTTCATGTTTCCAGGCATTGAAAGGAACAACAATGATCTTTTCATCTTTTTTTGCCTCTAACTCTTCCTTAAGCCAATCCATAAATACAGTTTTTCCACAACCCCATTCTCCATTTATGCTATATGTTCGTATTATTTTTGTTTTTGCAATTTGGTCAGCTATAGCTCGTGCAAGACTAAATCTTGCAGCACGATCAAGCCCTGGGAGCAATATTTCTGTTTCAATTAATGGAGAATGCGTGTTCGTTTGAATTGTGGTAGAAGTAAGTTCATCAAGAAATTGAGTTACTTGCAGTTTTTTTTCTTCTGGATATGAATTGTATTGCGCAATAATTTCTTCAGATTTCTTACTCATATCGTCACCTTTTTAGATTCTTATGAATGGGATATGTAATCACACTTGCTAACCTTAGAATTTAATCTATGCATGACTGTCATCGGCAATCCCCATCTGGTAATTATGGCTGGTTCGGGATTATTCTTACCGTAAATATATCATATTCCGGATCGGAGGGCAAGGAAGATTATAAATTATCCGGGTTTTCATGCTGAGACTCATATGCCCATTTTAAGACATTATTGAAGATGTACTTACGGATATTATCCAATTCCTTATCGCTGCGGATGATGCGGTCAAAAAATCGGCCTTGCCAAACAGGTAACGACGGCGTGTTCCTTATTTCGTGAATGCATTTTGTTGTCGCTGATTTGAAAGATCGTACAATTGTCGGAACAGAACCAATGACTGGTTTTGCAAATTGTTCTTGTAGGGACACGGCATGCCGTGTCCCTACCATGGATTCTGTCAAAATTATAATTCCATGTATATGATTTGGCAGCCGGAGGCCTGTAACTGATACACGCGAAGCGTGCAACAAAATTTTATATTCATCCAGTTGAACGTTTGAAAAATGTTTTGGTATTTCTTCCCAGCATCGCTGCGCTATCGTCCCCTCTGTAGACAGTTTCATTTCTTCATGATTAATGTTTCCAAATATATATTCATGGTTATTTGTGCAGATGGTTAAAAAGTATTCCCCAGGTTGAGAGTAGTTGAATTCTTTTAAACGAATCGATTTTCTTTGTCGAAATAAAATATTCATTGCACTTTAGTAATTGGAATAATAATTCAATCGGCGATCCCCAAGGGTAATTATGTTTGGTTCGGGATTATTCTTTTCATAAATATACTTGATTTACGATGGGAGGGCAAGGGGGAATAGAAGGAGAGTTTCGAAAAATCTCGCAGGAAATGGCGGTCACTTCTTTTTGCTTGGATTTTGATTAGAAAACTATAAATTGGTTATAACATCCTTTTTCAATATCAAAACATGCTGTTGTATGGCATGAGCTTTGCTATTAATTCTATTCTAGGTAAAATAATTTTTGGAAGCATTATCCCATGATAAACCAATCAATAAAAGTAGTACTTACAACACCATATTTTGGCTCGCTCTTTCAAATCGCCATACTTGAGCATTTTAAAAAGTTATTAAATCCGGAAAACCTATCGTTCCGGTCTTCAACAAATGAATTGGATAAACAAAGTGATTCTCTAAAAAAAATATTGATAGAGAACAAACCCACTGTTATGATAGCCATTTCTATGAGTCCAAATCCTGATATTATTTCGCTTTATAAATTGAATAATGTACCCATTGTACTGCTTGATGAAGAAGCAGCTGGAGCGTCCACCTTAGCCACGGATAACTATAAGGGTGGACAAATTGCTGCAGAGTATCTTATCTCAAAAGGGAGAAAGAAAATAGCAATTGTGAATGGCAGGCCTCATGCTGTAGGAGGTTTTGCTGGAAATTACTGTGCAAGATTGCGGCTCAAGGGATTCAGTGATGCATTAAAACTAAAAGGACTTACTATTCCGGCTGGATGTAACATAGAGGTGCCAAATTACTCTCGTGAAGATGGTGTTGCGGCAATGCCAAAACTGATAGAAGTAGGTGTCGATGCCATTTTCTGTGCAGCCGCAGACAATACTGCAGCGGGTCTTCTCTCGGTAGCGAGAGAACGAAAAATTAGAATACCTGAGGATATTGCAATCATCGGTTTTGATGATTTACCAATTGCACAGACTTCAACTCCAGGACTCACAACGATCAGGCAACCTATGAAAGAAATAGTGGACGCAGCGTACAAAATGGCGACAACCCAGCGAGATGAAATTCTTAAAAATCCAATAAAGGTTTTATTTAAGCCCGAACTTATTATCCGGCAGTCCGCATAACACATAAAAGAGTAGTGTTAAAAAGGGGTAGATTCAGAATCCATCCCTATGTTAACCAACGTGCATTCGTGGTTGTGCGACAAAATATTCGCCTGGTTCGGGATTATTCTTACCGTAAATATATCATAATCCGGAGTTAAACATACACCCTAACTTTTATGATTTGATTTCCATTTGTTGCGCGTCAGGGAAACTCCGCCAAACCCACTTATGATAGCAATGTAAAAACCAAAATCGTACCAAAATCCTGTATTATTCACTTCATAAATTCTGACCGAAGAATTAAAGAAACTAATAATCAAAGAGATCGGTGCAATCCAACCGTGCCATATTCCGAAAAGCAATCCGGCAGGGTTTTCTTTATGGAACTCTCCCCCACCCGGCACACACGCAACCATGGTAACAGCGATCAATACGATAAGGATAAAAAGAACGAAGGTGTTTGTCTTCATAATATCTCCATCTTAAAAATAAAGATTCTTAGTTATTATCACACGCCAGGAATTTAGTCAAACAGCATCAAGATTGCAACGGCAGTACTATCGATTCAGTACGAATGGTGCATACGTGTACGCAAAGCAGGAACAAAAATTAAGTTGGATTAAAATCAAATGCCGTATCTGTGGCGAGGTGGGTCAGGATTTATTTACAGAAGAATTCTGCAAATGCCGCATCGTGTAGTATGCACCGCCTAGAAAAAGTCCAATGAACGGCACTATTAAACCGCACGCAATCCAATACCCATAAGAGGTCTCTGGTGTCAGCCGTATAGCGACGTACGACGGCAAGCCGCCTAACCAGAATGCCGCGATGAATGTCACAATGCGATTCTTCCGAGATAACCCACGATAGAAAAAAAGGCTTGCGACAAGTCCGTCAAAAAATGGTACGTGCTTCGATTCGTTCTGGCTCCACGTATTCCATAGCCATATCAAGTACATCGCCGTGACTGTGCAGACGATGCAATACCAGCCAAGAAAGAGAATCCAGTAGATGTCGGTTGGCGTCTTATATTCGGGATCGAGCATTGCAAGATGAATCCGGTGTAGACACAACACGCCTACGACCCAAGCCGCTAAAAGCGCCATCGCAATGCGGGACCGCTCCACAGCATGGCCATGAAGCGCTGTTTTAAGATTATGATATCGCTGAACAAGCCGCGGACACCATTTACGTTTCGTCAAATATATTTCAAGCACTCGTATGAGGTAAAGCGCAAACAGGACACAAACCACTAACACGGCAAGAGTCCCCAGAACCCATAAGGATCGAGCAAAGAACACGATTAATCCGACGAGAATCACGAGTACTTGAATTTCTTCTCGATGATACCATGTAAATGAGAATGATTGCTGGTCATCGTTCGATTTCATTATTGGATTTTCATTCATACTTGCGCACCATGATTGAAGGCAACTGCTGCAATTTCGGATAGTTTTCGCGGATTGAAATAGAAGCCTTCTAATTTGCGTAATTCAGAAACAAGTATTCCTACTTTCATAAAGGGATAGAACACTTCTGTGCTGTCTTTGTTCACACGTGTAGCCCTGCACATCAGAAAGTAACTTTCGAAGAACGGGGCATATGGTTTCAACCAAGACTCTGAGTACATCGATTGGAAAAAATCATACACCTGACGATTAAATCGCAAAACTACCATCTCGTCCTTAAAGTGTGTCTCATTGAATTCGGGAAAGTCAATAAAGATAGAAAATCGTTTTCGAGTAGGTTCGATTCGCGCCTCTTTCACTTTTTCATAGAATGGATGGAGCGAATGTATCTTCGGTTGCAAGTACCATATTTCGCTAATGTCTATCGTTGTCCCTTCTCGCAGCAAAGCGAGTTGGGCATCCAATTCCTTTACCTTGCTCAAGTTTGCCTGCAGACGTGCTCGCTGGATTGATTCATGATCTTTTCCAGCAACAGGCTGACGCCGCCGCTTTTTCCGTTGCTGCATCAAAGAAATCAAATCCAACCGACGCTGTCCGGACCGGCGAAATTGAATCGCCTCTTTTATATAATCTTGAGTATCGTCAATGCCAAATTCAGATCTTGATCGAATAAAAAAAGGAATGCCAAAACTTGTAAGCAAGATAGAAAAAATAAGCACCCAGATATCGGTTGTATTATGTGAGGAGAGAAATTCAAGAAGCGTCAACATCATACCGCCGAACCAAAATAAGATCGAAAATAGAAACAGCCATGCGGCAATACCAGCGATGGTGGATTCGATAACAGAGATCGGCCTATCGATCCAGACGAATGTGAACCGGCGTAGCAGGAGCCACGTAAGAATAAGAACAGCAAGCGCTATGGGTAAGATTACGTACACAATAATGCCACGAAATGACGACGCTTCAGTTTGAGAACTGTGGTAAGCTTCCGCGGAAGAGATTATTCCATTGCGGAAGTACAGATTCGTGTATCGCAAAAGATACAGGCGAGTTGACTATACGGCAAGATCTGCGTTTGTTTCTTGTGTTCAAGAACATGTTATTTGAAACTTGCTACGGCGCGATCCACCGTTTCGTATGTCTTAAATACTTTAACTAATTGAGTAATTGCAAACAGACTTTCTACTTTCTCCGTAATATTTGCCAGACGTAAATCGCCGGATTTGTTTCGGACGGATGTCAATGCTGCAATAAGTGTTCCCAAACCGGAGCTGCTAATCCATCGCACACCTTTCATGTCCACTACAACTTTATTAAAACCTTCCTGCAGCAAGCTGTAGATTTTATCCCGTAAGTTTTCTGTATCCGGTTCGCCAATCAGGTTCCCTTTTAAACTAATCACAGCAATGTTCCCATGCATCTTTTCTTTGATCGTCATATCATATCCTTATATTATTGCAGGTGTTTCTCAAGCCTCATAATCCTTCAGTAAAATGATACGTCCTTTTTAATGGAATGTCAACGCCGATGTGGTCATGAGGTTGGCAATTGATAAATCTTGTTAGAATACTCATACGGGGTATGAGCCCCCAAGTTCGTGAAATATTGAATAACACCGTGGCAAGCCGCAGGGTATTTTCTAAGAGGATAAACCGGTACTATAATGGCAATTATATGCGTGATACTGGCGTCAGTGACAACAACATTAATTTCTCTAAAAATGCTCTCACTGCATCCAATCGCTCTTTTTGATTCTCGCTGAGTTTGATTCTTGCGGTTAACTTCAATTGTTTGTTTTCTTGCTTCAAGTGTGGATGGAACGGTTTCAGTTCGTGAAGACACCCCATGATTTTTTGGAATGGTGCTTCATCACCTTCATAAAAAGTTTTTTCTTCCGGCGGAGGAAAATGCAATGCAAGAACATCGCCGCCTAATTCCACTTTAATAAAACCTATTCTCGCTGCAACCACCTTCAATTCAATTTGCTGAAACAAGTGTTCCACTTCTTCCGGATATTCGCCGAATCTGTCTTTCAATTCTGCGCGCATCAAATTGATGTCTTCTAACGATTCGCCTCTGTACAAACGGCGATAAATATCCAACCGCTCTGCATCGTGTTCAATGTAGATGTCTGGAATGAGCGCCTCGATATCGGTTTCGATGACTGTCTCTCCCTTTATCTTTTTTCCATCTCCAACTCTCTTTTCTCCTAGTTCGTTAAACTCTTCTTCCTTCAACTCTGTAACGGCTTCCTCCACGACACGTTGGTACATTTCAAATCCCATTTCTAAAATAAATCCAGATTGTTCGCCGCCGAGCAAATTGCCGGCGCCACGGATTTCCAAATCTCGTATCGCAAGATTGAACCCGGATCCAAGCTCGGTGAATTCCTGAATTGCCTGCAGCCGGCGCAACGTCACACGCGGCAGAATAGAAAGCGGCGGTGTAAGAAGATACGCATACGCTTGAATGTTTGACCGCCCGACACGACCGCGCAATTGGTACAACTCCGCTAACCCAAATCGATCTGCACGATTTATGATAATCGTGTTAACACTCGGAATGTCTATACCGGATTCAATAATCTTGGTGCACAGCAAGACATCGTACTTCTTCTCTAAGAAATCCATCATCGCTTTTTCTAATTCATGCCCTTTCATCTGTCCGTGCGCAACATGAAAGCGTGCCTTTGGTACGTGTTTCTCCAGCATTGCCCGAATAAGGTCGATGTTTTGTACACGGTCATGGACAAAGTACACTTGCCCGCTGCGATGTAGTTCTTTCATTATGGCTTCATGAATCAGTTGAAGATCGAACTGCGCGATTTCTGTCTGAATAGGAATACGGTTTCGGGGCGGTGTATTGATAAGCGATAAATCGCGCGCGCCCATTAACGAAAATTGCAGCGTGCGAGGGATCGGCGTCGCAGTTAAAGTTAATGTATCGACACTCGCGCGTAGCTGACGCAGTTTTTCTTTCGACGCTACACCGAAACGCTGTTCCTCGTCGATAATTAATAAACCAAGATCTTTGAACACAACATCCTTAGACAGCAATCGATGTGTGCCGATGAGAATATCTACCCTGCCTTCTTTGAGCGCTTCTAATACTTCTTGTTGTTCGTTCTTTGGGCGAAACCGTGTGAGGGATTCCACGCGCACTGAGTACCGTCCAATACGATCGAGGAAAGTATGAAAGTGCTGGTGCGCAAGAATTGTCGTCGGTACAAGCACGGCAACCTGTTTGCCATTCATCACAGCTTTAAATGCCGCGCGTACAGCAACTTCCGTTTTACCAAACCCGACATCACCGCAAATAAGCCGATCCATCGGTGACGGCTGTTCCATATCCAGTTTCACATCCAAGGTGGACTTTGCCTGGTCGGGCGTGTCTTCATAGAGGAATGAAGCTTCCATTTCTTTCTGCCAATGCGTATCGGATGCAAATGCAAAGCCTTGCTCATGCTTACGCCGCGCATAGAGTTTGATGAGATCGCGAGCAATGTCTTTAATTTTCTTCCGCGCACGCGACTTGAGTCGATCCCAATCTGCACCGCCAAGCTTGCTAAGCTTTGGCGTATGTCCTTCCTGCGACGAATATTTTTGCACGCGGTCGATGAAATTGAGGTGAACGTAGAGCGCATCGTTTTCTTCGTACACAATTTTCATAACTTCAGCTTCAACACCGCGCACGTGTATCTTTTGTAATCCCGTAAACCGTCCGATGCCGTAGTCCTGATGCACAACAAAATCTCCGCGCTTGAGCTGCTGGAGTTCTTTTTGTGTAAAGCCCTTAAACATTTTCCGTTTTGTCGTCCCCCGTCGTTTCAATCTGCCGAAGATTTCGTGTTCGGTGAAGATGGCGATAGTTGCGGGAGGATAGATGAAACCGGAATGAAGTGCCTCTGGAAGAAGCTGATAGGTGATTGGACGGGTATTATTTTCATTTTGAATTCTATCTTCCTCGGCATCTTCCAGCATTTGGGATTCGCCGTCTGACTCCGGATGTGCAACTTCTAATTTCTGACTTCTACTCCCTAACTCATCCGGTGCAGTCAGTTCCTCTTCAATCAATCCATCGAGACGTTCGCCTTCTTCCTTTGTATCACACGCAAGATAGACCGTATTCCCTTGATTGGAAAACTTTTGAACCTGCTCAATCAATCGCTTGATGCTCCCTGCAATGGGAGGCTGTGGATGGCTATAAAAATCTATACGACTATTGGATTGGGAATTTTGAATTCTCGTATGATCAAATTTTGCAAAACCATTGGCATTCTCTTCAATCATTTTCCAATTGAGAATATTTGAATATCCTTCTTGCTGCAGTTCTTCAATTTCTTTTTCGATGAGCACCGGGTCATCAAAAAGAAGAAGTGCATCGCTTGATAGATACTCAAATACAGATACTTGCGTTTCTTTTTTATTTGCGAAATCCGACATCTGTGATATATCAGCGTCATCAGGAGAATCATTCCTGAGGTTTGCTACGATATTTGCTGTCTGTAATTCACGGATGGAACGCTGAGAAAGCACATCAAATTCCCGGACGGATTCCACCGTGTCGCCCCAGAATTCGAATCGGATTGGATTATCGCCGACAAACGGAAAAACATCGAGAATCCCTCCGCGCACGGCGTAGTCGCCATACTCTTCAACGAAATCTTTCTTCACAAAGCTCATTGCCGTGATTTTCTGAATCAATTCTTCAAACGGATATTCTTTGCCGACTTCTAACTCGATTGCACGCTCAACAAATTGTTTTGTCGGTGGAAGTTTCGTTGTTAATGCTTCTGCGGAGGCAACGACAAGCACGCATTCGGAGCGCGAAAGCGACCGAAGAGTTTCTATCTGTGCAATGGGTGCACTCATATCAAGATTCATTGCGGCATGTGCAGGTCCCGAAGCGTACAAACGAACTTGATCATCACCAAGAAGAGTTGCACAATCGTCACGGAGTTGTTCTGCACGGTCTCTGTCCGCTGCCACAAGCAATACTTGCGTCTTCCGTGATTCAAAGAGATGCGCTGCCGCAAACGCGATTAACGAGCCGCTGATGCCTTGTAGTTGGACAGGACTTCCTGGCTGAAGCGACTTCATCATCGCTGTCAATTGCCGGAATGGTTCGCTATCGGTAATTCGTTTTCTAATTTGTTCTATCACACAAATAGCTTTCAGTTCGCTGTCAGCATTCAGTTATCAATGTTCAGCATTTAGCAATTAACTGTTAGTCATGATGGTTGTGTGTTGCATTGTTCACTGATCACTATTCATTGCTCGCGCTGTTTTTATTCTACTGGAAAAATTTTGGCTTTTGCTCTTCCAGAAAACACCTTACCCCGATCATCTCAGAATTTCCGGACAATCAGGGTGAATAAAACTACCGAAAAGTCGGGCGACATTCAAACAATACAATAAAAAAGCCATTCTTTCCGGCATTTGTCGGATCAGAACGGCTCCACATCTAACAATTGAGAATGATTATTTCTTTTCCTCGCTCTTGATTTCTTTCTTAATCAATGTCTTCTTTTCTATATGTTTCTTCATATCGTGCTTCTCACATGTTGTGGTGCTGTCCATAGCACATCTTTCTTTTTTTCCGTGTTCACATTTTGCTGCACATGCTTTTTTGCATTCAGCACACTTCGCACAGCACTTACCGTCGCACTTTTCGCCCGTACATTTGTCACAGCATTTCTTGTCTTTGCAGCATTCCATTTTATCAGTACATTTTTTTCTTTCTTTATCTTCTTTCTTAAAATTCTTTTTGCTCTTCACAATTTTTTCAACTTTCTTTTGCACGAGTGTATCCTGTGCAAAAATAGTCTGCGATACTATAACAACAAGAATCAACGTAAGAATAAACAGTAACTTCTTCATAAATCACTCCTTTTGTTTAACAAATCATTGAAGAGTGAAGTAAAGTTTTCTTCCTCTTGATATTAAGATAGAGGAAAAACGTTTCATCTCCAAAGCGATTAAATGATGAATTTTGCCTCACTTTTTTGTAGATTTTGTACAAAACAGAAATGCACCGGACATCGTATTCAAGAATAATCAGCGTAATAAGTCTTTTTTTTACTTGCTTAAGGTCACTGAATACGGATCATTTATTCACTATATAGAATTAGACGAAAAAGGCATCTGATAAAACATATCTCGAAAGTAACTATATGCCGAATGTTGATTCATTGAATGAATTGAGATACAGGTACAAGTTTCAGTTTGAGGACGGAGAAGAGAAACTGTTCGACGTATTGCTTCATGAGCAAACTCTCCAAGTAATCCAAAGTTCGTCTGTAAGCAATCCTGAATGGACAAAGCTTAAATATCATCAATGCAAAAACTGTCCACTGAAGGATAATGTTGCATACTGTCCAGTAGCGGTGAGCATAGCACATCTTGTTGATGAATTCAAGTTTTCAACTTCGTACGATAAAACTTGGGTAGTAGTAGAAACACCGGAACGCACGTACGCGCAGGAGACAACGGTGCAAAGCGGCTTGAGCGCCATTCTCGGCATCTATATGGTTACAAGTGGTTGTCCTATTCTTGATTATCTCCGGCCAATGGTGCGCTTTCATCTTCCGTTTGCAACAGCGGATGAAACTGTCTTCCGCGCTGTATCGATGTACTTGGCAGCGCAGTACTTTCGTGAACACAAAGGACTTGAACCGAATTGGAATTTGGATGGACTCGTACATATCTACAAGGAGATTGGCATTGTGAACAAAGGCATGTGGAATCGACTTTCTAAAGCTTCCAGCTTCGACGCCAATGTGAATGCGTTAATAGTGCTGAACACGTTTGGCGATGCCCTGCGTTTCTCACTCAAGAAAGATTTAAAAAATTTGTCTTATCTGTTTACAAAATACTTGGAATAGAGACTTATATAGGAATTCTGCTGTGGAACGTTCTTTAGATACTTGCGGCAAGTTACAAAATCTGCAATGACCCAAAGTAAATATTGCATCTCAAAAATCTTTACATATATTTCCAGATATAAAAACGGAATTCTCAAGTAAGAAATACCTTTTTGACAAATAATTATCGCTTTTCCACAACATAGGAGGTTTCAAATGAAATCCATTTTTCGATTTGCAGTACCAGTCATCTGTGTGCTAACGCTTTTGGGTGGTATAGCAATCGCACAGGATTTGCAACAACAAATATCAATGTTGAAAGGTGATGCTGCAATCGCTTATGCTTCTCCATTTTTGAGCCGTTTAGGTAACGATATGAATTCAGGGAGTTATTACTCAGCAGACTTACATGATGTTCTTGGTTTCGATATCGGAGTAAAGTTTGCGATGTCACAAGTCACCGATGCAGATAAAACATATACTCTCAATCTTCCGTCTACGGTAAATATAGACGAATCAAAAACTGGTTATACAGTACCATCTGGTTTGTCTTTATATGAAAAAGTCGGCAATAATTATGTACCTTATACAAGTAATCAAGTACAAGTAAAATCCGGCAATGCATATGCAGCTTCGATAACTGCTCCGACAGTAGTAGGCGATAAAAATAATGTTGTTGTAAAGGGTAAATCCGGAACAACAGTCTATTCGGTCAATGGAAATCCACTGTATGCTGGTGCGGGTGGAGTTTACAACCAGTTACCTAATTTTGATCTTAGTAATATTGAACTATTTAAACTCCCCCAGGGGTATGGTTTGGGTTCATTGGGAGTGCCATTAGGGATGCCACAACTTAATTTAGGATTACCATTTGGTTTAGAACTGATGCTTCGTTATTTCCCAACATACAAATACCAAGATTATGGAAAATACAGCTCTATAGGGTTTGGACTTCGATACAGTATCGACCAGTGGATTCCTCTGTGTCCGGTTGATATTGCCGTCCATTTTATGACACAAAAATTAACTTTCAAATCAAGCAGTGATCAGGATATTCTTACAGGTAAAGCGACTGCATATGGAATTGAAGTGAGCAAAAAACTTTTCATTCTTACGTTATATAGCGGCTTTCAAATGGAAAGTTCGACTCTAACAGTTGCTGAATATACGTACACAGGAGCTGATCCAACACTCCAACAGGTAGGAACGATTCCTGGGTTTGAAATTAAAGGAACCGATAAATCACGCTTCACCGTCGGTGCCCGCTTGTTGTTGTATGTCATTAATGTTCACGCCGATTATAGTTTTGCTACATATCCCGTATTGACTCTTGGTGCCGGCATTACAATACGATAAACATTAATCTGTTTGTCTCATAAAAAGCTGATCCTGTACAAGGATCGGCTTTTTTTATAATTGAATATTCCAAAAGTTTTCTTTGTTCAAGCGCAGGCAACTTTCGGAAGGTGAGCAAGGTAGGTTTTTCTTTCTCGGAAAAAATTCGTATCTTGTTAATGCCTCAGGTAGCAAGAGACTGAGGCATTTTTATTTATCCAAGGTCGGGATAGCATCTCGATCTACGTTTATGAAGGGCACAATGCAAGAAGTCACACATATACGCAACATTGCAATCATCGCACACGTTGATCACGGCAAGACAACACTTGTGGATTTTATGCTGCGGCAAACAGGAACTTTTCGCGCCAACCAAGATATGGGCACGCGTGTCATGGATTCCAACGATTTAGAGCGCGAACGTGGTATTACAATTTTAGCAAAGAATACTGCCGTGCTGTACAAAGAGCCGAAATCCGGTGAGGTCTATAAAATTAATATTGTGGATACGCCAGGTCACTCCGATTTTGCCGGTGAAGTAGAACGCACATTAAAAATGGTCGATGGTGTCCTCTTGCTGGTGGACGCCGCTGAAGGTCCTTTGCCCGGAACAAAGTTTGTGCTTAAAAAATCGCTCGATCTTAACCTGCTTCCCATAGTGGTCATAAACAAAATTGACCGAAAAGATGCGCGAGCGCATCAAGTATTAGATGAAGTGTTCGAACTGTTTCTATCGCTCGGCGCACATGATCAACAGTTAGATTTTCCGACGATTTATTGTATTGCAAAGCAGGGAATCGCAAAGAACGAATTAGAAGATGAAGGCACAAATCTTGAACCTCTTTTTGAAGCAATTGTGAAGTATATCCCATCGCCCAGCGGCGATACACAAGGGCCATTCCAGATGCTGGTAACAACCATCGATTACAACGACTATTTGGGGCGCCTTGGAATTGGAAGGGTTTCGCGCGGCAAGATTCGGCTCGGTTCTCCGATGAAAATTGTTCATCGCGATGGCATGGTAGACGATGCACGTGTGACAAAAATTTACACTTTTCAAGGATTGAAACGCATTGAAGTGGAAGAAGCAGGCACAGGCGAAATTATAGCAGTTGCCGGCATGGAAGATGTCGATATTGGCGAGACTATTGCCGACGCTTCCGACCCGACGCCATTGTCTTTCGTTGCTATTGAAGAACCGACGCTTTCGATGAATTTTATAGTCAACAACTCGCCTTTTGCAGGATTGGATGGTAAGTATGTTACAACACGACATCTTGGTGACCGCTTGGCACGCGAGCTTCGTTCCAACGTTAGCTTGCGTGTGGAATTGACAGATTCGCCGGATGTGTTCAAAGTGAGCGGCAGAGGTGAACTGCATCTCGGCATACTTATCGAAACCATGCGGCGCGAAGGATATGAATTTCAGGTCTCGCGTCCTGAAGTGATACTCAAACGTATTGCTGATGTCGTTTGCGAACCGATCGAGCACGTTATCATCGATGTACCTGATGAACACGTCGGTGTGGTGATAGAAAATCTTGGAAAGCGCAAAGGCGAGATGCGGCAAATGATGCAGAGCCAAGGCAACACCCGGCTGGAATTCCTTGTGCCTGCACGAGGGCTCATCGGATTCCGTTCGGAATTTATGACGCAAACCAAGGGCACCGGTATTATGCATCATATTTTCCACGGCTACGAGCCGTTCAAAGGCGAGTTGTCCCACCGGACACGCGGCGCATTGATTGTGCTAGAAGATGGTGATTCAGTCGCATACGGTATGTGGAAACTGCAAGAGCGTTCTACATTCTTCATCGAACCTGGTGTGCGAGTGTATGCCGGCATGATTGTGGGTGAAAATTCTCGCGAGTACGATATGGTAGTCAATGTCTGCAAGACAAAACAATTGACCAATATGCGTGCTTCCGGTTCAGACGAAGCCGTTCGTCTGGAGCCGCCGCGGAATCTTACACTTGAACAGGCAATCGAATGGATTGGTGAAGATGAATATGTGGAAGTTACGCCCAAGTCTATGCGTCTGCGTAAAAAATATTTGGATCACAACGAGCGCAATCGCATGTCTAAGAAAAAAGCAGAAACGATAGAAGATTGAGAATGAGAGATTTAACGATTTTGTGATTTAATGATTGTACGATTTATGGTTAATAGAATGGTAACTGGTAATTGGCCATTGCTTGTTGCTCATTGCTGTCTCTAATTTTCTAAATTCATTTTTCTAAATTTTAAATTCTAATTTCTGGCTCCTGATTTTCTTCTAAAATGTTCTCTTCCCGCACACAGTGGAATATGGTTCCCAATCAACTTTCCGATTTGCTTGCAGCAAAACGGCTGCGCGGAGAAGTCATTATTGATCTGACCGAATCAAATCCAACGCGCTGTGGAATCTCGTATCCTGAAAAAGAAATACTCGCCGCTCTTGCCGATGAATCGTCATTGTTGTATCAACCGGAGCCGCGCGGACTTCCCATTGCACGCAAAGCAATAGCAGATTACTACGCAACACTTGGTGTTACAGTAAAACCGGAACACATTGTGCTTACTGCGGGCACAAGTGAAGCGTATTCGTTTCTTTTCAAACTCCTCTGCAATGCCGGTGATGAGATAATCACTCCTCAACCAAGTTATCCGTTGTTCGAATATCTTTGTCAACTCAACGATGTCACCCTCCGGCATTATTACTTGGCGTACGATGGTGAATGGCATATTGATTTCGAATCGCTGCAATCAGCATTCACTGAACGTACACGTGCCATTGTTCTCGTTCATCCGAATAATCCAACAGGTTCATACCTAAAGCAACATGAATTCGAGCGGGTATGTGCATCTGCCGCTGAATACAATTGCGTTATCATTGCTGATGAAGTCTTTCAACCATATTCATTTTTCCATGACGCGCGCCATGCGAATATTTTGGCACAACAATCTTCCGTGCTGTTGTTCTCGTTAAATGGCATATCCAAACTTTTGGGACTTCCGCAACTTAAGCTCTCATGGATAGTCGTCTGCGGTCATCCTAAGCAAACTACCGGAACACTTGATCGGCTCGATATCATCGCCGATACGTTTCTCTCTGTCAACACGCCTGCGCAAGTAGCATTGCCCAAACTTTTTGGGCACTCGCAATTCATCGGAGAACAAATCCGGATGCGAGTCCGATCTAATTTTTATTTGCTTCAAAAAGCTTTTACAGATTCGAGAGCTTCGGTGTTTCATGTAGAAGGCGGCTGGTATGCCATTCTTCAGCTTCCTCAATTCCACAACGGCGAAGAATGGGCTGTCGAATTACTGCATCAACAGAATATTCTTGTCCATCCCGGGCATTTTTTTGATATGAAGCAAAAGTCCTGCATAGTGCTTAGTTTGCTGCCTACTTCGGAGTTTTTTGCTGATGCTTTATCACGAATTCGGCTGTTTGTCGAACAATTGCAACCATCTTCAAGCCGCGCAGACCGCGTTATATAGAAAGTCATCGACAGAAGACGCACAGATTTACGATTTAATCTTTCCTCCTAAACAGTTTGAAAGCATCAGTTGACTATCATTAATAAGACTTTCTTTGATGGAGGTTGATTCTTCCGGTTTTTTCGACTACTTTCGTATAGGTATTTTTTATACAGGAGAAAGTCTTATGCCTTTACCAATGCTGAAACCTGAAGAACGAAATGCGCGTGTTTCCGCCTTACTGCGCCAGGTGGATGAAGATGTGAAAGCACAAAAGCTTGATGCGGCGCTGGATCGTATCCGTAAAGTATATGAATTTGACATCAAGAACATCTACGCCCGCGCGTATGAAGAACGCATTCTTGTAATGATGATGGAGAAAGAGCGAGAAGTCACCATGCGGGAAGCAAAGCAGCAAGCGGCAGAACAAGTGGATCAAGAGGTAAAGAAGCGATTGAAAGATTTCTACAAACAACAAGAACTTGAGTCACAGAAACGCAAACAAGAAGAGAAAGCAGAACAAGTTCTGGAAGATCGTGCGCGTAAAGCTTCCGTAAATGAAGTGCAGGAGGTGGCACATAAAGATATTACGGCTATTGAAAAAGAAACTACGCGGAAAATTGAAGAGCTTGAAAAGAGATTGATTGCACAAATCCAGCAAACAGTGCCGGGAACGTTTTCTGTTGGTACGGTGCCCGGAGTTGATAGCATCAAGGCAGAGTACGAAGCAAAACTTCAGCAATATAAAACCGCTGAGGAAGAGAGAAAAAAAATCCAGGACGAGGCGTTCCTCAAAATGAAAGAGGAACAGAAACGCGCACAAGACGAGTTGATGCATCAGACGGAAGAAGAGCGAGATGCGCTGTTAGAGCGCGAACGCGATAAATCGAAACAGCAACAACTTGATTCATACCGCACACAGATGAAATTGATGATGCAATTAGCTGTTCCTGCGGAAGTGCAGTCTTCGCTCTTACAATCGCTTAAAATTTCATTTTCTATCAGCGACACAGAACATATGGAAGCGGAACGCTCGGTACAAGTAAGTGCTTACATTGATGCAGTACGCCAACTTTGGCAAAGAGGGAATCCGTCCGACGAAGATTTGATGCATCTTAAAAACCTCCAGCAGTTTTTTAAAATTTCAGATGACGAGCATGGTTCTATTATAAAACGCGCCAAGAAAGAATTAGGCATGCCGGACGATACAGCTGTCATTGTTGTTATCGATGATGACCCATCCATCCGTAAATATGTAGAGCACATTCTCAAGAAAACATATAAGACTGTTATCACTGCAGCCACCGCGGAGACAGCTCTGCCGGAGATACAGAAAGTTTCGCCGTCTCTCATTATCGCCGATGTCAACTTAGGGGTTGGCATGATAAGCGGCTTCCTTTTCTACGAAAAAATTGTTGCCGGTACATACGGCGAAAAATTAAAATCTGTTGCATACGTATTAATGAGTTCTATGGAAGATGAATTCTTTGTACGAAGCGCCAAACAGATGGGCGTTAAAGCGTACCTGGCAAAACCTTTTACACGTGAATCGTTAGAAGCAACAGTGAAAAACGCACTTGCATAATTTAGAGCGTTTTATTGCATGAATATTCTCCATGTCCTCTCTCAATTTGAGGTAACTGGAGCGGAGGTGTATGCAATTACACTTGCTTCGGCACAGCAGCGTCTTGGACATTCAGTTCTACTCGTTTCTGATACGCTTCATATCCCCTTCAATTGCAGCTTCATTTCGCAACCAATCGGAAAAAGATCATACCTGCAGCGACTTCGAAACATCGGATTTCTTATTCGTTTGATTCGAGAAAAGAACATTCACATTGTGCACGGGCACTCGAGAGCGGCAAGCTGGGTGTGTAACCTTGCGACACTCTTCACCGGTATACCGTTTGTTTCCACTATACATGGCCGGCAACATCTGCATTTGAGTAGTAAATCTTGGAGTGTGTATGGGACAAATATTATTGCAGTGAGCGAAAGCTTGAGAGAGCATCTCGTTCATGAGCTTCATTTAGATCCTAAATATATTACGACCATCCCAAATGGATTTGAGACACAACGCTGGATCAGCCCGGTATCAACTCAGTCAAGCTTAAATATTTTCGGAGTACCATCAGAAATTCCAATTCTTCTGTTCATAGGAAGATTCTCAGGCCCAAAAGGCGATATTGTGAGATTTCTTGTCTCCGAAGTCTATCCTGAAGTGGTGAAGAAAACACCCTGCTCTCTGCAGATTATTGGTGGATTATATGTTCCAGAAGATATTCCACAGCGTGTTCAGCAAATGCAGAAACGTTTTGGCAAGACGAGCGTAGTGCTCAGAGAATTCCAAACAGACCTTATTCCTTTTCTACGAGCTGCAAATGTTGTCATCGGAGCGGGGCGCGTTGTCATGGAATCGCTTATGGTGGGCAAACCTACTATAGCGTTTGGCGAAAGTGATTACGAAGGATTAGTTACACTAGATAATTACGAAGCAGTACGCCGGACAAATTTCGGCGATACTGGAATTCGACAGATAATGAATGCCGAATTGGTTGTGAACGATCTGACTGCAACTCTCAACAAACCACAGACGGCAACAGATACGCAGATATTGCAGAAACGCATACAAGAAACATGCGATATCGATGTCGTGGAAAAGAAGATCAACGCAGTGTATCAATCTGCTGTTGCAGCAAAAAAATCACCCGTTTCCATTCCCGTGCTGATGTATCACCGCATTGTACCTGAAGCACTAGAAAATTCACACCATGGTATTTGGGTCACAGCACTATCGTTTGAACAAAATCTTATTTCACTTAAACAACGCGGTATTTCGCCGATCACATTTGAACAGTATCAGCTTTTTCTCAATGGTGAATTCACATTACCGAAGAGACCTGTCATCCTAACATTTGACGACGGATACGAAGATAACTACACACACGCATTTCCACTATTGAAGAAATATGAATTTTCCGCTGTCATTTTCCTTGTTACGGATAAAACGCGACGAACGAATTTCTGGGATGCTAACGAACCACAGGAACCCTTAATGAACAATGAACAAATACGCGAAATATCGTTGGCAGGCATCGAGTTTGGCTCGCATACTGTTACGCATCCAAACTTATCTCAATGTTCACCAGAGCAGATCAGAACGGAACTTGTTGAATCAAAACAGATAATCGAACATCTGACGGGAAAAGAAATTATTTCTCTTGCATATCCGTACGGTGCCGTCAACGAACTAATCAAATCTATCACCGCTGAAATCGGATACAAATATGGTATAGCGACCAACAGCGGTCCACGTAAGTTCTATGAGGACTTGTTCGAGATTCGCCGCACACAGATTTTCCCATGGACAGATAGATTTGGTTTTTGGAAAAAGACACAGCAGTGGTACTTGCACTACAAACAAAGGAAATCGAATTAGATGAGATTGCTATTCTTTCGAGAATGCAAATTTAAATCCGCTCGCACTGATCCGTCGGAATCCATCCGATCTTTCCATCAACGAGCGTTACCTTCACCCACTCACCGACTGCATCGGTCAATTTTACTTTGACTCCTTCATGAATGACGAACGCATCGACGGACTTTGCATCCGGAGATGATTTCGCGGTTACAGTCTGCGCTATGATTATAGCTTTATCCTGCGCTATATCCTGAAACGATTGAATACCTAACATCGCTGCACAGAGTACAACGAGAGCACAAGAAATGAAGAACAACATACGTACGGCGCGAAGAATACCCGGGCGTAGAACCAAGTACATTGTTGCAAGCGAACCAAAGAGCAATGCCCAGCTAAAAACAAAAATAACGCGAAGAGTTTCAGACGGCACCAGAGAACCAACAGCACGCATCCATTGAACGAGAAACATATCAGGTACAGCTTCAATGCGATCAACTGTTTTCAGATACGCCAATTTTAGATTGTGTTCTATATCGGGATCATTAGGATGTAACCGCGCGGCGCGTTCGTACGAAAGGATCGCCAATGCAAGCTGTTTATCTCGGTAATATGCGTTGCCGAGATTGAAGTACAACTCGGCACTTACAGCGTCTTGTTTGATAATGCTTTCGTATTCTTTTGCCGCTTCCTGATATTTACCGGCGCGGTACAATTCATTGCCGCGGTTGAATGCATCAACTGGTGTTTGTGCCAACGTCGCGCAATTGAAGAACACAATTACACCAACAAATAAAATCAAGCGTGTGTGTTTCATGGATTGCCTCGCTTGCCAAACGACTGCTCAATACCGTTGATGGCATTGGCAGCGATATCGAGCAATTCCTTACGAGCATCTGTTGTATCTGATCCCGGCGCATAACGGACAAATTCCGCACGCTCCATGCACGTCTTCAACGATTGAATAACTTCTTCATTTATATTATTCTGTCTTAACTGCGTTATTGCTTCTTCCATCACAAATTTTGATTTCGGTGTGCGAAGTTTATGTTCAAGATACACCAGCAGAGCCCTAAGAATTTCCGCATGGTAACTTTCGGTATTGCCTTGTTCAAGTAATGCACGTGCTTTCTTCAAACGGCGCGATGCTTCGCGCCCAGCCGTCTCAAACAAAAGCCGCGGCATGTCGCCATAAATCTTTTCCATGCGCTTACGGTAGAGCCATGCACCGACAAATGCCAACGGCGGCAGAATAATTCCAAATACAAACCACCCTGAAGATTTGATTTCGTCTGCACTTTGAAGATGGCCTATGGAGAGTTTAAGGAACCTAATATCTTCACCAAGCATCCGCACGTCTTCCTTCGCAGTCATGCTTACACCGGAACCGGAAAAATCTTTTCCCGGTGCAATTGAGAAATCAAACTTTGGCGAACGAAGAGTGACGTATTCTTTCTTATCAAGATCGAAATATACAAACTGCATCGGTTCTAGTACACGTTGACCTGCATTTCTCGGAATGAGGAGATACTCTGCTATTTTCTTTCCACGAATAATACCACCGTCGCGTGAAATTTCTTCCGAAATTTTTGGCTCGTACGATTCCATGTCGGCTGGCAGTTGCGGTTTCGGCAGCGCCACTAACTTGATGTTGCCGGAACCAAGCACCGAAACACGAAGCGTGATGGGATCCCCTGCCTTCACATTTCGTGTATCCACGCTTGCATTGAAAGCGAATCGTCCGATGGCACCGGAAAATCCCGATGGTGCATTCGCAGGAATCGCATCAACAATAATTGTTAGTGGATTAGATTTTATATCCATATTCACAGTTTGTGCTTGCTGGAAGAATGGATCATTGAAAAACTGATCGAACGGATCATTGCTGCGCCGCTTGGACTGCACTTGTACAGCACAGCGAGCTTCAAGCGGTGCAATTTTTAAATTACCGGCTTGTGTCGCAAACAACGCCGTCTTCTTTATCACGATTGTGCGGTATTGTTTACCGTTTAATGTTTCCGTTGTCTGAATCGGTTGTTTTGGCATCTCAAAATCTTCGCTCCAAAATCCATCGAACGTTGGCGCTTTTGCTAAATCATATCCTGTTACAGAGACGCGCGTGTATAATTTGAATGTGACGATCAACTGTTCGCCCTGCCGCACACGTTGTTTGTCGGCAAAAGCTTTGATGATGAGATTGTCGCCTGCCTCGGTAGTGGATTGATTGGATTGAGATTGCTGTTGCTTTGGTTTTCCTTGCGAGACCTCAATTTGAATTGGTGGGGACTTCAACGTCTTGCCTTTATATTCAATCGTCGCCGAACCAATTGTCATTTTTCCAGATTGACGCGCATATAAAATATAGGCATAGCCAATGGAAGCAGACATCCTACCGTTAACCCATTGCATATTTGTTGATTGATTCGGGCCGGAAATGACAACGAATTGTCCGAAATCCGGGGCTTTAAAATCCCTCACACTGTTATAATCGTTTCCATCGAATGTGAATGTGACTTGAAATTGTTCACCAGCTGCAATTTGTGACTGATTAGTTGATGCAGTGAAAGTACCATCCTGTGCAAAGGCTTTGGACGTACCAATGTTCAAAGATAGTACCACTAAAAGTAATGTTAATATTTTATTCACATCATTCATTTTTACAAACACTCTGTTAGTTCTCAGTTGTCAGTATTCAGTGATTAGCTAAAAAAGAACTGATAACTGATGACTAATAGCTGATAACTTATTTTACCAATCTTTCTCCACTTTTACATGCACTGCCTCGCGTTTGCGAAGATTCTTCTGAACTTCCTTTTCATTATTGCGCATTGCATCTAAAATTCTGTCAGCTTCCTGCTTCGGCATTTGATTCTTTTTCTGAACTTGCTGGCGTGTTTGATCCTGCTTTGCTTCTTCTTGCTTTTGCTGTTGTTGGTTCTGTTGCTGGTTCTCCTGTTGATTCTGTTTTTTCTGGTCTTTATTCTGATCTTGTTTCTGATCTTTGTTTTGCTGTTTTTGTTGTTGCTGCTGTTGTGCTAATTTTGCGCGCGCCATTTGCAAGTTGTAGCGTGTATCTTCATCATTCGGATTCAAGTGTAGCGATTGCTTATATGCATCGACCGCTTCCTGATATTTATTGGATTGATAGAGCGCATTGCCAGCGTTATAATATGTTGCGGCACGTTCTTCAGGCGATTTCATCGATGCACCCGAGTTGCCGTATTCCCGCATTGCTTCATCGAATCGCTGCTGTTTATAATACGAATTTCCCAGATTAAATTGTGCTTCTTTCGATTTCGGATTTTTCTCTAATGCTTTTTTGTATTCCACTTCGGCGTCAGTGTATTTGCTCTTATTGTACACACGATTACCTTCATTAATGTGGGAACGAACCGTCTGCGCAGTTGCGCCCGCTGATAAAATTGCAATCAGAAACACCGTTACTGCAGCAGGTAAAAGTTTTTTAAACCATACGGCTAACTTCGTCCTTTTTTCAGAAAGCATTACTTCGATAATCAAAAATAAAATTGCGAATGCCAATGGATATTGATACCGTGTTTCATATCCGGTAATTTGCTTTGTTCCAAATTCTACTTTCTCTAACGAGGCTAGTTCTTTGAAGATGTCGTCAATCTCATTACCGCCGCTCGTAGCGCGGTGATAGGATCCACCGGTCGTAGCCGCTATTTGCTGCAGCATTGTTTCGTCTAATTTGGACAGGACTATGCTTCCCGATTGATCGCGCTTATAATCAACACGGACACCGTTTTGATTGAGAACAGGAATTGGTCCACCCTCCGGTGTTCCCATGCCGACAGAATAGACTCGCACGCCGGCTTTCTTTGCATCTTCCACTGCACCCATCACATCGCCTTCTGTATTTTCACCGTCGGAAACAATCACAATAGCTTTTTGCGTGGGTACATCCTTAGAAAAAGATTTTAACGCAACCTCGATTGCACTGCCGATCATCGTGCCCGGTACAGGCACTGCATCAACATCTATAGCAGATAGAAATAAATCCGCCGCAGTGTAATCAGCAGTAAGCGGAAATTGCACAAATGCATCGCCTGCAAAAACGACCATGCCGACACGATCGCCTGAAAGTTTCCGTAACAATTCCGACACATCGCGTTTGGCTTTTTCCAATCTGCTCGGACGTATATCCTCCGACTTCATGCTCAAAGAAACATCTAAGGCGACAAATAGATCGATACCCTCGCGCTTCACTTCTTCCAGGCGCGTACCAACTTGCGGGTTGGCAACAGCAAGGATCAAGCACGCTATTGCGAGCGACACAAATACTTGTTTGATTATACGCATTGCCAGACTTGCTTCCGGAGCAAGCTGTGGAATGAGCACTTCGCCAACAAACCGACGCAGCAGTTTCCTTTGCCAAACATTTAAAAAGAAGAATCCGATGCCGAGCGCAAGAATCAATAGTAAAAACCAAAGATATTCAGGATGTTCAAATCTTAACATAAGCGTTCAGCCATCAGCGGTCAGTTCTCAGTTTAAGAATCAGCGATACAATCATTTTCTTAACTTCAATTACTCGTGTGGAAAGATCTTAAATTCAGATTTAGCAATGTTCCCAAGTTCTTGCGAGAGAAACAGCAAATATTCTACTTCGCATGCTGAACCCATTGCAATTTGGAGAAAGTGCTGGAATTCGGGTCCGCTTCTACCGCAACCCCCAGCAATATTTGTCGGAATCGAACTAGCGGCACGGCGTAACTGGTTTGTTAAACCGTTCATCTCTTCCTTTGGAAATGTTTTAGTAAGCTTATAAATTAATAATGTCAGTGTGTGCGCTTTTTCCCAAACTTTTAATTGTCTAAAATCTTTCATTATTTTCATTCCTCTTTCGCTGACATCTGAATACTGATTGCTGAGAGCTACTATGGATTTCTCTTCAACACAGTGACACTCAATCCGACCTCGGCTATCACCGCCAACAATCCAGCCAACAACCATCCGCCATATAATTCTGAGTACCGTTTGTAGGCGGTTACTTCAATCTTTGTTCGTTCCAGCTGATCGATTTCTTTATAGATCGCTTTCAATTTCCGGTTGTCTGTAGCACGATAATATTTTCCACCGGTCATATCTGCAACCTGCGTCAGTCCTTTTTCATCCAGATCGACGGGAATTAATTGCCTGCGAATTCCAAACGGTGTCTGCACCGGGTACGGCGCTTCACCTTGCGCGCCAACTCCAACCGTATAAATACGAATGCCGTATGTTGCCGCAATTCTTGCCGCAGTTATCGGATCGATCTCACCGCGATTGTTGACACCGTCTGTCAGCAAAATCATAACTTTGCTTTTTGCCTTGCTATCTTTCAATCGATTGACACCGTTGGCAATAGCAAGCCCGATGGCGGTGCCGTCAGCAATCATTCCGTTTTTTACATCACGCAATAAATTTTTCAGCACCGGATAATCTGTTGTGAGCGGGCATTGAGTGAAACTTTCCGCAGAGAACACAACAAGTCCGATGCGGTCATTTGTACGTCCGTCAATAAATTCCGATGCGACTTGCTTTGCCGCTTCAATGCGGTTAGGATTGAAATCTTCCGCTAACATACTGCCGGAGAGATCAAGTTCCAGCACGATGTCGATTCCCTCCGTCGAAATATTCTGTTTGTCTGATACTGACTGCGGACGCGCAAGTGCAATAATAAAAACTGCAATCGCCAACAGACGCAGCGCAAGCGGAGCGTGGCGCAATCGTTCACGCAATGTTTGCGGAATGTTTTTGAAAATCTGAAGCGACGAGAATTGCAATGTCACAGTCATATTTTTGCGACGCCACCAAAGATAATAACCGATTGCCGGCAGCAACAACATCAGCCACAGAAGCTCAGGGTTGGCAAACTTATCACCGAACATCGGCAGTTGCCTCCTGAAGTTGCGGTTCTATTTCCACAGGCGCTTTTGGTACCATCATCCGTACAATTTCATATGCCGAACGCATTTCATCTTCATGCTCGGCAGGAGAAGGTTCGTACTTAGCAAATTTTACTAGATCCGCAGTAATGAAAAAAGATTCCATTTCTTTCCATACCTTCAAAGCGTCCGGAATGTGTTTCATCTGCATAAGAATTTCGTCTGTCGTCAACTCCAACGCGATGATGTTCCATCGCCGCTCAAAGAAGTGTCGAATGATTTCAGTTACTTCCGAATAGTATTGTTTTACTAATCCCTGTTGCCAGAGTTTCTTTTCTTCGAGCACACGCAGCGCGGTGAGCGCTTCACGGTGCGGTGGAATTATCACTTTGATATTTGCCAGCAAATCTTGCTTTTGTTTTTTCTTCCGCCTGTAATAATAAAATCCTCCGGCAAGCGCTGCGACAACAATCAACGCTATAAGATATGGCAGGAAATCTTCAAACAGCCATGGCGCACTCATCGGTGGTTTTATATCTTTAATCTCGCCTTTAGGATCGATAGTAACACCAGCGATATTCAACAACAGCGAATTTGTGAACGTTCTATGGGTGGCAGTGTCCCCTTTTACTTTGTAATCAAACTCGATAGCCGGCAGAAATACTTTTCCAGAATCGACAGACGATAAACGGATCAACCATTTTGGCTCCGTACCACTTCGTTCTACTTTTATAACTTCAAGCAAGCCAACGCTGTCTTTCACTACAGGAGCGATTGTATCGACTGTTGCATCAACCGTGCCTTCCACATGCACGTCGATCCAACTACCAAGCCGAAAAGTATCCACCTCGGTTTTAGCTGTTAGCCGGACTTCTTGCGCAAGTACAGTGCTTGAGAAAAGAAAGAAGAAAAAGAATGCTTTTCTCATCATCATCTTCTTCGTTCCCTTAACTTGAAAAAGTCTGCCAACGGTTTGATGTAAGGTTGATCAAGCCGAATGAGAACATCGTCCAATCGCGATTTGACAAATAACGACTTGCATGCTTCTCGTGTCCGTTCGCCAAACTGTTTATAGAGAAATCGAACTTGTGCATCGGACGTATTCACAAGTTTGCTCGCGCCGGATTCTGCATCACGTAAATGAATAAGACCGACATTGGGCAGTTCATTCTCGCGCGGGTCCTGTAAGACGACACCAATTAAATCGTGACGCTTGCCTGCAATACGCAGAGCTGCTTCATAATGAGTGTCCATAAAATCCGAAAGAACAAAAACGATGCTGCGTTTTTTCTGGACATGATTAAGATATTCCAATGCCGTTTTGATACTTGTTGCCGGGCGTGCGGGTTCAAACGAAAGCAGCTCACGTACAATGCGCAGCGCATGCCCACGGCCTTTACGTGGCGGCACAAATTTTTCAATCCGGTCAGTGAAGAGAATCAATCCAACCTTATCATTATTTTTCATTGCCGAAAAAGCGAGGATAGCGCTCAACTCAAGAGCCGTGTCCCGTTTTAATGCAGATTGCGAACCAAAGAATTGCGAGCCGCTCATATCGACCACCAGCATCACTGTCAGTTCACGCTCTTCCTCAAAAATCTTGACGAATGGATGATTGAACCGTGCAGTCACGTTCCAATCGATCATCCGCATGTCATCGCCGTATTGGTACTCACGCACTTCCGAAAACTCCATGCCGCGTCCTTTAAAGACGGAATGGTACTCACCGGAGAAGACCTGGTTCACTAATCCCCGTGTACGAATTTCCAGCTGTCTGACTTTTTTGAGAAGTTCTTTTGTTTCCATTTAGTTATCAGTGATCTATGGAACTTCTACGTGATTCAAAATTTCCATCACCACTTGCTCCGGCGTAATTTCTTCCGCTTCCGCTTCGTACGTAACAGCAATACGGTGACGCATCACATCAGGACAAATAGCACGCACGTCTTCAGGGATGACGTAGCCACGCCGCTTGATGAATGCATGTGCTTTCGATGCAAGCGCCAAATTGATGGACGCGCGCGGCGATGCACCATAACTAATGAGTGGTGCGAGTTTATCCAGTTTAAAATTCTTCGGTTCGCGGGTGGCAAAGACGATATCAAGAATGTATCGCTCGATTTTCTCGTCCATATACACTTGCTTTACCACTTCGCGTGCAGAAAGTATATCCTTGGTAGATACAACATGCTTTACAGCTTTTACATCACCCGATATATTCTGCCGCATAATTGTGAGTTCTTCCTCGCGCGATGGATAACCGATTTTTACTTTCAACATAAAGCGATCGACTTGCGCTTCGGGAAGCGGATAGGTTCCTTCTTGTTCAATAGGGTTTTGGGTTGCGAGTACGAGGAATGGTTCTTCTAATTTGTATGTCTCTTCGCTAATTGTAATTTGTCGTTCCTGCATCGCTTCGAGCAACGCGCTTTGTACTTTCGCGGGCGCACGGTTGATTTCGTCGGCAAGAATGAAATTCGCAAAGATAGGACCTTTGCGGGTAAAGAATTTTCCATCTTTCTGATTGTAAATCATCGTGCCGATAAGATCAGCCGGCAGCAAATCCGGCGTGAATTGCACACGCTGAAATTTTGCATTGATTGCCGCTGCCAGTGTTTTAATGGCGAGTGTCTTTGCTAATCCCGGCACGCCTTCCAACAGAATATGTCCGTTGCAGAGCAAGCCAATGAGCAATCGATCCACCATATGTTTTTGGCCGACGATAACTTTACCGACTTCCGATGTTAGCGATTCGACAAATGCGCTTTCGCGCTGAATCATTTCGTTAATGGTTTTGATATCCACGCTTTTTTTCCTCCAGCTTAATTGACAAATTCTTAACTTAATAAAGACGAAGAAAAGACTTCGTCTGTTCCCAAAATTTCTCACAAAAACGAATCGAGCCACGCGACAAATTCATAAATGAACCTGCAGGCGGCTCGGCGGTATTCTTTTCAGCAACCGTAAGAAATGTACGAAGAAATCACTCGCGATGCAACGAAACACACACGGAAGGTTGTTCTCAATTGGAACCAACATCCATTGTTTCACGTTTGAAATAAAACAGAGGTGTGAAACTTGATAGGTTGTTCGATATAGAAGCAAGGGGTATATAGATGAGTGCAGAAAATAATCGTTCACAAAAAGTAGGATTGGTTGGAACAGGATTTGTGGGTTCGTCATTTGCGTACGCGTTGATGCAGCGTGGAATTGCTTCAGAGCTTGTGCTCATTGATGCAAACGCTGATAAAGCTGTCGGTGAAATGATGGACTTGAATCACGGACTTTCCTTTACTAAGCCAATGAAAATTACAGCAGGCAATTATTCCGAGCTTGCGGGCTCAAAGGTTGTGGTGATCACGGCAGGAGCGTCTCAAAGATCGGGCGAATCACGACTTGATCTTCTTGGGCGCAACACTGCAATCTTTCGTTCAATTATTCCTGAAGTCGTAAAGCATAATCCGGGCGGTATCATTCTCATTGCAACAAATCCGGTTGATATTCTCACCTACATTTCATTGAAAGAATCCAATCTGCCGCCGGCAAAAGTAATCGGCTCCGGTACAATTCTTGATACTTCGCGCTTCCGGTTTTTGTTAGGACAATATTACGAAGTTGATACGCGAAGCGTGCATGCGTACATCGTCGGCGAGCACGGCGACAGTGAGATTCCATTGTGGAGTATGGCAAACATCGGCGGTGTTCGTCTACAAGAATTTGCCCCGCTCAAAAACAAACAATATGATCAAGAAGAAATGAACAAGCTCTTCATCGGCGTGCGGGATGCTGCATACGAAATCATTAAGCGAAAGGGCGCAAGTTACTATGCCATCGGACTTGGATTGCTTTCTATCGTTGAATCAATTCTTGGCGATTATCGTTCCGTGCTCTCCATCTCGACATTGATGACAGGGCAGTACGGCACACGCAACATTTGCCTCAGTTTTCCTTCGGTAGTTGGAGAAAATGGCGTTGAAGAAATATTGACTTTACCGTTGAGCGCTGAAGAACAAGCAGGATTCCGCGCATCAGCAGATAAACTTAAAGCAACACTGGAAACTTTGCATTCGTGATAATGTTTGGCTGATGTATTGGTTAATCTATTGAGATAGATCAACCGGCACTGGATTACCCCGTTTTTTACGGGGTGTGCAACGATTGAAAGGAAATTCAAAGAACATACATTGCATCGCTCACTTCGTGATTATGCGGGAGTACTGTCTTCTCTCTAAATATTATAAATTGATTTCTTCCTCTTTCTTCCTAAATTACTGTTCATCGTAATGTAATTCCATTAACAGGAGTTATGCCAATCACCATCATTCGGAAAAATATATGACTATTATCAAACCATCAAGATTGCATAAAGGCAGCATCATTGGACTCGTTGCACCTGCAAGTACTCCTTCAACAGAAGAGAAGATTGAGAAAGGCGCCGCCTACCTTGAGCAAGTTGGTTATCGCGTGAAGTTTGGCGAACACATTCGCAAGTTGCACGGCTACCTTGCAGGAACGGATGAAGAGCGGGTGGCAGATTTTAATAATATGGTTCGTGATGAAGATGTGAAAGCCATTTTTACTATCCGCGGAGGTTACGGCACACCGCGCATGCTCCAGATGATTGATTACCGTTCGCTGAAACAAAATCCCAAAATAATTGTCGGGTACAGCGATATCACGGCGCTGCAACTCGCCATCTTCTGCAAGATTGGATTGGTTACATTTTCCGGACCAATGACCGGCACAGATATGTGGAAGGATTTCGATCCTTACACCGAAGAGCATTTCTGGAGGCTGCTCACATCAGTAAAAAAGATTGGTGAATTGAAGAATCCAATTGACGAACCATTGAAAATATTAAGGCACGGTAAAGCACACGGACGATTGCTCGGCGGGAATCTTTCGTTGATCGCATGCCTGATGGGAACACCGTTTCTGCCGAAAATGCGCAGCTCGATTCTCTTTCTGGAAGATGTAGAAGAAGCACCGTACCGTGTTGATCGAATGTTAGCGCAGTTGTTCAATGCCGGGGTTTTACATGGTCTTGCTGGATTGGTGTTTGGAAAGTTCACCGATTGCACTCCGAGCGATCCAAAAGAACCGCATCTAACCATTGAGCAAGTCCTAGAAGAATACTCGGCGAAGATCGACTGTCCTGTTATTACCAATTTGCAATATGGTCACATCCAGCAAAAACTCACAATACCCATTGGACTTCAAGCCACTCTTGATACAATGCGGAATCGGATTACAGTGGTGGAGAGTGCTGTGATTTAAAATAATTCCATGTTGCAAATAACAAACTTCAAAGAACGGAGTTCTATACTTTTGTTAAAATTGGGTTATCGAACAATGGTTCCTTTATTTTAAAGGAAATGCAGCTGTCAGAGTGAACCTCAGTGTATCTTGCACTGGAATAAAGAGAAGTGATGGCCGTTCCACTTTGAACGCTGTTAGGCTTATAGGCATTGT
This sequence comes from Bacteroidota bacterium, assembly GCA_050015675.1. Taxonomy (GTDB): domain Bacteria; phylum Bacteroidota; class Ignavibacteria; order UBA10030; family UBA10030; genus Fen-1298. Next base: position 149,824 of record JBEKAY010000001.1, on the reverse strand, counting down.
TGCATGAACAACAAGCTTATCGGTACCCCACTCTGGAATTGCTGTTGCGGTGACATCATTGGTCACTCCATGAAATATAAGTTTGCCGCCGACAATTAAGGAATTCCCTTGCGGAACAATACTCGTACTTGCAAAGGTTACTTCCGGAAAACTCATTGCATCAACCACCTCCATTGCATGCGAATCCCGATTCGAATTACCGCTGTCGAACGATGTCACATCCACAGCGGCAGTAACTGATTGGATGCTCTTGATGTCAGGATTCAGAGAGGCTGTGTACAGCACTTCTTTGCTGGTAGCTTCAATCTCATGCATTGGATGGATCAGAAGATACATTGCCGAGGATTCTCCTTTGATCGAATTGACAGTTTTGAGTTGTGCAACCGCGCTTGTTGCAATGATACAACCTACACAGAAAAGGACAATGCTTGTTTTAAACATACTTTCCTCCAAATTCAAAATGTTATCACGATCATGGATGCTGCAAATGCCGTTGTCGTAATATACCCCGACACTTGGTGTATACGTAATATGGATTCATAACTTGCACCGCGCCTCTTTGCCAGCGCTGCAATGATAGGTGTAATAATTATTCCCGTAACGTGAACCCATGCCAAGGCCCGGTGATAGCTCAAGGTGCTCATCTCATCGCGCCGGATGACCGGCGGAGGAGAGAGAAGCGATAATAATGCGGTGAGAGAATATGTGGCAATCGTTGCATCTGCAAAGCCGATGTGTGTACGCCGAAGGGAAAGAGAGGGATGTTTATCATTTATCTGATTTATCACCTTCTGACCATAGACTACTGTAGTAGCCATGAGTCCTAACGTCAAAAAGCCGCTCGTTTCATGTGCTACGAGCATCGTGCGGCGAAGCTTGAGTTCACTTTTCCGTGACTCCGGCGTTAATGGAGCGGCAATTCCCATTGTGCGAAAAAGTCCATTTTCACTCCAAAGATTTCGTTCAAAGAATCCCAAATTCTCCGGCTGTAACCGTGGACGACGGACGACTGAAACGGGAAGAGAATCTGATTGAACAACTGGTAATTCCTGGTTGAGTAAGTATGAGGATTCAAAAGATGCCTCATTGAAATCTTGTGCACGTCCGGTTTGCGATCCTATGGAACAAATTATACAGGCAAAAAAGATATATTTTATCCAACGAATTGAATTACTCATATGTACCTCCCAATTATGAAAGAGTGATAATGAGTTGAGTACCGCTGACCGATGTAACATACTGTTTCAGTGCAGTGGAAGCTGGTCCATTGGTCACACCACCGGTAGTGTTGAACCGACTCCCATGGCATGGACAAACAAATTCTTTGCTGCCTGAATTATAGTGATCAATGCTGCATCCCAGATGTGTGCAAATCGACGTCATTGCATGATACACTCCATCGTCGGTACGTGCGACTAAAAGGGATCCGCCGGTATACTGCACAATCGCAAAACCGTTTTGAGCCAATGGTGACCCAGAACTAATATCGACTGTGACTTTATTACTACTCAGTGTACCTGAAGAGGTAGGCAAGGATGAACCTTGAGGTTCTGTAGGAAGGGAACAAGATGCCAGGAAAGAAGCTATTGTTGATGAAGCCCCGACGGCAACGCCTCCTACTGCCAGCCGTACTAAAAACTCTTTGCGAGTGACCGCCATGGTACATCCCTTTCAATGTGATAAGTTAACAATAAATCAACATCGTATCAACCGGCGGTCTTTTTCTCCTATCTCTTTTATTCTATCTCATGGTTACAATACTTGTTATTTAAACAGAACAGGGTGTTGTATTAGTTCCCATCAGGAACGAGAATTATTAAAAATTGTGAACGGTATCAATCCTATAAATACTCTAATTGCAGATGTTTCAAGAAGTGTGTACTTTGCTGTCAAAAATAAGACTAAAAACAATAAATATAACTTGGAAAAACCTATGAACTCCCAGACAAACTCCATTCTTACCACACTTTACTCTAAAGCTAATCCAAAGAATGTTGAAGGGATGGCACGGTACGGCATTAAAAGTCCTCACAATGTGCTTGGTGTTTCCTCGAAATTTCTTTTCTCACTTGCTAAAAGCATTGGCACTAATCAAGAGCTTGCGCTCGAGCTCTGGCAAACAGGAGTTTATGAAGCAAGACTCATTGCCGCTTTCATTGCCGATCCGAAGCAACTGAAGAAAAGCACAATGAATTTATGGGTGAAAGATTTTGACAATTGGGCAATTTGCGACGGCGTATGCATGCATTGTTTCCGCGACACACCTTATGCACAAGAACTTGCTTTGAGATGGGTGAAGCAAAAACAGGAGTTTGTCCGGCGCGCTGGATTTACATTGATAGCGACACTTTGTGTCAATGACAAGAAAGCAGTTGATGCGGTGTTTCTTCAATATCTTCCGCTCTTGAAGAAATACGCTACGGACGAGCGCACCTATGTGAAGAAAGCAGTCAATTGGGCGCTACGGCAGATTGGAAAACGCAGTCTGAACCTCAATTCACCTGCCATCAAGACTGCCGAGGAAATTCATAGAATGAATTCTTCTTCGGCAAAGTGGATCGCATCGGATGCGCTGCGGGAATTACGCAGTCCGGCTGTACAGAATCGATTGAAGAAATGGGCTGAACGATCAAAGAAAAAATAATCCAAAAATTATCTTGTTTTGATATTCTGCAAGATTCAATGAAAAGACTATAATGCTTCTTTGAGCTGTCGCACCCAGCCGCCAATTGCTTTTACTGAGTCTCCCCGTGCAATTCTTTGAACAAGAGCACTCCCGACAATAACTCCATCCGCATGTTGAACTATACGCTGAGCGTCAGTTGGAGTTTTAATGCCGAATCCTACCAACACTAGATTTTTCTTTGCATTCTTCTTAACGCGGTTTAAATAGGATCCAATATCGCCAATGTTAGAACGACCTGTAACGCCGGTCGTCGAGACACAATACAGAAATCCCGATGAGATTTTATCGATCTCTCGAATTCGTTTGTTGGTTGTAGCCGGACTTACAAGTAGAATGTCAGCAAGATAATGTTTGTGAGTGAGCGACAAGAAACGATCTGACTCTTCCAGCGGTACTTCCGGAAGAATGATGCCGTCAACACCTGCCTTTCTTGCATTGGCAAAAAAGCTTTCTTCACCGTAGTGAAGAATAGGATTTAAGTACCCCATCAACACTAGTGGAATATTCGTATGTTTCCGAATTTCTTTTACCTGTCCTAAAATGTGCTCAAGAGTAATTCCGTTTTTGATTGCTTGTTGTGAACTTGCCTGAATAATAGGTCCATCGGCAAGCGGGTCTGAAAACGGCATGCCCAGCTCGATGATATCTGCGCCAGTTTGAGCAAGTTCCAGCACAAGCGGTACTGTCGATTCAAGTTTCGGGAACCCGGCAGTGAGAAAAAGCACAAGAGCTTTTTCGTTTTGCTTTCTGAGTCGTGTTAGTTTATCAGTAAGACGGTTTGATTCGAATTTCTTGTTCATCGCTTTATACTCTTCCCTTCTAACTTCTGTGATGCATACGTCATCATATCTTTATCTCCTCTGCCGGAGAGGTTCACAACAATAATATCTTTCTTTGATGTTGTAGGCATAAGTTTTTCCAGATAAGCAAATGCATGCGCTGATTCTAATGCTGGAATGATTCCTTCAAGTCGTGCAAGTAATTGTGCTGCATCAAGTGCTTGTTTATCGGTGATAGAAACATACTGAACTCTGCCAAGATCTTTTAACGCACTATGCTCGGGGCCTACGCCGGGATAATCAAGTCCGGCAGATATTGAATGCGCTAATTCCACTTGACCGTTTTTATCCTGCAGTAAATAACTAAATGAACCGTGCAATACACCCGGTGTTCCTTTTGTAAGTGTTGCCGCATGTTTTTTCGTATTTAATCCGCATCCAGCTGCCTCCACACCAATCATGCGAACAGCATTTTGAATAAACGGATAGAACAAACCCATCGCATTGCTGCCGCCACCGACACACGCAAGAAGAATGGAAGGAATCTTGCCTTCGCTCGCAAGAATTTGTTTCCGAGTTTCTTCCCCAATGACCGATTGAAAATCACGCACCATCATCGGGTATGGATGTGGACCAACAACCGAGCCGATAATATAAAACGTGCTGTCAACGTTCGTTACCCAGTCCCGAATGGCTTCGCTTGTAGCATCTTTTAATGTGCGGCTCCCCGTTGTAACCGCAACAACTTCGGCACCCAGCATCTTCATCCGATGTACGTTTAATTCCTGTCTGTAAATATCTTCCTCCCCCATATACACGACACACGGCAATCCCATTTTCGCTGCAACCGTTGCTGTTGCAACCCCATGCTGACCTGCACCCGTTTCTGCAATGATACGTTTCTTGCCTGCGCGTTTCGCCAATAAAATCTGACCTATGGTGTTGTTGATTTTATGCGCACCTGTATGGCAGAGATCTTCGCGCTTCAGATAGATTTTTCCTCTTCCGTAATGCTCCGTCAATCGATTCGCATAGGTCAATGGAGTTGGACGCCCTGCATATGTGTACAACATCGAAATAAATTCTTTTTTGAATTTCGGATCGTGTTTCGCTTCTCGATAAAGTTCTTCAAGTTCGAACAACGCGTGCATTAATGTCTCTGGAACAAACCTACCGCCATAATCGCCAAAGTAGCCACGCTTGTTAGGATAGTTGTAGAAATATTTTTGTGATTTCATTGTTCTATTCCTTGTTTTGTATCATTTTTCAGCACTGCCGGTTACTTCTAGACAATATAAAATCCTTTTTTATTGTAGAATTCTTAACGGAGTTCTTTTTAGCGCTTTACTGTTTCTCACAAATCTTGAATCCCTAGCGGGATTCTTTTTCTCATTTTGCTCGTTCGACAATTGTTCAACTCCATTAGGAGTTGTATGTTTTTAAATATTTGTCAGTAATTTGAAACGAACTCCATAGGAGTTCAACTGATATGCTTGTAAAGAAAAAATAGTTACGGATATCAAACACTTTCTATTTGATTAAGTTTTTCAAACAACAATTTCAGTTTAGTATGATCTTTCTTCCCTGGGCTTTCTTCAACTCCGCTATTCACATCCACGGCATACGGCTGTACTGTCCGCACTGCTTCCATAATATTCTCCGGTGTCAAGCCGCCGGCAAGAATAATGCGCCCGTATTCCTTTGCTTTGACGGCTAATTCCCAATCGAATGTCTGGCCGGTACCACCCAGTTCGCCGGATATCTTTGTATCTAAGAGATACGCAGACCCCTTATACCGGCGAAGAATTTCCGGGTTGAAACTGGAATCAACGCGGAATGATTTATACACAGGCACCGGAAAACCGGCAAGCTGTTTTGGCGTTTCATTCCCATGAAGTTGAACGCATTTGATTCCTGTCTGTTCGATCACTCCAATAATTTCTTCTTGTGGTGCATCGACAAAAATTCCGACTGGAACTATAAATGGCGGCAATTCCTGAATAATCTTTCGCGCAGTTTTTGGAGCAATGTACCGCGGACTTGATTTGACGAAAATAAAACCCAGCGCATCAGCACCGAGTTCTGCCACATAGAGTGTGTCATCAATATTGGTGATACCGCAGATTTTTACTTTCATTGGCAATACCTATTTAGTGCGTTTTTTGACAACGTCATCTTCTTTTTCCAATCTCCCCCTTTAAGAAAGGGGGAATGTTTTCCTTTAATAATTGTACACTTTTTTTTTGATTTCAAACTAATTTTTCTTCAATAGGAATGCTTTCAATGCATCGCCCGGATGCTTTGCCCGCATGAGACTTTCGCCGACAAGAACAGCGTGAATGCCATGCGCTTTCAGTTGATCAATGTCTGCCCTGCTTGTAATACCGCTTTCACTGACGACAATGATATCTTTGGGGATTCGAGAAGCGACTCGAATGGTTGTCGAAATATCAACGGTGAAGTTTGAAAGATTACGATTATTGATTCCAATAATTCTTGCTGGAGCAAAATTAATAATGTTGAGTTCGCGTAGAGTATGCACTTCCACAAGACACTCAAGTCCAAGCGCCACCGCTTCTTTAAATAAATCACGCAATCGTTCCGGTTTTAACGTCGCCACAATCAACAGCACTGCATCAGCGCCAAACGCTTTAGCTTCCGCTAGTTGATACGAATCGATGATAAAATCTTTCCGCAGAATTGGAATCGGTACAGATGAACGAATGTCCTCAATGAAGTGAATATCTCCTTGGAAATATTTTTTATCTGTCAACACAGAAAGTGCACTGGCACCGCCTCCAACATATTCACGAGCAATATCCAGCGGATTAAAATCTTCACGAATGATATTCTTCGATGGTGATGCTTTCTTCATCTCTGCTATAATAGCAATATCTTTTCCGTCTAAAGCTCTTTGTAACGAGTGACACTGTCTTACAAAGTTCGGCATATCTTTCAGCCGCTCTAATGAAACTGTTTTTTTTAAAAGTGCAATTTCCTGCCGCTTATGTTCAAGAATTTCTTCGAGGATGTTCATGGTTGATCTGTATATTGAATAAGTTTTTGCAATTTCTCCAATGCTTTCCCGGAATTAATTGACTCTTCAGCTTTTTGTTTTCCTTCGAGGATGGTATTCGCTTTCCCTGAAACATAAATCCCAAGCGCCGCGTTTGCAACGACGACATCACGCGCAGTGCTCATTTCACCTTTTAACACATTCATCGCGATATCCGCATTCGCATTTTTGTCGCCCCCACGAATACCATCAAGCGTGAGCTGTGAAAAGCCAAAATCCTCCGACTGTAAATGATATTCACGCAGTTGTTCATTCTTATTTGCCTCCAGCACTTGTGTTCCACCTGAGAGCGCCACCTCATCCAAGCCATCATCGCTATGAACGACACATGCTTTATCGACGCCAAGTTTTTGGAGCGCACCGGCAAGCAAGTGCATTGCACGCGGGTGATACGCACCAATCAACTGTCGTTTCACACCAGCCGGATTTGTAAGCGGACCGACAATATTGAAAATACTCCGCACGCCTAATTCCGAACGCGTTTTCGCGACATACTTCATTGCCGGATGATGCAGTGGTGCAAATAAAAATCCAATGCCGATGCGGTTAATACATGCCTGCACTGTTTCAGCCGAGCACTGGACATTCACACCTAGCGCTGTGAGCACATCCGCGCTGCCGCATTGACTTGAGACAGAGCGATTGCCATGCTTTGCAACTGTGACGCCAGCACCCGCTGCTACAAACGATGCAACAGTCGAAATGTTAAATGTGCCCAAACCATCACCGCCGGTGCCACACATATCAATTGCATCAGGATCTTCTATAGAGACCTTGACAGCATGATCGCGCATCGTACGGGCAAAGCCGACAAGCTCATCCACCGTTTCGCCTTTTGCACGCAGAGCAATCATTAAGCCGGCAATTTGGGAATCGGTTGCCTGTCCAGTCATTATGGTATTGAGCGCGTTTGACGCTTCTGCCACTGTCAGGTGTTCGCCCGACAAACATTTTTCAATGTGTGTTTTCATAGGATTTTATAAACCTCCAGCCAGTTGTTAAGAATTATTTCACCATCCTGCGTAAGAACTGATTCAGGATGAAATTGAATTCCCTCAATGGGATACTTCCGGTGCGTCACACCCATAATAATGCCGTCGTGTGTGCGGGCGGATATTTTGAGTTCATCAGGAAAATGATCGGGCGAAACGACAAGAGAATGGTACCGCCCTGCGGTCAATGGACTCGGTATCGAACGCAGAATACTTTCACCGGTGTGTGTTATCTCCGATGTCCGTCCATGCATCAGCGTCGGTGCATGAACTATCTTCGCTCCAAACGCGTAACCGATCGATTGATGACCAAGACAGACGCCGAGAATTGGAATCGCGGCGCCAAGTTTTTGAATGACTTCTACTGTTACACCGGCATCTTCCGGCCTACCGGGACCCGGTGAAAGAATAATTCCTCGCGGTGCGAGAGCGCCGATTTCATCAACCGACATATCCTGATTTCTAATAACGCGGATATCCGGTGCCATCTTACCGATCATCTGCACAAGGTTGTACGTAAATGAATCGTAGTTATCGATGACGAGTATCATTTTTGATCTCCAGTATGTCCGTTCCCGTTATGAACTTTCATCAATCCATTCGACGCAGCGTTCAGGGCATCGAGCAGAGCTTGAGCTTTGTTCACTGTTTCTTTGTACTCCAGTTCCGGAACTGAATCCGCAACTATGCCAGCGCCCGCCTGAATGGTGAGCATTCCGCTTGCCGCAACAATCGTCCTTATCGCAATACACGTATCGAGCGCACCATCGAAACCGAGGTAGCCGACGGCACCTGCATAAATTCCGCGTCGCACAGGCTCCAGTTCGTGAATGATTTCCATGGCACGCACTTTCGGAGCGCCGGAAACCGTTCCCGCAGGAAAACATGCCCGAAGTGCATCTAAGCTATTTGCACCTGCTTTGAGTTTTCCCTGTACTTCAGAGATAATATGCATCACGTGTGAAAACCTTCTCAGGTGTTTGAACACAGAAACTTGAACACTTCCGAATTCGCTCACGCGTCCGATATCGTTGCGCCCCAAATCTACCAACATCACATGTTCCGCCAATTCCTTTTGATCAGAGAGAAGTTCCTCGCCTAATCGCATATCTTCTTCTGAAGTTTTACCGCGTTTGCGCGTTCCGGCAATCGGCATCACCGAGGCAATATCGTTTTGCACGCGCACCAGCACTTCGGGTGAAGAGCCGATGAGTTTTACAGATTTAAAATCGAGATAAAAAAGATAGGGCGAAGGATTAATGATGCGCAGGGCTCGATAGACAGGAAATGGATCGCCTGAGAAAGGCAACTGCACGCGGCGTGATAGTACGACTTGAAAAATATCGCCTTCGTGAATGTATTCTTTCGCTCGCCGGACTGAAGAACAGAATGCCGCGCGGTCGGAGCCATGCTCCACCGAGGAAGAATCGCAGTGGAAAGTGTTTTCTGTTGAGGGCGATTTTCCAAGCTGAATGAAAATGGACTCGAGTTTTCGTTTTCCTTCGTGATATTGTTCACTGAGAGGCTGCTGTGTATCAAGAATGCAATTGTAGGTGACGGTCATCAGTTGGTGCAGATGATCGAACTTCACCACGATGTGAAATAATCCGAACATTGCATCCGGCGCATCCTCTTTGGCTGGCGGATGAAGCGGGACTTTCTCTATTTCCTGCACCCGGTCATAACCATAGTATCCGAGAAATCCCCCTGCAAATCCTTGCTGTTCCTGAATAGCCACATTCCGGTACCGACGCGAGTATTCCTCCAGCACATCAATGACTTTTCCATACCGCTGTTCTTTCTTTAATCCGGATTCGATCTCGATCACATCGCCTTTTGCTTTGATCAGTAGCAGCGGGTCGGTGCCGACAAACGAATAGCGACCGATCTTTTCATCGGGTTCTACGCTCTCTAGAAGAAACGAAGGATAGAGATTGGAACGAAGTGACAGATAAATCGATACGGGCGTGTGTAAATCGGCAAGCATCGTTTCCACAAGAGGAACGACCGAATATGTCTTTGCAAGCTCTGTAAATTCTTTTTCTGTAATCATTATGTCCGTCCATATAATAAAAAACCCTTCCAGGGTGATCCGGGAAGGGTTAAGAATACAATCTGCGTATGCTTATAAGTTAACTATCCGTTTTCATACCTGTTCGTTTGGATATACTCATGCGCCACCACCAACGGTTATTAGAAGAGACGATATGATGAATGGATTGTGACATACTTTACGTAAGCAATATACAAGATCGGTGGAAATAAGTCAAGTCCCAGCTCAAAAAAATCACCGTTGTCTTTCAATAAAACAATCGTACATTGACATAGAAAAAACGATTGATTAAGGAAAAAAGGAACGAGTGTATATGAAATTCAAGTTAATTTGATTTGTCTATGAAGTTAGAAATATTTGGCTGGAATAGTTTTTTTGAGGCAAGTTTTGCTCAGTACGCTCATCAAGGTCTGCTGCCAGGCCGCGTGACGATTCAACACAAAGACCGCTATGTGCTGTTCACTGAACGAGGCGAAGTGAGAGGAAAAGTAAGCGGCAAGTTTCGTTTTGAAGTCTCCGGCCTTCATGCTTTTCCCGCTGTCGGCGATTGGGTTGTCTTTGAAATCGATTCCGGCGATCAATCTGCCGTTATTCATCACGTGCTGGAACGCAAAAGCAAGTTTTCGCGCAAAGTTGCCGGCGATCGTCCCGACGAACAAGTCATTGCTGCTAATATCGACATAGTATTTTTGGTTATGGGATTGGATGCGAATTATAATTTGCGCCGATTAGAACGGCACTTGACAGTCGCATCGGAAAGCGGTGCGCGTCCTGTTATCATTCTGAATAAATCCGATTTGTGTTCGCACCTCGAAGAATGTATACGGGAAGTTCTGTCCATCGCGCACGATGTCAATGTTATTGTAACGAGTGCACTTCACAAAGAAAGCGTTCTTCCTCTCTATTCCATTCTGACACCGGGAACGACAGGCGTACTATTCGGTTCATCCGGTGTCGGAAAGTCTACCATAACGAATATTCTTCTCGATAAAGAATATGCGAAAGTGCAGAAAGTTCGCGTTACCGACAGCCACGGCCGCCACACTACGGCACATCGTGAATTGCTGGTGCTTCCAAACGGAGGTATGATCATTGACACTCCGGGATTACGCGAACTCCAATTCTTAGGTGTGGACGAAGGCCTGCAGGAAAGCTTTGATGATATTGAAGAACTTGCATCGAATTGCCGTTTCCGCGATTGCAAGCACGAAGCCGAGCCGGACTGCGCTGTGAAAAATGCAATCGAGGAAGGAAGGCTTCTTCCGGAACGATACATAGGTTTTCAAAAACTTCAGCGCGAAGTTCACAATCAGATGGCAAAGCAAACAGACGCTTCCCAGCGTTTTAAAAAAGAGCGTCAGAAGAAGATTTCAAAACAGTTCAACACAAAATTCCGAAATCGCGAAAAACAATAGGAGGCGTATGGATTCCAAATCAGCATTACTCGTTGGAGCAAGCGGACTCATTGGCGGACACTGCCTGCAATCTCTTCTAGAAGAGTCTTCGTACACGCGTGTGACGGTACTTGTGCGAACACCGCTCACCATTGTTCACGAGAAACTAGTAGAGCATATTGTTAACTTTGATGATCTTGAAATGTTTGGTGAGCTCTTGTATACAAACGATGTATATTGTTGTCTAGGAACGACCATTAAGAAAGCGGGAACGCAGGCAGCATTTCGCAAAGTTGACTATGATTATCCGATCAAGCTTGCAGCACTCACACAGCATTGTGGAGCAAATCAGTTTCTTCTCGTCTCATCACTCGGTGCTGATCCATATTCCCGCATATTTTACAATCGCGTAAAAGGGGAAGTGGAAGAAGCGATCCGGAAAATTTCTTTCACCGCTTTCCATGTGTTCCGACCATCGCTCTTGCTGGGAGAACGGAAGGAACATCGTAACGGCGAAAAAGCCGGAGCTTTTGTTATGTCGGGATTGAAATATGCATTGGCGGGGCCGTTAAAAAAATATCGCGCCATCCAAGCAGGCGATGTTGCCAAGGCAATGGTGCGTGTAGCACAGATGGATTTAAAAGGCGTGAATATTTTTGAATCGGATCATATTCAAGAAATTGCAAATACAATTTCCTGAAGACTTCATTTTTTGTTAGAACGTCCCCTCCCACCTGCATAGCAAGTAAGTATTGGACATCTCTAGAGTTCGATTTCTATCGGATCTTTTTCCGAACGGGTAATTTTCCACTCCTGTTCCAGCGGATCGAAGTCAGAAATTTTAATGAGAGGCATGCGTAGATACTTCCCAAAGCCAGTTGCAGCAACTTCGCCGTTTGGCAAAAGCAGTTCGCCGGTGCCTTCAAATGTACGGCTCGTTTCGACGGTAATTCGCCCGACAACACGGAGATCCTCATTCAACGGAATCTGTTTTTTAAACCGGGTGGTGAACTCGATTGTAACTCCCCAGATCTCTTCTTTTGACTTCATCATTATTGCGCGTCCGATTGTTTCGTCGAGGACTGCCGTTGTGATTCCGCCATGCAGCCTGCCCGGATAACTCTGATGTTCATTTGAAGGTCTGAAGATACACGCCAGTTCGTTGTTGTCTAGTTCAAAAAATTCTCCTTTGAGTCCGAATGAATTCTTCATTCCGCAAAGAAAACACATTTTACTGTTTTGTTGTTTTCCTGTAACGCGATGTTTCATAGTGATTTTCGATTTGGTGATTGAGTGATCTAATGATTTAGTAATTTATTTCCTGCAAACGTTATTCAGCCATTGGATGACTTCATCCTGTATTTCGCGACTGAACGTATATTCAGTATTCTAAAAAATCGTCACAAATTTATCGCCGGCGTTTTGCGAATCCCATATTGAGAAAATACTGTCTGGGCAAAAAGAAAACCGAAGACACGATAAATTTCTTCATACTTGAATCCCTTTGCTATTCGGTTCTTACTATAATGTAGCAGGAGCGTTTTCTAAACGCAAGTTGGTTTTTGCTCCTTTTTTTTCTACACTTCGTAAGTATCATTTTATCGATTTCACTTTCTGGAGGATTTTATTTCATGAACAACTCAACTTTTCTGCATCTCTTCTTAACGACATTTGTTCTTCTATTTCTAATTTTTATTCCATTATGGGCTCAAGAAGGACGATCCGTCGATTCTCTCATGAAGCAGATCGACAAAAAGTTCGAAACGCTCGATCATCGTCTCGATCAATTAGCAAAAGCCGTGGACGATGTGCAATGGTATAACAAAGTCGGAGACGTTGCCAGCATCGATAAAGTCTTCATCGTCGGACCGCCTCCGGCAAAAGTAAAGGACTCGACGGCAAGAGGTGCATGGAACCCGGTCAAATTTTGGGCATATGTTTTCATCCCACAAAAAATAAATAGGAATAAAAAATATCCCTTGCTGGTTTTGCCGCACGGCGGTGTGCATGCCGATTTTACAACATATCATACACATATCATCCGCGAGATGATGGCGCAGGGTTATATTGTTGTAGCACCGGAATTTCGCGGCAGTACAGGGTACGGGAAGGATTTCTATGAACGGATCGACTACGGCGGACGCGAAGTCGAAGATAATCATGCTGCACGCAATTGGATGGTAGAAAATTACAGGATTGTCGACAGCACTCGCATTGGTGCTATCGGATGGAGTCATGGAGGCTTTATTACATTGATGGATATCTTTGAACATCCGAACGACTATCAGGTTGCGTTTGCCGGTGTGCCTGTAAGCGATCTTGTGATGCGATTGGGATATTATGATAATGACTATCGGAAAGATTTTTATGCCGCATACCATATTGGAAAAACCGTGAGCGAGGATTCTGCAGAATACCTGAGACGCTCCCCGGTGACCCATGTGAATAAACTGAGAACACCATTATTGATCCATACCAACACCAACGACGACGATGTACACGTTGAAGAAGTAAAGCATCTCATCGAAGATCTGAAAGCGGCAGGAAAAAAGTTCGAATTTGAGATTTTCCAGGAAGCCCCCGGCGGACATAGCTTTGACCGCATCGACACGAAGCTGGCAAAGCAAATACGCATGAAGATTTATAAATTTCTTGCTCAATACTTGAATCCACCACATCAATTTAAGTCTTTAATGGATTTAGAAAAGGCAGGGTATAAATAGAATACAAATGAAAATATCGTGATATACACAATTCTGCTTTTGTTCTCTCTAAAAAAGCATTACTTTAACAATGGTCAAACGCAGGTTCGTCCTGCGTTTTTGTTTATCACTTAACTTAAAAGGACAATTCATGAAAAAGTTTATTGCGATCGCGATCTTACTGACGCTGTTTGTTGCCACAGCTATGACGCAGAAAAAAGAAACACCAAAGACGACAAAAGAGAAAACCAGTTACAGCATCGGTGTCAATGTAGGAAAAGATCTGAAAATGAAGATGAAAATGCAGGAATTGAACATCGATCCAGCATTTTTATTGCTGGGAATAAGAGACGCCGTCAATGGATCAAAAACGGTAATGAGCGACAAGGAAATGGAAGCAACCCTGATGGCATTTCAACAAGAAATGATGGGTAAGATGCAAGCGAAAGCAGAAAAGAATAAAAAAGAAGGCGAAACGTTCCTTGCGGCAAACAAGAAAAAGGACGGCGTGATAACACTTCCCAGCGGATTACAATACAAGATTTTAAAATCAGGCACCGGTGCAAAACCTACAGCGAGCCAAACTGTAAAATGTAATTACCGGGGAACACTTATAGATGGAACAGAGTTCGACAGTTCATATAAGCGCGGTGAGCCGGCAGAATTTCCCGTTGGCGGGGTTATAAAAGGCTGGATTGAAGCGTTGCAACTTATGTCCGTAGGATCAAAATGGCAGCTCTTCATCCCGTCTGATCTTGCCTATGGTCCAAATGGTGCCGGACAAATGATCGGCCCAAATGCCACATTGATTTTTGATATTGAACTACTTTCTATTAAATAATCGATTACCCATCTGCAACGCACTTGCGAAGTGCGTTGCAGATGATCACCGAAATTATGGAACTACTTCAACAACTTATTCAATTCATTCTCCACATCGATAAACACTTATTCGACATCTGTGCACAGTACGGAGCATGGGTGTACGCAATTCTCTTTGTCGTTATTTTTTGCGAAACAGGTTTTGTTGTAACGCCATTCCTTCCCGGCGATTCACTCTTGTTTGCTGTTGGCTCGCTTGCAGCAATCGGTGCGCTCAACGTGTGGTCATCCATTGTCCTGCTCGTGACTGCGGCATTTGCCGGTGACACAGCTAACTACTGGATTGGACACTACGTTGGGCCGAAAGTATTTCATAAAGAAAATGTCCGCCTCCTGAACAAAGAATATTTAGAACGCACACACCGTTTCTATGAAAAACACGGCGGCAAAACGATTATCATTGCGCGGTTTCTTCCTATCATTCGTACATTTGCACCGTTTGTTGCAGGCATTGGCAGCATGACATATCCACGTTTCATAATTTACAACGTAGCTGGCGGCATACTTTGGGTCTTATTGTTCACGCTGGGCGGGTATTTCTTTGGCAGTGTGCCATTTGTAAAGCAGAACTTCAGTTTGGTTATTGTGGCGCTTGTACTTATTCCTGGCATTCCGGCGGCAATAGAATTTATTCGTCACTTTGTCCACCGTTCAAAGAAACGTAACCTTTAATTATTCAACTGCTGAATAAAATTTCATGAAGCACTCGCCTTGCCCATCGCAAGGCGATTTCTTTTTCCGAAATGCCGGAACTTGATTCACACATACATTCGTGGCATATTTATTCCGGATACTATTATTCTGTACATCCCTATTTATTAGATTTGTTGGAGCTGTTATGCACAGAACACTTTTTCTTTTCATCGCCATCATCTGTTGTTTTTGTTTTTCTTTTGCTCAAGAAAATTCCGGCGGTTACATCCACGGATTGATTGTGGGAGATTACTTTTACAAAACAGGCGGTGATTCACAACCTTTCGGCGGCGTGTCACAGTTCAGCCAGCCTCCACCAAAAGATTCATCCGGTTTTCAGATCCGGCTTCTTCATCTTTTCTACGATTACACTTTTTCGAATGCATTTTCTACGCGATTTCAACTTGAAGGGAACGAAAAATCGCTTGATCCGAACGGACGGTTGGGTTTATATATGAAGACAGCATATCTCGAGTGGAAAAATGTTTTTTCTGCATCAAGCCTCCTTGTGGGACTTGTGCCGACTCCAACTTGGTCTTCAGTTGAAGGAATATGGGGTTATCGTTCTGTTGAAAAGACGATAACAGATTTTCGAAATCTCGGAAGCGGAAGCGACATGGGGGTGCAGTTGCGCGGTGCATTACCAACGAGCGTAGCTTTGAATTATGCCTTGATGATTGGAAATGGTAATGCTCAGAAACCTGAAAATAATAAGTATAAAAAGTACTATGCAATGGCAAACGGAAGCCCGATTCAAAATTTTTCCATAGAAGCTTACATTGACTATGAACCAGCGGCAAAGGACAAAGACCGCACTACGTGGAAAGCATTTCTGTCCTATCAAGAACCATCACTTATGATTGGCGCAGAAATTATGGAGCAGCTACAGAAGAACCAAGATACTCTTTTTACCGATTATGCTCCATTTGGCATTTCTCTGTTTTCATGGCACCGCGTATCCGATCAATGGAAAGTATACGGGCGAATCGATTATTACGATCCCAATCGGCTTTCTTCGAGCATGGGATTTTATGAGTACTTCATCTCCTTTGGATTTGATTACATGCCGATAAATAATGTTCACTTCATGCCGAACATTTGGATCAACACCTTTAAGGAAAAAAGCTCTGCCGGACGGACGAAAAATGCGGATATTGTTCCGCGCATCACATTCTTTTTTCTATTCAATTAAAAATTCTTCTGAAGAATTTGATCGGAATATTTCTATGAATATCATGACCAGACAAGCTACAGCTTCCGATATTGCTATCATTGCTGAATTCAATGCAGCGATGGCGAAGGAAACCGAGAATCTTGAGATAGATCGCGAACGTCTGCAAAGAGGTATAGAAGCTTTAATTGCAGATTTATCGAAAGGCATTTATTATCTCGCAGAGGCAGACGGCAAGGTTGTCGGTCAGTTGATGATCACGTATGAGTGGAGCGATTGGCGCAACACTACGTTTTGGTGGATTCAAAGCGTGTATGTTCAACCGGAATATCGTGGACGAGGAATCTTCCGTTCACTTTACCAGTGCGTCGAATCAATTGCTCGAAATCGCGGTGATGTGTGCGGTCTGCGACTTTACGTTGACCAATCGAACACACGAGCTCAACAAACGTACGAGGCGCTCGGCATGAAACATTCGCATTACCAAATGATGGATGTGGACTTTGCTTTGAAATAGGTAATGATCACCAGTATATTTACACCTCGACGGTTTTTCAAAACTACGATTTTTTCTTCTTGCCTGAACAATCCAACCAAAATTTAAAACCAGTGGAACCTTACATATGAGGACGGGTGTTTGATTATATAGGTTTCATCATATTTATTTTATGGTTCACACAACAAGGAGAAGGGAAATGAAGGTTGGCATACTCGGAACAGGAATGGTCGGCAGTGTAATAGGGACAAAGCTTACTCAACTCGGACATGATGTAAAAATGGGATCGCGCACAGCGACGAATGAAAAGGCAGTTGCTTGGGCACAAAACAATGGAATTCATGCTTCGCAGGGAAACTTCACCGATGCTGCTGCATTTGGCGAGATTGTGTTTAACTGTACGCACGGCGTCTCTTCTATAGAAGCGTTGAATCTTGCAGGCGCAAGTAATCTCAAAAATAAAATTCTTGTTGATGTTGCCAATGCTCTTGATTTCTCCAAGGGCATGCCTCCTTCACTCGCGGTTTGCAATACCGATTCGCTTGGCGAACAAATACAACGCACATTTCCGGATGCAAAAGTTGTCAAAACGCTTAACACCATAAATTGCAATCTCATGGTAAATCCTGAACTTGTAGCCAATGGAAATCATGATATTTTCATCAGTGGAAACGATGCCGGCGCAAAAGCAAAGGTAGTAGAGATTCTAAGAGATTGGTTCGGCTGGAAATCTGTTATTGATCTTGGCGACATTACTACAGCACGGGCAACAGAGATGCTGCTTCCAATTTGGATAGTGTTGATGGGAAAATATCAAAGTCCTAACTTTAACTTCAAGATTATCCGGTAAAGAAGATGGCGACAAGAGATATTACAAAATTATAAGGGAAGGTTTTTTACACTACCATTATTGTTTTTTGTTGAGTGCTACTTTTTTTGACCGCATCAATAATTTGAATTACATCTAAAGCTTCTTCCGGTTTCACCGCCAATTCTGTTCCATGGGTTATGCTTTTAAAGATGTTGTCGTAGAACGCACTGTAATTCCCGGGCAATGTTTCGTACTTCTCTCTGAACTGTTTATTATCTTTTTCTATATTTAATAATCCCCACCACTCTTGTGATTCTTTTCCCCAATTGGGATTGTTCGGATTCATCCCTTGTTTTAATGCTTCTTCCTGCGGGTCAAGTCCCCATTTTAAAAATGAACCGCACGTTCCGTGAAGAATGTACCGCGGCCCCGGTTCTCGCACTAAAAGACTTGATTTCAAATTGACATTCACATTTGGATAATGTAATCGGATATCATACCAATCATCAACCTTGCTGCCTGTCCTCATTATTTTGAGGAGCGCTGTCACAGCAACTGGCATGCCGAATAGTACAAGCGCCTGATCGATCATATGCGTACCAAGATTGAAGAGTATTCCCGTACCAGACGCAGACTGTTCTTTCCAAGAATCCGTTTGAATATAATTCCTGTAACGATCATAGTGCGCTTCATAATCGACAAGCCTTCCAAGCATCTGCTCTTTCACAATGCGCTGAACGGTGAGAAAATCTCCATCCCATCGCCGATTCTGGAAAACGCTGAGAATTTTTCCTTTTTGCCGGGCAAGATCGATTAATGTTTCCCCCTCCTCAACAGTGATTGTGAATGGCTTTTCGACGATCACATGTTTGTCGGTTTCGAGGCATTTTTTAGTATGCTCAAAATGCATTTGGTCTGGAGTATTGACCACAATTAATTCAATCTCATTGTCTTGCAGTAAATCTTCAATGGAACGTGAGACGATGACATCGGGGTATAATTTTTGTGCTTCGTTCCTGGTTCGTTCTATAATTCGTTTTATCTTAAAATTTTTATGGTGTGCAAGAAGCGGTGCATGAAATATTTTTCCCGACATTCCAAAAGATGCGATTCCAACAATGATTGTGCGATCCATATATATGCACACTTTGAGTTAATGAACAAGCTAATATTTCTTTTATAGGAGAAACATAGCCATATTTCATAGAAATTGAAACACACTCTTGTTAAAACAATCCCTTAAAAGAATTGTGAATACAATCATAAGTTTGGAACTCTGAGATTAGCATTGGTTTGACAAGCTTATCCTTTCCCCGTATCTTTATAATAGTTTTCTATCAGAGGTCAAATTATATGTACCATTCAAAGCCCAACGCCATTTTTATTGTATATTTTGGACTTATATTCATTCTGCCACTCACTTTATGTTCACAGACAAATCCAAACATCGATTTCTCGCTCGGTGTTGATTACAGTGCCGCCGAACAAGTGTTAGATTATTTTGACTACCGCACCGGAAACACAAAGTATGTTGCAGAACTTCGCGGCAATCAACTTGCAGCGGCAACAAGTGTCATGCTTGCGCGCACAGAAAAAACCGACGACGACTTCCGCCAGCAGCTTGAACTGGCAAGGAATAATACAAGATTTGAAAGTGATGTGTATGGTTTCTCGCCTGCGAAGAACCATATACCGGAGCTCCGGAAGCTTCTTTTAGAAATCAAGCGCCGGCAGCTGGATCGCCGTATCGTTGCAACTATCGCATCGTTCTTTCCTGAACAAGCAAAAATCTCTACCAGATTTTCCGTGTACTTCGTTGTGATAGGAAACGAACGTGCCTCTGCCTTTATGCGGCACGTCATTTGGAATTACGATGTTCCAACTTTTGTTAGTGAAGAAAAAGGCGAGCCTATCATCGTCGTCAATCTGGCTCGCATTATTGAAGGACCGAACAATGTGGAAGCTCAGTTTATTGAAGTGTTGAGCACGACAGCGCATGAATGTTTTCATGCCGCGTTCTCCGTTTTACAAAAATCTTTGCCAGACTCGACAAAAGCAAAAAATGTAGCAGAACAATTATTGGAGGTAGTGCAGAATGAAGGCATAGCGTACTATCTTTCCCTGCAAACTCATATCGGAGATAGAACTCCTTCCCGGCAATGGTTTGATGCTACCGCGCGAGCAGTGGAAATGCTGAATCGTGTTCTATTAGAAATGTCTTCGCCGAATTTAACTCGCTCCCGAGCACAAGAATTAATGATGAATGCCAACCTTTCAGGTTCGTTCGAAGGTAACTACGGCGCCACTGCCGGTATGCGCATGGCGTACGAGATCGATAAGCGCCTCGGAAGACCCGCGATGACCGCAACATTAATGACTGGAAGCCGCTCGTTTATTTCAACATACATACAAGCATGCCTTCGCGATGGAACTCTGCCGCAATTTGACAAACAATTACTACCTTTGTTGCATTAAGAAGAAGCTCCTATTACAAATGATTTCTTTAACTTAGCTTCTATCCGATAATTATTATTTTCTATGTAGAGATTTACTTCTATACTGTTTGTTTGCGAAGAAATAAAGTTGCAAATACAACAGGCATGAGTAATAAAGATAGAAATAGTGTCAGATCTTGAATTCCTAACACCGGCAATAGCATGGAACATGTCGTCAGTGCGCCTATAGACGAGCCGAGCACATCAAACGCATAAATACTTCCCACGCTTGATGAGCTGTGAAGATACAATCGGTTCACAAGCCCAAAAATCATGCCAATCAATCCACCGCTCACTATTGTAACAAAGAGTGTGATAGGAATTAGATGTGCAAATAATAAAAAATCCAATAGTTTTGGCAAGAGAATTACAACACAAATAAGTGTTATCAGCACCACGAGCAAAAAAGTTTTTTGTTCATATTTTCTATTAAGCCATGAAATCACTATCGTACCTAACGATAGACCAAGCATGTTTGCAGCGATCATAGCACCGACCATTTCATAGATTGAACCGAATGCCTCCTGAAAGTTTAACAAGAAGAGAAGATTCAGTGCCATGCCAGTCATTCCACAGACACCAATGATTGCGGCAAGTACGGTTTGTTTTTGTTTCTCCGGTTGCCTCCGTCGTAATAAAATAATCAGTAACATTAGTCCAGAGCCAACGCCACCGGCAGCGAAAATCCAAAAGGGTGTAATGTATGAAAAGAACCGATTGTTACCCTGCAGGAATCTATTCCAAAACAAGAGATCGAAATAATATGTCACAGGATTGTTGTCGGTGTTTATTTGAACATTCTTTGCGGTTTCCAAGGTACTTGTAATAAACTTGATTCGGTCAGGCGGCATTAACTCCTCAAACATATATTTCGAAAAGTATTCAGCGGAAATTCCGGCTCTTGTATAGTGCCGAGCAAGAGAATCTGGCTGTGAAATTAACGGTGCGCTGCTCGTTGTCCCGATCAGTACTGCATGGGTCCCCGGAATAACCAATGAGTTAGTGAAGATGTGCTTAAATGTTTGATAAATAGAAGCATCCAAATCTTTTAATTCATCCGCAAGATATTCGACGGACGATGGGAACGAGAAAGCGAAAATACCATTACCGTTGAGGGATTGATAACACTGCAGAAAGAATTCTGTTGTATAGAATCGATTCAAGCTCGCCGTCGATGGTTCACCAACATTCATTATAATGACATCGAAGGAAATCATTTTACGATGCAGAAACTCTCTTCCATCCATAAGTACAATGTGCACTCGCGAATCGTGTAGTGCCTGCTGATCCTGAGTATTCATGACTGGTTCCACAAACGGAAGAAGTGCAGGATCGATCTCAACATATTCCACCTCTTGAACTGGATATTTTAAAATTTCCATTAACACACCATTGAATCCACCACCCAAAACAAGCACACGTTTCGCATCGGTACAATGAATCATAATTGAATGCGTAAATAGTTCTGCATCGTATTTGTTGGGGATGTTGTAAACTGGCCGGCCATCTGTGTAAAGTGTATGTTGATTTTCAAGGCGCAGTAACGAAAGATTCTGATACTTCGTGTCGATAGAACAGACGAATGTCAGCTTATCATTGATGAACGACCATTGATATACAGTGATTTCATATTCGAGCGAGCGAATGGGCTGGAGCAGAACAACAAAAACAATGACCATGCCTGTTAAGGAAAGCGTCATGAACCATTTCTTTTGGGAAGACACAATCCAAAACACCACACCCCAGGCAATGATAATAATGAGAAAGACGATCTGCAGTGACGAAAACAGTGTAGTAAAAACGAACGAATACAATAGTCCGCCAACAACGCTTCCGAGTGATTCAAGCACATATGCTTTGTTCACACCAAACCATATTTCATTCTTTTCTAAAGTCAACGACTTAGCGCCTAGCGTGAAGAGCAAACCCCATAAAACACATCCGATACTAAGAACAATAAATGAGAATCCAAGCAAGTCAAGCATTGAAAGAAATTCACCCGTCGTTGTGTGGAGAAATACGCGAACAAATTTCACCGCGAGAATTTGTATTAATGTTATGAGAGGCGTTATGGCAATCATAACAAGAAAAAGGCGGGAGACATTTTGATGATGCTTGACGACAACATTTCCGAGCGCACTGCCAAGACCAATCCACACCAACCAACACGCGAAAATGATTCCGATGCTCAATTCGTTGCCGTAGAAGCTAACGAGGAATTCCCGAATAAGAAGAATCTGCGAGAGGATTGAAGCGAAGCCAATGTAAAAAAGAGATACTTGTTTTAAACGTGAAATATTTGAATCTGTTTTAGAAAACAAAAGCCCGATGAGCATGTTACTCCCGGGCTTCCGAAGTGTTTTGTGAATCAATCCCATTACTATTTCTTATACGCAGGCATGCACCAGTTGCGATACTTTGCAGCTCTACCGAACACAACATCAAAAAATACATCGCGTAATTTTAGCGTGAGTGGTCCCATCTTTCCGTCAGCAATGAGGCGGTGGTCGATTTTTGTTATAGAAACCAATTGAACGCCGGTTCCACCAAAAAAGAGTTCATCCGCAAGGAACAATTCCGTCCGGTCGATGGAGCGTTCCTGCACCTCCATTCCCAATTCGTCCTGTATCAACTGTATGAACGTACGACGCACAATGCCTTCTAAAATATTATCCGTCACCGGCGGCGTTATGAATACGCCGTTCTTCACCATAAAAATGTTTTCGGCAGAACCTTCGGAGACGTGGCCATTCTGGCTCAATACAATTGCTTCGTCAAACCCAGAAAGCTGCGCATCGGTTTTGGAGAGCGCGGAGTTAACGTACGCACCAACGATCTTCCCGCGCGCAGGAATCATATTGTCCTCCACACGCCACCAGGAGGAAATCGTTACGTGCGCACCTTCTTCCTGCTCTATGTAACGTCCGAATGGAACAGCAGCAATCGAGAGCCGCGGTGTAAGGTTATGCAGCCGCACACCGATGATCTCGTCGCCATAAAATGCCAGCGGGCGAATATAGACATTCTCTCGAAAATTTTGTTTTCGGATGAGCTCAAGCGTCGCTTCTGTCAAACTTTCTTTGGTGTACGGAAGCTCCATCCGCAGCAGTTTTGTGGAATCAAGAAAGCGCTTGTAATGGTCGAGCGGGCGGAAGACAAACATCTGTTTCTCCTCATCATTCCAGTAGCCGCGGATACCGCCGAAAATACCTGTGCCGTAATTCAATCCGTGCGTCAGCACGCCAACTTTCGCTTCACTATATGGAACTATCTTGCCGTCAAAAAAAACTAATTCAGGTGTTGCCATTTGTAAATCCTTTCTTCAAAGAAATATAAACCGCTAAGACGCCAAGGTGCGCCAAGAGAAAAACCTATATATTCCTTTGCGGCTCGGTGATTTTGACATATATGAAAGATAGAAAAAAACCTGATTAACTCCAGACCCCGGGGATTTTTTCTCCGCAGAACTTGCACTTCCCTTTTACAATGTGATTGGCAAGGATGGTGAACGCGCTTCGTTCGACGATGATCTTCTTGCACTTGTAACAAAGGGTGTTTTCTGCCCAATGGCCTGCAACGTTCCCTAAATAAATATACTGTATCCCCGACTTCGATGCAATGTCGTAGGCTTTTTCTAATGTCGCGGTCGGCGTGGAGGGAAGCTGGTTGAGTTTGTACAGCGGCGTGAACCGGCTGAAGTGCAGCGGCGCATCGGACAAGCCGTTGGTGCACAGCCACTCACACATTCGTTTGATAGTATCGAAATTATCTGTCCACGTTGGAATGACAAGATTGGTGATCTCGAGCCAGACACCTTCTTCACGAAGCACTTGTAACGTCCTGAGCACAGGCGCTAGTTTACCAGAGCTGAGCTTTTTATAAATTTCTTCATCGAATATTTTCAGATCGATATTTGCCGCATCGAGCACCTTGCACAATTGCCGCAAAGGTTTTTCGTTCATGTATCCATTCGACTTCCACAAGTTACGGATCTTTTTATTGTGTGCAAGTTTTGCTGTATCGCATGCGTACTCGTAAAATGTTGTCGGTTCGGAGTACGTGTATGCAATGGATTCAGAACCGGAATGAATGCACGCTTTGACAACTTCTTCCGGCATCAAGTCAACATTGTCGGATTCTTTAGGACTCACTTGTGAGATTTGCCAGTTTTGACAATTGAGACACCGGAAATTGCATCCTGCGACGGCGATGGAAAACGCGCGTGTCGCAGGCAGAAAATGGAAGAACGGTTTCTTCTCGATTGGATCGATATGCACGGCACATGGATTACCATAAGCGATGGTATACATTTTTCCATTGCTCGCAACGCGGCTTCTACAAAAACCGACATCGCCGTCGTTCAACAAGCAGCCTTGCGGACATTTTTCACACTGTAACCCATCAGCAGTCTTTGTGTAGAAGAGCGCTTCCTTGCTCCATTTTCCTAAATCGTTGTTCGATGGAAGTGAAAACCAATTCGGTCTGTATGCGCCGAGGGCAAGTCCACCGGCACAGAAAGTGCACTGACGGAGAAATTCACGCTTGGAAATACTATTTTGTTTCATTGTTTTCCATCAATATTGTTCAGTCCAGCATTTTCCCTTCACTATCGCAACCTCTTCAATTTTATTATAAACAGTCTGACACACACCATCGATTTTTTTATACACATCTTCATTAGTAAAACGGAGGAACTGTATAAACATCAATGGAATAAAATGGATTTCTCAGGTAAAATCATACTATTTTTTATCGATATCTTTATCCTTGCAGGAAGAAATATTTTTTTCTAATGAAAGATCTATCATCTTGAACTCTCCGCCAGCCGAAATCGTTTGGGATGTCTTTAACCCCGACAGTTTCTTAACGACAACGGATATTCTATTAAGCATTTCTAGCCATCCTTCAAAATCCTTTCTATAATTTTCCGGCAGGTCATGCCGTAAGCGTGATTGCAGAGGTACCATAACTGCTGTGAGAGGATTATTAATTTCGTGGCATATAGTACTCACAACTTCTGCAATCGCCGCAAGGCGTTGACTCTCGATTAATTGAGCCTGCGTCTCGTGGAGCTTCTTCTGTGTCTCATCGAGTTCATTGTTTTTCTGAACCACGGCATCGTACGTGGATAAAAGCAGATTCAAAATCTGCTGACGGTTTGAAGTAACCGTATGCCTTATACCATCTACCACGACTTCCATTGTTTCTTTGTAATCAAGATTTTCGTTCAAATCCTTTGTTGCGAGAATGGATTTTATTTTTGAAATGAGGTAATTCTCATCGTATGGTTTCGGGATAAAATAATCGGCGCCGGTATTCAGTGCTTTGACGATACTCTCTGAAGCTGACATAGTGGTGAGCAATATAACCGGTATTGACCTGAGACGAGAATCCTGCTTGAGAGCTTGGCAAAGTTCATAACCGTCCATCTTTGGCATAAAAATATCACTGATGATGAGATCTGGTTTACCCTTTCGAACACAAGAAAGGGCCGCCTCACCATCGACTGCTCGCTCGACATTAAAATCATTTTTCTCAAGCAGATTCTTAAGTATGAGTATTTGCGTCGGACTGTCTTCGACAATGAGTATTGTTGCTGTTTTCTCTTTTTTTATTGCCATGTTACTTCTAAGTATCTCTCATGTAAGAAAGTTCTTTGCCAATAACTGCAGGTCAAATCAATAAAAGTGATTCATCTGAAATCGTTTTTATTTCCTCCCTCCACAATCTTTTTTTCTTCTTCCGTCAGCAAGTATGAAGAGCAATTTGATTTGTATGCGCCGAGGGCAAGTCCGCCCGTACAAAGAGTGCACCGACGGAGAAATTCTCGCTTGGAAATATTCTTTTGTTTCATTGTTTCCATCAATACTATTTGGTTCAAGATTTCATTTCCATCATCTTTATCTCTCTAATCTTATTAAAAACAGTCTTGCACACGCCATCGATATTTTTATACACATCTTCATTTGTAAAACGGAGGAACTGTATTCCAAATGATTCGATATATTCCTGGCGGGCTTTATCTTGTTCTTCTGCACCAGGCATAAAATGTGAGTCACCATCAATTTCAATAGCAAGTTCTAATTCGGGACAATAAATATCAATCACGTATTGTTCGACACTGTGCTGGCGCCTGAATTTATATCCGTTCATCTGTCTGCGGGAGAGATGATTCCACATGATCGCTTCAGCTTTTGAAAGATTTTTCCTTAACGCTTTTCGCCGCTGCTTCATTATTGATTTGTTGTAATGTTCAGCCATTGCTTTTTCCACCACCCCTGTTCCGATTGACATCGGAACCTCCCCTCCTCATTTGAGGAGGGGATTAAGGGGTGGTTGTCTTTCCTTCTACAATTGCAATTTCTTCTTCCGTTAACCCGTACAGCTTATATACTATGTCATCGATCTATTGCTCCGGCGCCTTCTTCGTCCTGTTCATCATTACGAAATTCAATATCGTAATTTATTATAAATTGCACTTCTTCATCTGTCAGTCCATAAACTTCTTGGATTGCCCAATCAAGTTTGTCAATAAGATGTTTTGACTTTCGCGCTCGATATTCTTTAAAACTATCAATAGTACTGTAATCAGCTTTAATTATTCTCGAGTTATTTTCCAAATCTTTGAGATATTTTTTATATAATAATTCTATTTTTGTGATTATCCTTTTTCTTAATGAACTTACAGGAACTGGGAATACTTCAAGCTCATATGATTTTATATGTAATGTGTCAGAATAAATATGTGTAAACCACCAATAGAGATTTGTGCTAAGAATACCGCCAACAACATCACGTAGATCACGTCTTATTTTAATCGGTTTTTCCTGCGTTGACCCAGTAGCGACATTTGTGACAATATTGAAGTACCTGCCACCCGCAGCTCGATAGTATAGGGGCAATCCATCCTCTGCAATTATATCTAATAATTTTGTTTCAATTGAAAAGAGTTTCGAAAGAATTGATAATTCTATGTCCGTTCCGATTTTAGGTATTCTTCCTTTTAATAAAAACGGCTTAGCATTAACGAAAGACAGGTTATCTATCAATTCTTGAGCTGGTTTTTCCTTATACCTTTTATTTAATTTAGATGTCAAGACTATTTTGTTGGACGAATTCGTTTTTTGAAGATATATAATTGCGACACGCTGATCAGCGCTATCGAATATTTTATGGGGTCTATTAGAGTATGTCGATACCTTTATAGTCTCGCAAGTATTAAATATTTTTGAATGAAGCGCTGTCATTGCTTCACTTGATGTGAATGCCATAGAAACAATATACGACAGACCGGAATACTGATTACTGATAGTTAAGCCCCTATCTATAAAGATGGAGAAAGAATCGGTAGAACCTTTCCATTTACCTGAAATCGTCTGTGCACTTTCATAGCACTCCTGAAAATATCTTTTCTCCTCCTTTCGAAATTCAACACCGTAAGGGGGATTTCCAATTACCATATCAAACCCTAAAAATCTTCCTTCTTCATCTAATACTTCAGGAAATTCAAACCGCCATTCAAACGCATCCTTGTATGTTCTATTACTTTTAATCATCTCAATTTCTTGCTCGACTTTTGCTATCAACATCTTAAGTTTCTTGACGTCTGTTTCTATGTCTTTTTCTGCAAGTTTCTCAAACAGATTTCCAATTTCAGCCTTGTTCTCAACAAGCGTAAGCTGTCCTTTATACTTGTGAAGCTTTTTGTTAAGTGGGTCATTGAGATAGAATTTGTTGACAATCTTTTCTTTGAAGCCGTCAATCAAAACCTTCAATTCCTTTTTGACCTCTTTGGAAGTGCTATTTTTATATGTAGCAACTGCAATCCGATATTGGCTTAATAGACCTTTATTATCTCGGAATATATCACTCAAATCAGCCTGAACATCAAACCGGCTGATAAGCGAGTTCCCGCATTTGATGTTGATGTCGATATTCGGAAGTGTTTCAAGCGATTGATACTTACTCTCTTTTGTATAGTAAGAATGTTTTAGCAATTCAATCCAGAGTCGCAAACGGCAGATCATAACCGACTTGGGATTAATATCCACACCGAAAAGACAATTTTCTATCAGCGCCTGTTTTTCATGAAACAGCGCTTCCTGCAATGCTTGCAGTTCTTCAATCGGTTTATTGTTTTGGTTGAGCGAATATTCAAACAGTTCGTCAGTTTCTTTGCCGCTAATAATGAGCTCATCATTCTCGATCACAATGTTGTAGTCTTTTACACGAGAACCGTTCCGATAGTTGAGGATGCACAGGTCGCTTTTTATAGCGATCAGTTCATTGAGCGCGGAAACAAGAAAATGTCCTGACCCGACCGCCGGATCGCATACTTTGAGAGAGTTTACAATTTCATTTGCCTGTGCTCGTATGTCTTTCTCTGTATGCTCAATAGCATCTTGCAAATCTTCAAACGTTTCGATCTTTTGATATGCCTTCACTCCAGAACCCCGGAATTTCTGCACCACTGCTTTGCGCAAAGTTTCACGGCACATATACATAGTGATAAACCCCGGAGTGAAGTATGAGCCGTCTTTATATCCGTTGATCTTTTCAAAGATCAACCCAAGTACGGAAGCGTTAATAATGGATTTGTTTTGTTCCTGAATAATTCCTTTGCCTTCGCTGGAGAAATCAAATGCTTCTAAGAATTCTAGAAAATAGTGCAACGTATTTTTCGTTCCAGTGATTCTCTTTCCTTTGCTGTCTTTCAAGACGGTTCCGGAATAAATAGGAATCTCGTGACGTTCCTTGAGTTCCGAAATGACAAAGGCGCTGCTTTCTAACAATGTTTCTTCAAATAAAGAACTGTTAAGGTATGGCAGATCGCCGAATTTCTTTTTCACCGAAAGGCTTCGTTTCTCTTCTGGCAGTGCTAGCACTTCGAAGAACAATTCGTTTATGTCAACGTAATTGCTGATTCGTTTTGTCGTGAGGAAAGAATACTGTTCATCCCCCTTGTGATAAATGACCAATTGCCCTTCAAGCAGTTTGAGAAAGAGAATTCTGTTAAGCCACGTAATACAAAGTTCTAACGCAATGCTGAATGATTGGTCTTCTTCTGTTGTCCCGTAATGCGATAGATTCTCAATATGTTTTAATCGGTCCCGGACAGTAAGATTTCGGAGAGTATTTTCGATCAACGATCCTTCGTCGCGTTCCGCCTCCGGCTTTCTCGCAATAAGTTTTTTCCCGCCCTCTTTAGTTTCCTGCAATCCGAGAATATGAAGAAGTTCATTATAGAATTCCTTGTTCAAGGAATTACTATCATTAACAAATGGTTCCTTAAATAAATGCTCTGATGAAAGAATCTTGTGCAACTCTACTAGCTTGTTGTCTTCCCCGTTTTTTGCATTAAGGATGCTTTTCTCGTACTCTTTCAGATCGAAATATGTGCACGAAAGATCACTCTCCAAAGCATCGAGATATTTTGCGGCAATGTTCTCATAAAAATATTTTGTATCGTGACCGCTTACCTTCCATTCCTCGTACTCTTTGCATAACTTGGCATTGCGATAAATATTCTTTTCAAACCATACTGCATCGAAAATGAACCATTCGTAGATATTTGTGACAATAAGGTATTTTATTTCATGGTTATCTCCGTCCATACGTTCCCGTAGGTAATACAGAATTAACTCGTGGAGCGCTTTTACATTGGGTTCCTTTTGGGAAACCATTTCTAACTTATTGCTTGGTTTCTTTGCCTCGATAATAATACCAACCGGATCAGATGAGGTTCTTCCATTATGAATAACAAGGTCGGCGCGATCTTTTGTATTGATATAATGAACGTCTTTGTAATAGGTCTCTTTAAGAAAGTCAGCGACGATATTTTTCAGATGCTCTTCGCTTTCGTTTTCATTCATACTTTGGAAGAGCTTTTGAAGATTGGCCTTGAAAAGATCAATTTGCTGGCGACCGATGCGTTGTTTTTGGTATGCCTTATTTAGAGATTTTGCGGGAGAGATGATTGCCAGTTTCATACTAATCTTTTTCAGTCTTGTATTGGATAAATATTCTCGGCATCCATTCTTCGTAAAATAACTTCATCAGAAATATACGGAATGATGATCTTCGAAAAATCGGGAGGCATGGTTATCTGTTTTTCAGAAGAGCAATCAATTTATCGAGTTCTTCTTCACTTGGTTTTTCTCCTCGCACCGTTCGAAAGAACACTGGCAAAGCAGCAACAACGTCTTCATCCTTATAGACATCATCCGGTATGCGTTGCTGTGAGATTGCCGCAAGATCAAAAAATG
Organism: Bacteroidota bacterium; assembly: GCA_050015675.1. GTDB lineage: Bacteria > Bacteroidota > Ignavibacteria > UBA10030 > UBA10030 > Fen-1298. Next base: position 119,329 of record JBEKAY010000001.1, on the reverse strand, counting down.
TTGCCCAATCCGTTAAACCTTTTTTAAGCTTTAGTAGCTTAGCAATATTCTCTAAAGATTCACGTGTTCCGAGCGCTGGAAGCAGGTCGCGTTCTACTTTGCTCCAATTGCTTGGATCAAGTTCTGCCTGCCGGCAAAATTCGCGCAAGCTCATTTCTGCATGAATTCTTTTTTCGCGTACAAATTCTCCGAATGTCATAACTCCTCCTGAATGTGTGGTATATATTATACCACAGGTGAATGACATTGTCAAGTTACAACGAGAAAATATTGGTGTTTCATGGCTCGTGGAATGTGTCGAATTTTATTTCAGTCCAAATTCTTTTTCGCTGAAGACGAGTGCCTCATATATATATAACTCTGCATCCTTCCAACCATCCCAGCCAATGCCTGCTTTGTCCTGCGCACAGTGACCCAGGAATTCTTCCTTCGTCCAGCCGGTTTCCACTGCCACCTGCGGCAGGAATGTTCCAGAACGGTTTCCTTCTCTAATATAAATACCGTGTTTGCCTAATTTAATTTCATTGATGGAATTGATGCGCCGCATCGGTGTAAGCACGGAGATTTCTATTTCAAGTTCGGGAATTTCATCCGATTCGACAGGCGAGAAACGGTAATCTTGTGTTGACGATGCAATTGCCATATCCTGCACAACTTTGTAGAGCGGCTCGCTCGCATCGAAGCGTCCAATGCATCCGCGCAAATTGCCATGCTTTTTCAGGGTGACAAACGTGCCGCAGTTTGTTTTTAATATCGATGACAGATTCTTCCCGTCTATTTCAGATTTCGCGTGATTCTTCACATAGTACTCAACTGTGTTACGCGCAATCGCCAGCAAATCTTTCTTGTCTTTATCACTAAGTCTGAACTCCGACCGTCTCTTCTTCTCCTTCAATGAAACAGCGATTGCATTATAGCCGACAACTCGGTTCTTCTCTCCATATTCTGTATCACCTGAGTTTTTATATTGGATATGAGTGAACTCAACATCGCCATTTCCTTCCGTCATATACATCAACGTCAACACACTTGTCCAACCGCAGAGACAGGTGGCAAGATTGGAAATACCATTCTGTTCATAATTCGCCATCGAGCTAATCAAATTTTCCGGTGAGTTGGTGAGAATTGCATCGGCAGTTGCTTTATCGATGATCTTTGCATCCTGGTAAGATGGATAGTGTGAAAAGTCTGTGCTGATGACAAAAAGATTCTTCGCGTTAAAATATGGTTGCAAGGCTTTGGCAATTCGCCGGCAGATTTCTGGAGATTGTGTTCCAAGAACAATGGGAACAATCTTAAAATCCTTTTTCAATCGATATTGAAGAAACGGAAGTTGAACTTCCAAACTGTGTTCGCGGGCATGCGCATCCGTTCGATTGGAGAAGATACTGTTATTCTTGATAAGCTGATTGGCAAGTTTGGTGTTCACTTTCACTGTGCCAAGCGGTGTTATAAAATTGCCTTGCGAGTAAATCGATGCCCCTTCAAAAGCAACATAGTGACTTGAACCGAGGAGGAAGATGTTCTCGTATTCTTTCGTCGGATCAATCTGGTTAAACGCCGATGCTGCAACTTCTCCGGAGAATACATATCCCGCATGTGGAGAAATGATGGCAAGAACATTTTGAATATCTTTTGACGGAACAGCATTTGTAAAAAGCTGCTTCAGTGTCGCGCTGAGTTCTTCCTGCTTGGCTGGATAGAACGATCCTGCAACGGCGGGCTGGCGGTCAATGCGTTCGCTTTGTGATTGGCAATCGGCACATAAAAAAATGAAGCAAGAAGTTAGGAGTGCAAGAGTCTTTGTCTTAAGCATAAGGCGAGCCATACATTGTCCGATAGAAACTTAGCGAGAAGAAGGACAAGTTGCAAGTTGAGTCTGTTGATCGATAAAAGTTGCCCCGCACACAAGCAATGATGCTGTGATCTATTTCTGCCCCTCTCTTATTACGATCTGATGTTACACACAGAATAATTTTTATTAAAGGATTTATAGTTTTTATATGGTTGTCCACCTCCCTATCCCGCCACGATATTATATCGTGTCGGGGTTTTCCCTCCTCAAACGAGGAGGGGAGAAATGCCTGCCCGCCGGCAGGCGGGGGTGGTGTACTTTGTTCCATTACATTCCATGTTTATCAGCATAAAAGATGGTTTTGCGTAACATCAGTTACGACGTAGATTGAGCTAATTGAACAGATAGCCATAATTCCATTTGTTTTGTCTTTTCTATTTTACCGAAACGGCCGCCTTGATCTCCACCACCGCGAAATCTTTTACCACCGACACCGCCTCCTTCTGTAGCATTATCTTCACCTATTTTTTCGCCACGGTCATGTCCGCTTCCTAAGCGCATGCCGCCTTTACTTTGTTCCGGTTTGAATTCTCCTGTTTCGAATTCAATTCCAATGCGGCTCCCTGAAATTGGTTCGATTGCAAATGGATGCTCTGATGTTTTCTTTAATGGCACGCGCAATTCATACACTAATGTCTCGCGTGTACGGCTGAGTTTTACACGAATACCTGGCGCTTCCAACGCTGAGAACCGTTGAATATCTTCTTTCCTTGGACCAATAATTTCCAATTCAGGAAACGCTTGATCAAGAAATGTGTGAAGTTTTTCTTCGTTGCTATCAGGAGAAAATCCGGCATGTGTTTCTTGCCGGCTTATCGGATAGTGGACGCCCAATGCCTGATTTTTTCCACCTTCTCTATCAAACCACACTGTCAACCCCTGTCCCATAATTTGCATTTGCGTAAAACGATTTTGCGTTTTCAAAAAAATGTAGACATACTTATCATCATTTCGCACGCCATAAACAAAATCGGATTCCTTGTCGTAATACAATCCGCGCTGCCATTCAGAATCGCTGCCATCAATATTTATCTCACCCTGCTGCCAATCGCTGGTAAGTTTAAGACCGCTGCTGCAACCGTTTAGCAGGATTAATAGTAGCGGCATTACCAATAATACATGAGGTGACATGGATAAGCTCAGCCGTCGTTTCGATATTGTTGCGCCCATCATTCTTCCCTTTGCCATGTGACAGTTTCTTTATTCATCGATACATTGCATAAATTTGACGAACGAAGAATGCGTTAGTTCCATAAATGAACTATTCTATATACAGGCGTAATTATGGAAATGAATATACCAGGAACGATTGTTTCACTCATTGAGTTCATGGAAAAAGAACATTACCTTTTTCTGTAATACCTCAATCTGGTTTCGGAGAGTGTTGGATTATTATATGGTATTTCCATTGATGAAAGATACAAAAAGTAAACAGGAGCGTTTCTATGAATTGAGATATCTGAAAAAAATGCTAACTTAAGCCATCACAATGGAGATGACAGAAACGAACTTGAGATTCACTTCCTTCTGCATAAATAAATGAACATCGACCAATTGCCAACGCCTGCCTTGCTGCTCGATTATGATATCCTCGAGCAAAATCTAAAGCGCATGCAAAATCGTGCACGCGAAATGAATGTTGCACTGCGCCCCAACATTAAAACACACAAATGCATCAAAATTGCCAAACAGCAATTGTCCCTCGGTGCCAGTGGAATCACTGTTTCAACCTTATACGAAGCAGAACAATTTGCTGAAAACGGATTCACCGATATCACGTGGGCTCTTCCGTTTCCTTTTTCGTATGCTGAGAAAGCCGTTGCACTTTCATCCAAAATTACACTACGCGTACTTGTCGACAGTCAGGAAGCGATCACACAACTGGAGCATGCCTTTGCCATGCACAGTGGCAGACTGCATGTCTGGCTGAAAGTCGATTGCGGCGGCCATCGGGCAGGAGTCAATCCGTACTCGCAAACAGCCGAACAGCTTGCTCAGTCACTCGCGAATTCCCAAACAATGATCTTCGACGGCATACTTGCGCACGCAGGGCATTCGTATAATGCAAAGTCGAAAGATGAAATCATGAAGATCGCCGAAGAAGAGCGATCGGTGATGGTGCATTTTGCCGAACGTCTGCGCAAGAGGAGCATTAATGTTCCATTAATCAGCATTGGATCAACGCCGACGATGACTCTCGCGAAATCGCTGGACGGTGTAAACGAAATGAGGCCCGGCAACTATGCCTTCCATGATTATACTCAAGCGCAACTCGGGGTTTGTAATGTCGGCGATTGTGCACTAACGGTGCTGGCGAGTGTTATATCGCATCAACCATCTGCGCAATTCTTTTTTACCGATGCGGGTGCGCTTGCGCTGTCGAAAGATCTTGGTGCGACCCATCTTCGAAACGACATGGGTATGGGCGCAATTTACGAAGATTATGAACGAAAACGATTATTTACTCATATCGATTTACAGATACAGAACCTCTCTCAAGAACACGGAATAGTGGTTGCCGAACAAGTAGCACACATCAAAGGGCGATTTAAAGTCGGCGATAAAATCAGAATCCTGGAACACCACGCGTGTTTCACCGCAGCAAACTTTGACCAATACTATGTCACCAGGGGAAACAGAGTCGTTGACCAGTGGAAAATCTTGCGTGGAAGAACCTAATTGCATCAAATCGTCTAACATCCATCATTTAAGATCTAACAGTATGACAAACCTTACAGATTCTATCGTCTTCATCACAGGCGCCAGCAGCGGCATCGGTCGTTCGTGTGCGCGCTCGTTTGCTGAAGCCGGCGCGAAACTTATTCTCGTCGCCCGCCGCAAAAAGCGGTTGGAAAAACTTGCCGCAGAGTTAAAAAAACAATTTAACACCGAAATATTTATTGGCGAATTAGATGTGCGTGACAACCGGGCTGTAGCAAAGTTTTATAAAAAACTTCCGGACGAATGGCGGCATATAGACATTCTCGTCAACAACGCCGGACTAAGCCGTGGGCTGAATAAATTATATGAAGGAAAGTTAGAAGACTGGGAAGAAATGATCGACACAAACGTGAAGGGGCTGCTCTATGTCAGCCGTGCAGTGCTCCCCGGAATGGTTGAACGCAAAAAGGGTACAGTCATCAACATCGGTTCCATTGCAGGGCACGATGTGTACCCCAGCGGAAATGTGTACTGCGCTACCAAGCACGCAGTCGATGCGCTTACGAAAGGAATGCGGATGGATTTAGTTGATACACCAATTCGCGTTTGCACAGTTGATCCGGGATTAGTGGAAACAGAATTCAGCGAAGTGCGCTTCCACGGCGACACGGAGCGTGCAAAAAAAATATATCAGAACATGACGCCGCTGACGCCCGATGATATTGCAGACGCCGTTTTGTTTGCAGCTACACGTCCACCGCATGTACAAATTGCCGAAGTAATTATTATGCCGACCGCGCAGGCTTCGACAACGCTTGTGCATCGTGCACAATAACATGCTTGGAATCTAGATACATAGCTTAACCGCTTAGTTCGCATCGCTGTAGAATCCGATCAGTGATCGTATTTTACAATGTGCTTGGATTGTATAGATTGATAAAAAATGAAGAGAAGGCTTCTAAGTTTTTCGAGATGTCTATTCAATAATTTTATATTTATAAGCATATTTAACCAGATCGATATTTGATTTTGCATGAAGTTTAGTCATTACACGCTTACGGTAGGAGTTGATTGTATTTATCGAAATCTTATACTCTCCGGCAATTTCTTTGGAACTTTTTCCCTCCGCCAGTCTTCGCAGCACTTCAAATTCGCGATCGGTCAAATTAAGGTACTTTGGCTTGTCTATAGTTTCATCTATAATATCGGGAAGTTCCTGCTGAACCTCAGGGCTGAAATATTTCAAGCCTCGAGTAAGTGTCCGCACTGCTTTGATTAATTCTTCTCCCGGCTCGGATTTCGTCAAGTATCCGGATGCTCCTGCTTGTAATATCCTGCGCGCATACTGCGACACGGGAACCATGCTTAAGACCAGTACCGGCACTTTCGATTCAATGGCTCTAATATAGCTAAGAATTTCAAGTCCCCCTTTTCCCGGAAGATTGATATCGAGAATAATAATATCCCATTTGTCATTTTGTATTTGTACCATCGCGTCTTCGTAGTTTCCTGCACGCGCCATTTTTACAATATTGAAATTGTCGGTCAAAATGTGAACAACCCCTTCACGCGTAAATTCATGATCATCGACAATAAGGACTCTCATAGTGAATTGCTTTCCGTCGTCGATTGATTTCCATTGTGGATCGGAGCGCTCAAAACGATGCATGTGCCTTTCCCGGGATTGCTTGTGATCGCAATTTTGCCTCCTAACATCCGGGCGCGTTCCTGCATGCTCAAAATTCCTAATGACTCAGGATGAACAATCATTGCCTGGTCAATACCTTTGCCGTTGTCTGCAATTTCCACATGGAGTTCGCCATCGTTCAATCGCATTGTCACTTCAGCGCGGGTCGCTTCTGAATGACGGGCAACATTGGTCAATGCTTCTTGAATAATTCTATAAACACCCGTTGTCATCGCGTCACCCATGGATGGAATCGTGGCGGGTTGTTGAAGTTTTACTTCGATTGAAGTTCGCTTTGTGAATTCACGCGTATGCCATTCCACCGCCGCCGCCAATCCGACGGTGTCTAATATTTTGGGCCGCAATCCGGAAGAGATTCTCTGTACAGTTTTCGTTGTTGAATCGACCATTGCCCGGATAGCTTGGTAGCGTTTTTTCACAACACTTTTCATTGCCGTATGTTTACCAAGCCAGAGCAGATCATATTTGATGCCCGTGAGAGCGCCACCGAGTTCATCGTGTAGTTCACGGGCAATCTGTTTTTGTTCTTCCTCTCGCGCCGATTGCAGCTTTTCTGAAAATAGTTGCATTTGGCGGAGCCGCTCGCGTTGAGCGGCTTCGATTTTGCGATGGCTTCGCAACATCATCACCACAAAAAATAAAAACAGCCCAAGCACTACAGCAGTGATACTGAAGACGGCTGTAAGTATTATGTTCGAGTCTGCGGACACAGGAAGCCTATTGCAAAAAGTATATTGAAAAAAATTTTAAGAGCCCAATCTAAAGAAGCAATTATGAATATTGTTTCTCTAGAATAATGAATGAAATTTCCTCGAGATGCAACGATCCAAAGCGTGCCTGTGTAATAGATCACAAAGGAAAAAAGCACCCAGAAACGATAGTCATTTATCAAGGGCTGCACCCGATGCTCTATAACAAAATATAACGTATATCCGGCACCGAAGGCAAGAAGAACCTGAGAAGCACTTGCTATAACTGAATATAATCCGGTCAGAGGTTCAAAAGTACACTTTGCAATAATCCAAAACAGAATATAAAGTAACATTACAATTTGGAATATTCTCTTCATCCGATGCGATTCTTGCCAGATTGAAATAATAGACATGATAAATACAAATTCTACGAGATAATAAACATGGTAAAGCCCAAGAGTAAATTGATATCCCCTTGCGAACCACAGAAGATAAATGTCCGCTGTAAATGCAAATATCAGATAATAGAAAAGGATTTTCATCCCCTGCTGCAAGGTTCTTATTCTTGTAATTCCTACACCAATCGGTAAAACTACACTAAAGAGCGATATATATGTTAATAATGGATATTGAAACATTTGCTATATGGATAGAAGTTGTTTCTAAAAAATCCTAAATATAAATGACCATATTGTCTAAGTACTATGTTTGAGTCTGAGGGCACAGAAATCCTTTTACGAAAAGTACATTGAAAAGAATTTTAAGGCTCCAATCTATAGAATTGACGAAAAAAAATGTTTCAATAGAATAATGAATAAGAATTTCACGCAACGCAATAAAAAGGAGTGTGCCTGCATAATATATTACGAAAGAAAGCAGTACCCAAAAACGGTCATAGTGAATTAAGGTTTGTATTCGATTTCCGATAACAACAAATAACGTATATCCAGCGCCAAGCGAAAGAATGACTTGTGAAATACTTGCAGTCAGAGAAAATGAACCGCTCAGAGGTTCGAAGGTGAGTTTTGCCACGATCCAAAAAAGAATGTAAAGCAATATCAGCGCTTGAAAAATTCTCCTCATCCAATGAGATTCTTGCCAAATAGAAATTATAGATATAATAAATATATATTCCATAAGAAAATAAGCATGAATAATACCTAAACGATATGGATGTCTTTGAAAGAACCATATAAGAATATTATCTGCGACAAACGAAGTTACAAGAAAAAAAAAGAGGATTTTCATTCCACGATGCATCCTCTTTATTTTAAAAATTCCAACACAGATCGGCACTACCTGGCTAAATAACGCTACATATGCTAAGGGAGGCAAATGATACATAATTAATAAATATCTTTAGCAAATTTTGAGATATATAAATCAACGAACCGATAATAAATTTGTTGCGATATTTAATAAAAAGCGATGGTGTTGAATAGCCACCGCTTTGTATCCTTTGCCTAAGATAGCAAATGAATCACCTTCGTGCAAATGGTAATTATTAATAACATTTTGGACACTGATCTATTGGTCCAGCTATGACAGTTGGTACCATATCCCTGCCATTTTTATCAACTCCAACAATTACGAATCCAGCTTTTCCGTTTGCGTTTTTGCCATAATACATGCGAACACTTACACAGCCGGGTTGTTTCATGGTTTTTTCTACAACGTCCTTTCCAAAATAATGGACGAGCACATCGGTCGATGAGATAGTTATTTGGTGCGCGTTTGTGAGAGTAGTTGCATTTTGTGTGTATCTTGCTTGTCCTGCATTAATGGAATTATCAGTTGAAGGATAGATGAAAAGCATGATGAGGCTTACTGTTAAAACAGAAGCAATGGTAACAATTCTCTTTGTAGACATTTTAATTCTCCTTAGTAAAAAGTTTTTTTATTGGCCACCTATAGACAAGAATTTTTTTAATGTTAATAACAGAAAATAGTGAGGAGGGGAGCGGTCGGATTGCGACTTATAAAGTTCAAACATCGTAGTCCTTTCAATGCATCTTATGATAAGCTACTAAAGAAAAACCGAGTGTCAATTTAATGTGCGTTACAACATTTGCGTTGAGCCTTATATTTGATCAAAGGCAACATTACCCACGACGTCCACTAAAGCGGTCATTTCCTTCAACAAAAGTAAAAATAACGCAATAAATCCAGCACTTTTCTTTGCGTTATGTCAGTGAATTAAAACGCATTCTTGTCGTTATTTACACAATAAGCTACACCATTACGTACTAATTGTCTGTCGTATTTTAACCAATTGTTTGTAGCGATTTTTGTGTAGCTACTGTCGTAGAAACGCAAACGATTTGGCGACTTTAACACATCCAAACATAACAAAATTGTATAGTAAAAGATTAGGAATACTTACGTAATAATCACCAAAGAGCAATTTTTATCAATATTCTCAGTCGAATTATTTTTTCCGTGGTTTTTCATTTTATACACAGCGTGTTTATTTTGTCACGGTAAATAGCCGTTTTCATCAATTCTCGATAAAGTGAGAGTGGATAACTTGTTCACAGAATGCCGCAGGGCTGCAGAAACACGTTGTGAAATTACGACAACGTACTTGTTATAATACGACATGGGCAAGTTTGCTTTTCCATACGTCTTCACTGTATATTGAGTTGCGAAGGTTGCTCACACTTAACGAGAACTGTAAAGTTTTAGAAAGAGTTTTATTACATCGTAATGTCAATGTACATACAAAATTCCGAACCCGCACGCGGCGTTCAATATGCATATCCACAGATATGGGCAAAGATGCTGAGTACAATGAAAGAGGAAAACAACTTAATGTCCGCTGAAAAAATTCTTCACGAAGCATCCACAGTATTTCAAGCCGCGCGTAAGCATGCCTCAGAACTTTCAGAACGTGGAGTAACAGATGATGAGTTTCATTCCATGCGTGTTCTCATTACGCGCGTTGCTGCGCACACTTATACTTCGTTTGGGAATAATAGTAACTTCTCTACCGAATTGCGCGATCTTAAGATTTATAAAGAGGTTATTTACAGAACGGCAGAAATGCGGTTTGGTCACACAAGCAATGTGCTGAATGAATTCAAATATGCCGCATAGCATAGGTCGATTGTTCGATATATTTCGCGTTTAAAAGATTCTCCCCCAGTACTTGACAGCCGTACGTGGAACTCGTAGTAGAATAAATTACCTCATAGCCCCGATGGTTTTACATCATGTAGGTTATTGATAAAATTCATGACTTCTACTTTTCAACACTTTCATCAAAGGAGGATACAATGACACCACGCAAATCTATAGCACGCACAAAATCCAAGGCAGTACAGAAGTTTCGTTATGGCTGGCTTCCTGATGTGCCCGACCAGCGAGATCTTCTTTACAGCGCAGTGCGTCCCTCTCCCTTAGCGCTTCCACCACATATCGACTTGCGCCCGACATGTTCGCCGGTGGAAAACCAAAGCAATCTCGGAAGCTGTACGGGCAATGCTCTTGCCGGCGCAATCGAATTTCTCGAACGAAAGGACGGTGTTCCATTTGTGGAAGCGAGTAGATTGTTTATCTATTATAATGAACGGGCTATGGAAGGCACCGTCAAATCGGATGCAGGGGCAATGATACGCGATGGAATTAAAACGTTGAAGAACCAAGGAGTGTGTTCGGAAACGCGCTGGCCGTACATCATTTCGAAATTTGCAATTAAACCGAATGCAGATTGTTACAAAGAAGCGCTGAAACGCCAAATCACATCGTACCATCGCATTCTAACGCTTGACGACATGCGGACGTGTCTTGCTGAAGGATTTCCGTTTGTGTTCGGGTTCACTGTATATGAGAGTCTTGAGTCGCAGGAAGTTGCCCGCACCGGTGTTGTGCAAATGCCTCAGCCGAACGAACGCTCCCTCGGCGGTCATGCCGTGCTCGCCGTTGGGTATGACGATGTACAAAAACGATTTATTGTCCGGAACTCGTGGGGAACCGACTGGGGACAGAGAGGATATTTCACAATCCAATACGAGTATCTTGCAAACCGTAATCTTGCCGATGATCTCTGGACGATACGAAGAGGAGAAAAGATGTAGGGATGCTTTGCCTAAAGCAACAAGCATTAATTTGGAAATCCCGCCCGTCCCAAGAATTTTTCTCGGGACGCACGCGGGAGTGCAAACTCAGCATTATGGAGGGCAGGTCAACTCCATTCTTAAAATGGCGTAAAGCGCTACTCCCGACACCATTAAAGAAAACGTAGTTGACACTGAACGGGAGCTTGATTAATTTCTAATGCACTGTCTCCCCGACAGCGCATTAGCCTCGCTAGCGCCTGGCATTTGATAATGTGTCAGGCGCTGTTGTTTTAAAAACACACGCTTTGCGTTCGACTTAGCGGTGGTATTGATAATGCCGTAATAGCAAACAGTTAAGCAAGCTCCTCTTGTGAATGAATAAAAAACTGAGTACAATTTTCCAAAAACAGGTTTGGTATAATGAACGCAAATTCGTTAGTACCAAAAACAAGATTATCAATCCTCTAGATAATGCTCTACAGACAAAAACAATATAAACACCATATGGCACATAACAAACCAATCAGGCGAAATAGATGCCATAATTTATAATTGCAGTAATTGAGGTGAAAATTTGAGCAAAAATGAATAAATTAATCTTTAATCAAGATTTAAAAAACAGCGAAACCATGATAAGATTGATTACAATAATTGATGAGTTTCTAATGATAAGTAAACAGGATTATATGCGACAAATATTTGATAATGAATAAAAAAAGCCCCATAACTCCATATATTGCATTTATACTCACAATGTACAAAAACGTTTAGGTTGCATTTAACATTAAACCATATAAAGCAGAAATGAAAAAATATTCTAAAAACCTATTATTAGCTGAAGATTTGGATCCCGAAAGAAAAATAGTATCGAAAATAATTAAAAAATATATTAAAAATGCCGATTGTGATATAGTTCAAATCGGATCGAATAATGGGATAACTGGAGATCCGATTTTTCATCTCGCTTTAACAAAATCGAAATGGAAAGTTCTTTTAGTTGAGCCAGTACCTTATCTTTTTGAAAAATTAAAGAGTAATTACCCCAACGACTCCAGATTTCGTTTTGATGATGTAGCTATTAATGATGGATCAAAACAGGTATTCTATTGTGTTAATAAGGAAGCAAACAAAAAACTTGAAAACCTCCCAAATTGGTATGACCAATTAGGCTCTTTTGATAAAACACACATCATAAAGCATCTCGACGGTATACTAGAACCATTTATTGAAGAAATAGAAATCAAAACAGTAACTCTTGATCAACTTTTTGAGACTAACAATATTAATAATTTAGAGCTTCTTCATATCGATACAGAAGGCTATGACTGGAAAGTATTATCACAACTAAACTTGAAGAAACATACTCCGATTATTATACTTTTTGAACACGAACATTTGCAAGATATTGAAAAAGAAGAAGCAGTTTCAAACTTTGAAAACGATTATCAAATTATTGAATTTGAAAGAGATTTTCTTTTTATAAAAAAAGATAAAATAAGTATAGGAGCTCTTAATAGAATTAGGAAAAGGATAAACGCGCTACCTAAAAGAGTGGATAAGCCATGGAAGCCTATTCAATAAGATTTGGCAAGCCACTTCGAAGATTCTATTTATATCCACACATCCAATCCAAATGGGACTGATTTCCCTATTAAAATTGGATTTGAAATGAGCAGAAAGAAGTAAACAGAAAATTAATGGATTATCTTTTTTAAAAGGACTATAAGATAAATTCAAAAATACTGTTTAATTATGATGAAAAAAATGAAACAACGTAATTCTTGACTAAAAATGATTTAGCATTAAAAATTAAATAGAAACGCACTACAACAATTTATACAAAAAATAGGCGGGATAGTAGTAAATTCAAAGTTTCAGCCCGCTTTAGCCTTTGTGTAACTTGAAAAGAGAAGTGCCTTTCAAACGCCTACTTTTTATATACTTACCGTTGGCGGTAAGGCAAAAAAATATAGCACAAATGATATTCAAAAATGAAAAGTAATATTCAAGAGTATTTTTTTTATCCAAATCAACACAAACTAAAAAAATTAAAATACTCAATGGAATTAAAACCTGAAAACAAATCCCTATCTGTCGTAATACCTGTTTACAACAGCAAAGACACGATCGAAAAAATTAGTCTCAAAAACTACATTTCTTAATGTAAAGTACAAAATGATGAAAAATTTAACTGCCAACAAAGAAGTATTACATTCGAAGCAAATACTTTTTACTTTTCTAAAAGACAAGAAAGATACAATCCTTCCCGTTATTATCGTTTTTTGCCTGCCCGTATTGCTTTACTTGCAAACTCTTAGCTTTGGCTTTATTTATTTTGATGATGATGGCATGATCTTAAATAATATTGCTTTCTTGAGCAATTTTGGAAATGCGCCTCAAGCATTTCTAACTGATCCATTTATTATAAAGACTAGCCCATTCTATCGTCCTCTGCAAACATTGTTGTTCATGGTTGATATACATTTATCAGGGGGGAATAATGCATGGATGTATCACCTCACTAGTATATTGCTTTTAGGATTAATCGCATGTTTACTTTTTCTTTTGCTCAAGCGGTTTTTAATACCACCAAAATTAGCTTTATTAAGTACGTTGGTTTATTGTTCACATCCGCTTTTCGTATCATCGATAGCATGGATAGTGGCAAGTGAAGAATTGCTACTGTTACTTTTTTCTTTATTATCATTTTTGTTTCTCATAGAACTTCTCCAGAAGGGAAAGATCATATACTTGTTTTTACATTGGGCTGCTTTTACAATTGCATTATTCTGTAAAGAAACTGCAGCATTTCTCCCTTTTCTGTTCATTATATATTACTTCACTTTTGCATTTGAAAATCGTTATGAAAAGAAATACATTCTCAACATTATTCTTTATGCTATTTCCGGAATATTTTGGTATTGGTTGCGTTCCAAAGCAATTGGAGGGGATTTTTTAGATCGAAATAATGCGGTTAGATTAATACCAATACCAATCCCATCAAATTTACGAACAATACCCGAATCTATAACAAAGTTCTTCTTACCTTTCGATATGGCTCCAATTCCAGGTTTTTCTTTTTTTAAAACTTTACTTGGTTTAGGGATAATAGTAATAATTATTATCATATTTCTTCATAACATAGAAAGGTCAAAAAAAGAAAAAATATTTTGTCTTTCCTGGTTCTTAATTTTAATATTGCCAACATTGCTATCCAAACAGAAACATATAGAATATTTAGATCATCGTTTCTTTCTTCCCTTGATTGGTATAATGTTATTTGTACTATTTACACTTCCTAAGAAATGGTTTGAAAACGGAGATATTAAAAAATCTTGGTTAATGGTTGTCATTTTTGTATTTCTATGTTCTATCTCCTTTATAAAGTCTCGTCCTTATTCTGATCCAATGACTTATTATAATTCAGCCGTCTCCCAAAACTCAAATTCTGATTTTGCATACCATAACAGAGGATATATAAAAAGTATCAATAATGATTTTCAAGGGGCTATCAAGGATTTTGACAAAGCTATAGCTATTTGCCCCACTTATGATCTGGCTTATTGTAATAGGGGATTTATAAAATCAAACATGGGTGATAAATCTGGGGCAATAGCAGATTTTAATATTGCAATTTCTATAAATAACAAATATGCGGCTCCCTATTATCATAGGGGTGTTGTAAATATAAGTTTAGGAAATTTTAAAGATGCTATAAATGATTTTGATAAATTTATTTCTCTACGTCCAAATAGTGCAGAAGCATATAACTGCAAAGGGATAGCAATGGGATCAACAGGTAATTTCCAAGAGGCGATAATTAATTTTGATAAAGCCATTGAAATTAATCCAAAATATTTTGATGCCTATAGTAATCGATCTTTAGCCAAATATTATTTAAAAAATTTAACTGGCGTAATAGAGGATTGCGAAAAGGTACTGAAGTTAAATCCTAACGATGAAAAATCTCTAAATCTTAAAATTAAAGCTCAACAAGAACTTCAAAAGTTAAGCCATTAATTAGAAAAACGCCTGCCAACAAAATGGAAATAATGTTAGCATATTGCGGCTTGACATGTGATAGTTGTCCCATTCATTTAGCAACATTAGAACAGGATAAATCTCGTCAACAAACAATGAGAGAATCGATAGCCGAACAATGTTCTTGTGGTTATGAAGGTGTATGATATACTTGGTAGGGAATTACAAACACTGATCAGTGAACGTCAGAGCGCGGGGAATCATTCGGTAACTTTCAGCGCAAGCAACTTGCCCAACGGAGTGTATTTCTATAGACTTCAGGCTGGGAATTACAGTGTAGCGAAGAAGCTTTTGCTTTTGAAATGAGCGGCAACTACAACTAACAGCGGCAACAATGGCGTTCACGCATAACATATTAGTTAAAGGAGTTCACTCAATGGTGCCATCATCCAATTACATCGTTTGGCGCCACTGCATTGTTGCCGCGGACGTTGGGCGGCATGCAAGAAAGACAAGCCAAGAAAAATTTATTGGCTAAAAAGAACATGGAAGTTAAAAAAACAGCAGGAAAACAAAAAGTTGAGGGGGGCGTACGGAATGAAAATGAAAATCATTCATTAGTAAAACCGTTCAACGAAATAAAAATAATAACCAATAATATTATTGGCAGTATAAAAAATATGAAGCAAAAGGATAAAATGTTTATTTGGTTTTTTGTGGCCGTACTTTTATCATAGATTATATATTAGGATTTTAGCTGGAGGCCATAGTGCACTGATTTGCACAATGGCATCAGGGTTATTCACGCAGAAACTTAGTAAATCAATTTTAAGGTAATTTGCATTTTTAATACAAAATTTGGAGTTATTTAAGTTTTAAGTTAATTTCTGTTATTATTGTATAATTTTTTATTCAGGATATTATTATTTAAACAAAATTTGAAGGCTTTGAAGTTTGGCAAAAACTGTAATTATTATTGGTGCTGGTCCTGCTGGTCTTACAGCCGGATATGAATTTCTGAAAAAAAGTGATGTTGTTCCCATCATATTTGAAACAACAAATGAAATCGGTGGTATCTCTAAAACATATAACCATAATGGGAATAGAATGGATATGGGTGGGCACAGGTTCTTTTCAAAATCTGAAAAAGTGATGAATTGGTGGCTCGATATCCTGCCGCTTCAGGGAAAACCTTCATTCGATGATATAATACTAAAAAGAGAAAAGGAGTTTTCAAAAATAGAGAATGCTCCCGACCCAGAGAAGAAAGATAAGGTTATGCTCGTGAGAAACAGGATTTCTAGAATTTTCTACTTAAGAAAATTTTTTGATTATCCCATTTCTCTATCCCTTTCAACTTTAAATAATTTAGGGCTGTTAAGAATATTTAAAATCATATACGGTTATTCATACATAAAAATATTTCCAATAAAAAGTGAAAAATCTCTTGAAGATTTTATTATTAACAGGTTTGGTAAGGAGCTTTATCAAACATTTTTTAAAGATTATACCGAAAAAGTATGGGGCGTACCGCCCAGTATGATACAACCCACTTGGGGAAGCCAGAGAATTAAAGGTGTTTCTGTTTCAAAAATTTTAATACATGCTGCAAAAAAAATATTTAAAACCAACAAATCTTCTATTGGTCAAAAGAATACTGAAACAAGCCTGATTGAACAATTTCTATATCCCAAATTTGGCCCGGGACATTTATGGCAGGAAGTTGCAAAAGAAATTGAGGAAATGGGAGGCAAAATTTTTTTAAACCATGAAGTCATCGGATTAGAAAAAAATGATGGGAAAATTATTGAAGCAGTCATATATGATAGAACTGAAGATAAAAAAATATCTGTTCAAAGCGATTATTTTATATCTTCAATGCCTGTAAAAGATTTGATTAAAAGTCTTAATATTGAGGATAATGCAGTTAAGCATGTTGCCTCAGGCTTGGTTTATAGAAATTTAATAACTGTAGGGTTATTATTGAAAAAAATTAAACTTATAAATAAAACAAAAATTGCAACTATAAATAATATTGTTCCGGATTTGTGGATATATATTCAGGAAAAAGATGTTAAAATTGGAAGATTACAGATATTTAATAATTGGAGCCCTTATTTAGTTAAAGATTTCAAGGATACTGTCTGGATCGGCCTGGAATACTTCAGCAATGAAGACGATGAATTATGGAATATGAAAGATGATGAGTTTATTAGTTTTGCAATAAATGAATTAGAAAAAATAAATATAATTGATAAGAATGATGTCCTCGACAGTTGCAGGGTTAAAGTACCAAAAGCTTATCCCGCTTATTTTGGCACGTATGATAAATTTCATTTGATAAAGGATTATATAGATAAAATTGACAACCTGTTTTTAATTGGAAGAAATGGGACCCATAGATACAATAATATGGATCACTCTATGTTGTCTGCCATGGAAGCTGTAGAAAATATTTTAACCAATAAACTTTCAAAAGATAATATTTGGGCCGTAAATGCAGAAGAAGATTATCATGAAGAAAAATAATAATTTCAGAAACTATATTAAAATGTTTCTGAATAAATATTTATTATTATCAGCGTCGCTGGTATTAATTCTTTTTTTATTTAAGTCAATAATTCCCGAGTTTAAAAATGTTGAACTAACTATTGATAACAACACAGAAAATGTCAGTATCCCTTTTTATAAAGTCCCCTCAAATCAGGAATCAAAGTATAAGGAGTTTTATGTAAAAGGCCATGTTTTCTGTAATCCTTTTACAACAAAAGAATTTACTATTAATGCCGATGACTCTATTTTAAATTTAAAAGTAAATAACGTTAACATTGATTTGACAAGTATTAATAACGCAGGCTTAAACCATTATGGAGGTAATTTTAACCTGGATTTAAGAAAATATTTAAAAACAGGAAAGAATGATTTTGAATTTAAAATTGTTGACTATGGTGGATGTTATGGTTTGTCAATAACTCTCAGTTATTATTCTATTGAATTAGTCCTGATGGCCATACTAATTATAATAAACAGCTTTGCATTATTATATTTTATTTTAGAAAAAGCTGGAATAAGAAAAGGTGCAATTATTATACTATTGATTGGACTTCTTGTAAGAGTGTTTTATTTTGCTTATACAGGGCCAGATACCAGGAGTCATGATAATTCAGTTGATGGAGGGCATTTCGGATATATAATTTATATTGCAGACAATTTAAAATTACCGTCTGCTTCAGAAGGATGGATTTATTATCAACCGCCTTTGTATTATTTGATAAATGCTCCATTTTACAAATTATTAAAAATAATCTCTATAAATGTATATTATTGTCAAAGGTTCACACAAATAATTTCAATATTGTTTTATCTTATTTTTCTTGTTTTTGGATATAAAATTTTTTCTGAATTCAAAAATCTTAATAAGAAATATTTCTACCTGTTATTTGCACTTTTTGTATTTTGGCCTTCAGGGATAATACATTCAGTGAGAATAGGAAATGATTTGGCCTTTTATATGTTCTATGCGATTGGTTTATATTATACCATAAGATGGTGGGATACAGAACAAAAAAAATATCATATTTTATCCATTATTTTCGCTATTCTGACATTGTTTAGTAAAGCTAATGGATCTATTTTAATTGCTTTAATCATTATACTTACAATGGTAAAGTGTTTTATGTTGGTTAGAAATGAAATATTTAAAATCAGTTACATATTAAAATTGTCATTGAGTAATTGGATGTTTTTATCAATTCTGGTTGCCGGACTTTCGCTTTTTGCTTTATTCTCGTTTAACAATATGGGTAAAAACCATAATTATGAAATTGTTGGTAATATTCAATCTTTAACGCCGGATTTAGCAGTAGGAAATTCAATGTATAATTTCACCTATTTGGATATACAAAA
This sequence comes from Bacteroidota bacterium, assembly GCA_050015675.1. Lineage (GTDB taxonomy): Bacteria > Bacteroidota > Ignavibacteria > UBA10030 > UBA10030 > Fen-1298. Next base: position 100,468 of record JBEKAY010000001.1, on the reverse strand, counting down.
ATATTTACAAACACCTTTTATTAGTGCATGGGATGATTCTTCAGGTCGCCAATTCTTTTTTAACTTCCTTTTAAAAACAAGCTTATGGGGAGAATTTACTTTTGATAAATTCTATCATTATACTATAGCAATGCTTACGAATATTCTTTATTTAATTATAATCCTGGTATCAATTATGGGGATATTAATTACCAATAAAGAAATGTGTATTGTTTCACTTAAAAAAAATATGGTTTTAATATTAAATTTTATTTTGTTATTTGCCGGATTATTATTTTTAAGAATAAAAACCCCTTTTTCATGTAGTAATGATTTTAGATATATCCTTCCTATTTTGATATCTCTGTGCCCATTGTTTTTTTATTCATTATCACAATTAAAAGTTCGAAATATTTACGTTGCAGAAAAGATTGGATTATTTGCAATAGTTATTTTCGTCCTTTTATCCTTTATGTTTTTTATAGTTCCTGCTTAATGGATATCAGAGAAAATATCTGTTGTCAACAATTTTATCCTATGATATTTATTTCTGTTCGAGCTTTGCTACTATTCAAGTTTTGTGTACCGTGATAGTAAAGTACTTCGAAAATCCCCAACAAAACATATGCGTAACATTGGATGGCATGCAAGAGAGATAAGTCAAGAAAAAATTATTAGTGGAAAAGAACATGGAAACTAAAAAAATAGCCGGAAAACAAAAAGTTGAGGGAGGCGTACGAAAAGAAAATGAAAACCATTCATTAGTAAAACCGTTCAACGAAATAAAAACAATAATCAATAATATTATTGGTAGTATAAAAAATGTGAAGCAAAAGGATAAAATGTTTTTTTGGTTTTTTGTGGCCATACTTTTATCAACAGTGCTTAAATACATTTTTGTTTTTTATCATACAGATTTTCAAAATTACCTTAACTCCGATATGGGTGGATATTGGGAAAGGGCTTTAGAAAGGTATAATGGTAATGTCAGGACTATCAACCAATGGGTCATTTGGCCTCCTCTTTATCATATTATCATGGTGGGGGTTTTTAAAGTTCTGGCATTTTTTGGTTTGCTTGACTACAAATTAGAATTTATTATAGGATTAAACATTGTTATTTCCTCTCTTTCTGCAATTTATTTATATTTTATTACATTACGCTTAACTAAGAAATATACCATTGCTTTCTGTGCGGCAATATTTTACACCTGTTCTTATTATTCATTTTATTTCAACGCTTTTATCCTATCAGAGAATCTAGCAGTACCTGTTTTAATAGCAGCAATTTATTACTTGTTTCGAAATAAGAACTGGGCTTATGTTGTCAGTGGAGTTTTATTGGCCATTGCCACAGGCGTTCGTCCGGGATATGGATTAATTGGTTTGCCATTTGCATTATATGCATTATTGTCTAATTCAAACTCTTTTAACAAAAACTGGAAACATAGTATTTTATCCAGCGGGGTATGGAAGGCTGCGTTAGTAACAATTAGCTTTTTTTGCATAATATTTTTTATCATTGTTGAAAACAACTATATATCTGAAGGCAGATTAAAAGGGCTTGCTTCATCAAGCGGGTTAAATTATTATTTTTCATTCACGAAACGCTATGAAGTAAAATGCGAATTTGATGGTTATGTTTATATGATCTATCCCCCCGGAACAATAAAATGTCCGGAAAATGGAAAATTATTGACAACGGTCCCTATTTATGAAGGGAAATATTTTATAGATCTTGCAAACCGCTTCATTAAAGAACATCCTGCAATACTTATTCAGAAGTTTGCAGATATTAAGGAATTATATTTTGGCACATTATTTCCCTCCACCAGTTCTGCTTTATGGTTTGATATCTTGATAGATCCCTTCAAATGGTTATTTTTTATTCTTTCCCTTATTGTAGTATTTTCATGTTTCACACATCCATTTTCCCGGGTTGATAAAAGTAAATATCTCATATTGTTATCGGTTATTTTGTGCTCTCTTATTGTGTGTTACTTTTTTAGTACGGAACACAGGTATATATATGCCTACATTTTTGCTGTTTATGTTATCGCCATAGAAACAATATTTGAAGTTGTTCCCAATTTTAAAAAATACAGAAATAAGTTGATCATATTTATCTCCGTTTTGTTTGGACTGTTTCTCATTAAATTGGGGATTACGCAGTTTGAAAGATGGACGATGGCTAAAAATGTGAATGTTACAATCATTAATAATCCTCATAGTACAGAAAGTAGCCCTCTTGTAATGACCGGTGATACTACAAAACTGCAGGTAGATGCAATTAATTTTCCTTTTGAATATGATTTCACACATAATACATTGGGAAACCTGGGATATAAAAATGATTTTTTTGTCAATTTTGAAGGTTCATTCAAAGTTTTGCAAAAGGGGTGGTATAAAGTATTTATGTATTCTTTAGACGATCTTGAACTTTCTATTGATCATGAGACTAAATTATATAGAACAAAGCCCGATAAGGATGATAAGGAAATTATCACATATACTTTTTTAGATGAAGGAGATCACAATTTTAAATTATCTAATTTTCATTATGGCAATGCTGAATCTGGTATAAGGGTGATGTACGCCCCTGATTCTTTACAAATGGATAAAAAGTATTTTATGGGCGAAAGTTCACAATTTATAAAATTCAACAAGTTTAACCTGTCCAAATAAAAAATCCTTTTCTGATGCATAAAAAGCGTTTACTGATCCGATTTCTTAGATTTTGCCTTACCGGTATAATCAATACTCTTTTACATGTATTGATTTTTGCCTACTTATTGCAATTAAGTGTGCATTATCTTATCTGTCAGTCCATCGCTTTTTTCATTGTAAATATGATAACATTTGCAATTAATAAATATTGGACATTTGAGAACCAGGATCCAAAAATAAGCAGGCAGTTGTTATTAAGTTATTTAGGGAGGTTTATTACGCTCGCGATAACCCTCATTTTTACTTACCTGCTTGTAGAATACCTTTCTGTAACACCGTTGTTATCTCAAATTTATATTGTTTTCATAAATGTAATCTTAAACTTCATCATATCTGAAATATTTATTTTCAAGCCTGTTCCAAAAGAAAAGGAGTATTACCTGGACATATCGCGTACAAAATTTGAAAATATTGCCCCTTCGTCTAAAATAACAATATTTTTTGTGGTCCCTGTATATAAAGAGCAAAACCGGTTATACCCGAAAAGCCAGGAGAACCCAAAAGGAGAAGATTTTCTGCGGGTAAAGGTAAATCAGATTAAAGAGCTGATGATGTGGAATAAAGAGTTTTCATGGAGATTGATATTTATCGATGACAATGACACTAAATATCATTCAGGCCAACTTATAAAAGATTATACCTTAAAAGTATTTCCTGAATTGATGGAGAATGGCAGTGTCCAGGTTTGGTTTTTGCATGAACTTGCCCCGGATATTGCAGTTAACTCGCAAAAAGGCGGGGCAGTTATTACAGCATTAAATAATTTAGACAGTATAGGCTGTGCCGAAAATGATATTGCAATTTATACAGATGCGGATATATCATCCGATTTAAGATTTACCGGTATCCTTATATATCCACTTTTTAAAGGATATGATATATCAATATCAAGCCGGTGGCATAAAGAATCTACAGTTGTAAACAGAGGCGTTAAAGAAAATATTAGCAGCTGGCTATACAATGTAATTATTTATTTATTCCTTCAGCTTGATTTTTCCGATACCCAGAATGGGTTTAAAGCTTTCAAGATGGCTTCCCTGAAACAAATATTGCCATTTGCAAAGGAATATAATTTTGCATTTGATACTGAATTATTAATGCTTTCAGTTCTTTTTAAACAAAATATTTCAGAAGAACCTATTTTTTGGGAAGATTCAAGCAGTGAAACTAATGTTGACTTATTGAGGGATCCAATACGAATGGTTAATTCATTAAGAAAGCAAAGCGTCAGAAAGTCAAAAATTTTAAAAGAAATAAAGAAGAAGTTCTCTGAAGAAAAAACACTTACTATTATATAAACGGGGGAAAAAGCAATTCGAGTAAAATAAAACATTGAATGATGATACAATGCAAAAGCGAAAATGAAAAGTATTGTTGTAAGACTGAAATAAGCGGATTTACTATTCAGTCTGATAGTAAGACAAGCGCATAGCTCGCCTGCAAGTTTGGTAACGACGGATAGTTTCGTCACCACGTATTCCCCAACGTTTCATAGCCTCGGACGTTAGTTGCAATTACCGCTTGATAGCTTCAAGAAAGGAGGAACTGGTATGAAGGCTTTATTCCGAATTTTGTTAATGACGATTTTCACATTGGCGAATGTGAGTATGTTGAACGCTCAATGGATTTTACAGAACAGCGGTGTCAATGCATCGCTCTCGGATGTTGTCATGCTCGATACGGTGACGGCAATCGCCGTAGGAAGAAATGGTTCAATTCTCAGGACAACAAATTCCGGCACGACATGGATTGATGTAACTGCACCTCTTTCATTCATCCAGCCATGGAGCGGTGTTTCCTTTTTTGACACATCAAATGGAATCGTCGTGGGAGATCGTGGTGTTGTTTTAACAACGTCGAACGGAGGTAAGGGTTGGATCTGGCATCAAATTCCGGGAAGACAAAAATGTTTATCTGCTCTTCAGGTCGGACCCAATAGTGTTTACGTCGGCGCCGACTCCGGTTGGGTGTACAATACGTCAGACACCGGCAGAACGTGGATTGCTGAAAAAATCAGTACGTGGCCAATCCGCTCGCTTTTTGCGTATCGCGGCCCGACTATTGTTGGCGTCTCCAAATACGCGCTTACACCTTATTCACTTTGCACACAGTATGTGATTCCACCCCCTTCATGGAATGAAAAAATCTTACCGAACTTTCAAGGCTTGGGATCGGCAGCATTCGATGCAGAGTTTTGTAATGGCGGGGGTGCGGGGTTTATCGTAGGAGTCGAGGGAGACCTACGCTCTGCACCGGCAATCTTGCGGAAGTCGATGTCCGACACTGCATGGCGTGAAGTTTCCACGGGAATCTTGCGAGACGGTACATTATTCAGCGTCTCGGCTCCATCCGCCAATGTGATCTACGTATGTGGAAGCAACGGCATGATTTACAAATCCTCAAATGGCGGAGATACATGGCTTGACCAAACTGTGCAGACAGTCCAGAATGTGAACGCTATTTTTTTCTACAACGAGAAATATGGTTTTGCTGTTGGTGATTCCGGACTGATACTCTATACTTCGAACGGTGGTCTTACAGGCGTCGAAGATCAAGAGGGAGTTCCTCCGACGAAATTTGTGCTTGAGCAGAACTATCCAAACCCGTTTAATCCAGCTACGACTATTTCTTTTAGTCTACCATCTAAATCGTTTGTATCACTGAAGATATTTGATGCATTGGGAAGAGAAGTGTCAATTATGCTCGCAGAAGAGTTGTCTGCTGGAAATTACGTACGTCAATGGAACGCCGTAGGCTTGCCAAGTGGAGTTTATTTTTATCGTTTGCAGGCAGGTTCTTATTCCAAAACTAGAAAACTTGTTTTGCTCAGATGAAACAATTGTCACCTAACCAAGCGCTTTCCCGCTGACTTGTCCGCTAGTTCTCCCGCCAGAACACATAGCGAGTTTGTTGGCAGAAGGCGAGATGATCCTTTCTCTAAACGTGACGGGACAGACGAAACAGAATAAGACTACGCTTTTTTCTCACAATGAGGACATTGCAAATGCTTTACAAACCAGATCCATTGAACTTCAAACAGATTATCCCCGGTATTTTCATGAAGGCATTGACCTATGGAGATAATTCGCTTCTATGCGAATTTCAACTCAAACAAGGTTCGATAATCCCTGCTCATCAACATCCGCAAGAGCAAACCGGCTATCTTATTTCGGGTCGATTGCGATTTTCTAGTGATGAGGAAGATTTTATTGTCGAACCTGGAAGTAGCTGGAATTTCAAAGGCGGGATAGTTCATGAAGCTCAAGTGCTGGAAGACTCTGTGGCCATCGAAATATTCTCGCCCATACGACAGGATTATCTTACTTGAACATCGATGCTGCACCATTATTTTCCCTATAAGGTTATAATTGAAAAACATATATTCCTTAAAAATCTGTTACTCATGAATTAGATTTCCTTCATTGAATGCGTAACATAAGCTTGTAACATAGGTTGTTTGTAAAATTCAGAGTTCTTCGTTGTCTCTCGTACCATTTTTTTCTACCTTAATCACAGTCTAAATTTATGCAAGGCGGCAATTTTGCCGCCGCGAAGAAAGAACGAATGAAGCCAACAACTATTTTTGTCACTGGCGCTACCGGCTTTATCGGCACAAAGCTTGTGAACGAACTAGTCCGTCAGGGGCACACTGTTCATGCATTGACACGCGCTAAAAGCAACTGCGAAGGACTTGATCACGAACGTATTAAGCTGGTGCAAGGCGATATTATGAACCGCGAATCGCTCATTGCAGGGATGAAGGATTGCACGCACGTTTTTCATCTTGCGGCTTATGCGAAGAACTGGGCGCGAGATCCAAAAACATTCCATGATCATAACGTTCTCGGTATGCAAAATGTATTCGATGCCGCCAGGCAAGTCGGCATTCAGCGTGTTGTGTGGACGTCCACCATCGTTACTTTCGGGCCTACTACGCCCGGTTTGATCGGCGACGAAACAATGCTTCGCATCACACCGAAATACTATACAGAGTATGAAGAGACAAAGGCAATCGCGGAAAAAGAAGCACTCAAAATGGCAGCGGAGAAATTTCCTGTAGTCATGGTAAATCCCACACGCGTGTACGGCCCCGGGAAATTAACGGAAGGAAATTCTGTCAGCCTCATGATCGATCAGTACGACCGTGGTTTGGTACCGATTCTTCTTAACCGCGGTGTCAACATTGGGAATTATGTTTTGGTAGATGATCTTGTACGCGGGCATATCCTTGCAATGGAAAAAGGGCGCATCGGCGAGCGGTACATCATCGGCGGCGAAAATGCATCCCTGAAACATTTCTACGAACTGGTGGACGAAGTAAGCGGCAAGAAACATTTTCAGATCAATCTTCCACCTAGAGTAGGACTCGGTTACGGCGGTATCCAGAAATTCGCGGCCGAAAAATTCGGTGTTTATCCACAGATCACGAGGGGCTGGGTGGAAACATTTTTACAGGATTGGGCGTTCTCGTGCGCAAAAGCCGAACGTGAACTTGGTTATACTTTTACTCCGCTTAAGGAAGGTATACGATTGACTTACGAATGGATTTTACAGCAACGCCAACTTCGGAAGAATAAGTCATGATCAGTTTCGAGAAATATTTTTCGCTCCCTGAACTTTTTTCCAAAGAGAACAAGAAACCGGCGATAATACTTCTCCTTGCACCGCTTGTTCTTACAACGTGGAAATACTACGGTTCGAAATCGTTTTACCTTACTCATCTCAGCGACACGTTTGTTTTATTCAACAGCGCTGCTATGACAGCGGAGTGGTATAATTACTTATCTGCCTTCGTTCTGCTTGGCATAATTGCCATCGCCGTTATTAAGTATGTTTTTAAAGAATCTCTTGCTGATTACGGATTACAAATTGGCGATTGGAAATTCTGGATTCCGGCAGCACTAGTTATTGGCGCCGTCATGGTAGCGCTCTCCTATCCTTCAGCAAAGGATCCGCAGTACATCGCAGAGTACCCTTTGTACAAAGGCGCCGGCGACTCGATACAGATGTTTGCCATCCATGCCATTGCCTATCTCATTTTTTACTTCGGCTGGGAAATATTTTTTCGCGGATTCATGCAATTTGGATTAACTGACCGCTTCGGCGTATGGGGTGCAATCCTTGTGCAGGTAGCGCTCTCGTGCATCGTGCATATCGGCAAACCGGACAGCGAGATTTACAGTTCTATTCTTGGCGGGCTTGTATGGGGGATTATGGTATATCGATCAAGATCAATCTGGCCTTCGATCATAACGCACTGGGTACTTGGAATCTCGCTGGATTATTTTATTTGCTTTGGCTAAGAAAGCCTTGCTAAGATTCTCTCTGGTTCAGCTCAAGAAACCTTCGGAAGGTATTCTAAGATTAGAAAAACTATGACGAACAAACGACTGACAATTGGCAAGATCCAACTCCGTGCAACAGACGGATTGATTCTTGCAACACTTGCTTTCTTCAGTTTACTAGCGATTATCTTTTTCAACCGGATCGAAGGATGGTGGATGTTGGTCCTGAAAAACATTACCGTTGCGGTTGCATACATTCTATTCAACCGATTGAGCGAGAAAACTACGAAGAAATTCTGGCGATTCTTTCTGCGTGTTGCAACGGTGACTCTGACGTATGCTTATCTTTTCGGTGCCGTCGATAAATTCCAGTTACTCATCCACGGCAGATGGATGGACGATTATGTGCTCGATTTTGAGCAATGGGTGTTTACTGTGCAACCAACGCTATGGATAGAAGACTTCATTTCTAAACCGTTAACGGAATGGATGATGTTTTCTTATGTCATCTATGTTCCGATGTATCCCGTTCTTTGCGGCATCATTTATTATTTGCGCGGCGAGCTGGCAATGGAGGATTATTTCTTCACGCTCGGATTCACTAACATTCTTTGTGATATTGGCTTCATTCTTTTTCCTGTTGCGAGTCCTATGTATTACATCAAACATTTATACACCGTGCCTTTAGATGGCTGGGTCTGGACATTTCTTGGTGAGTGCATGCGAAAATATCTCCATTTTGCTGGTGGCTCTATTCCTAGTCCGCACACAGCCGCCGCGACAATTATGTGGGTGATGGCATACCGATATCATCGTCCGTCATTCTGGGTTCTGATGCCAATCGTACTCTCGCTTTACATTTCCACATTTTATTGCCGTTTTCATTATGTGACGGATGCAGTGGTTGGAGTATTGGTAGCATTTCTTGCGCTTGCTGTCGCACCAGTATTGATGAAGATGTGGGACAAAATAGTAGCGCGCAAGACTGTTCCATCAACTTGATTGGGTGAAATTGACAACAGAGCTTGTTCACCTTTTATATTACCTGTATTAACTCTTAGCACTCTACATTCAAAAATATTATGGAGTCCGCTATGAAAAAGAATGTTTGTTTATCTTTTGTCGTTTTTTGCTGGTTGACCATTATTGGTTTTCATTCTCCGGCACAAATAAAACAATCTGCCAGCGAGCGAACATCGGTCGATCTGACAGTCTATAATCAAAATCTGGCTCTCGTCCGCGAAGAACGTACCATTGACCTGGAAAAAGGATTGAACCGCATCATCATTCCGGATATTCCAGCCACCATCGACGGTACATCGCTTCACTTTTCCAGTCTTACTGATCCGTCGGCGGTAAAAGTGATTGAACAAAATTATCAGTACGACCTTGTTCACCAAGCCAAGCTCATGGAAAAATATATCGGCAAGGAAGTGGAATTTATTCGAATGGACAATGAATCAAAGAAGGATTTATCGGTCAAAGGAATACTTCTTGCTACGGGCTGGCAGCCGCAGCCAAATTATAATCCATACGGTGGGAATGCACCGTACTATATGACAGGACAAATGATCGCGGAGATCAACGGAAAGATTGAAATCGCTCCCGGAGGGCGGCTTATTCTGCCAAGTTTGCCGGAGGGATTGATCCTCAAACCGCAGCTCGAATGGCTGGTGACAAATTCCAAACAAGGTGAACATAAAACAGAAATCAGTTATCTTGCCGCTCAGTTGACGTGGAGCTGCAACTATGTAGCGCTGCTCGATCCAAATGATGCACAGGTTGATTTGACTGGCTGGGTAACAATCACAAACAATTCCGGTGCATCATTTAAAAATGCAGGACTAAAGTTGGTTGCAGGCGACGTAAATCTTGTAAAGGAAGGACAGGCTGGTTCTATGGCAAAGTCTATGCGTATGGAATCGGATTTAGCGGCGGCCCCGCAATTCCAGCAGAAGGAACTTTTTGAATACAAACTTTACTCTCTTCAACGCAAGACAGACGTCAGCAATAACGAGACAAAACAAATCGAACTTACTTCGGCAACAAATATATCTGCTAAAAAAGTTTTCATTTATGACGGGCTGTCCAATCAGTGGCGGTACTGGTCTAATAATTATTCCTACCGCGAGCAGGGAAGCTTCGGTCAGCAGTCGAATAAAAAAATTGGTGTATTCGTAACATTCAGAAACGAAGAAAAAGCCGGACTTGGTATTGCACTGCCGAAAGGCAAAGTGCGCGTCTATAAACGCGACGACGACGGCAAGGAACAATTTGTGGGCGAAGATGAAATTGACCACACGCCGAAAGACGAAGAAATCAAACTCTATCTCGGCAACGCATTTGACATCGTTGGTGAACACACTCAGCAAAATTTCCGCGTTGTCGTCCCCGGACACGTTGTCGATGAAACATTTGAAATTAAGGTCCGCAACCATAAATCCGAATCTGTGGAAGTAATGGTATATGAACATCCGTGGCGCTGGAATGAGTGGGATATTACGAAGAGCAATGCCGTGTGGGAGAAGGTGGATCAGACAACGATCAAGTTTCCGGTGAAACTAAAGAAGGATGATGAAAAAGTAATTACCTATACGATACGATATAACTGGTAGGTGATTTAGTAAATTGCATGGATTTTGCGCAGATTGCAGATTTCACGAATTGCTATTCATTTCATAGTGTGAATAAATTTCTAACAGCATTATTAGTATATTCATCCTATCAACGCAGCTGCTGTTCTTCCGCTCACCACCGCTCCTTCGATGGTGGCAGGATAACCGGTCGCAGTCCAATCGCCTGCGAGAAAGAGGTTTTCGAATTTTGTTCGCACATTTGGACGAAGCGCTTCAAGTCCAGGTGAAGGTAAAAACGTAGCCCGCTTCTCTTTAATCACTAACGAGTGAATGACTTTTGCATCCCGCGCTTGTGGCAAGACGCACCGTAGATCTTCCATCGCAATTTCTACTAATTGTTTTTTATTCAATTTGATAAATTCCTGCGCACCGCTGATGACAAGTGAAAGATACTGACGAATAGCTGTTACTTCTTTTTTTTCATTTAATAATTTGCTTTTATTGAAGAGCCATTGGATGCGAGTCTCCAGCAATGCGGCGAAGTCGAGATTGGTAATTTCCCGGTCAAGCCAGAGATGAATGGAGATGATAGGTGAAGATCTAAAACTTCCTTTTAAATGGTTATCTGAAATGACATCTTCTTTGTCATCTCCGAGTATCGATGTGTAATGATTTGTCGATAAAATTTCCTCAAATGAATACCATGGAATTGCGCTGATGAATAACTCCGCACGAAGATTCTTCCCTGCTGAGGTTCGTACTGATTGAACATGTGTTCCCTCCAATATCATACTTTCTACACCAATACCGGTGCATACATCACCACCGTGAGATTTAATGAATTGCACCGCCGGATCGACAAATAATTCGCTCAGACCAACATGCGGAATCAACAGACTGGCATTTTTACTGCTACCATGAAATGCTGTTTGCAGAACACGGAACAACATCAGCGCCGAGACATTCTTTGGAGAATTGTTCAGCGCTCCAATCGTAATGACATCCCATAAATACTTTCTACTGATGTCAGATTGCCCAAGCTTTGTGAGCCATTCTTCTACGGTGAGATGATCCAATTCCAGTTCTTTCTCGGGCGATGTGTTAATCAGTTCTTTTGCAACCATAAGCATTTTTAAGCGATCTTTAAATGGAATTGCGGTGAACCCAAGCAACCCGCCAAGTAGGTTTAAAGGCGCAGGAAACCGGGCACACACAAAATGATTATGATCTTGATATGGACATAAAAAATCAATCTTAAGCGATGGTTGGGGCAAAGCAAGATGATCAGTGCCAATCAATCGCAGAAATCGGCGTGTTGCGTGGTAGCATCCCATCATCAGATGTTGGCCGTTATCTACAAAGCTACCTGTGGCGGCATCAAGAAAAGAATGCGTACGTCCGCCGCAATGCGGACGTCGTTCCAGCAATAAGACTTTGCGACCACGGGCGGCTAATTCCACTGCTGCGCTTAATCCGCTTAATCCGCCTCCGATAATTATTGCATCATATTTATACATATGCTTCTCTCATTATGAGAATAATAAAATATCAGTTCAAATCCATCTGTTTTCCGAAATGCACACGTGTAAACATCTTGACTTTGTTCACAAAAGTTATACTTTGAAAGATGAATTGTGCTTTAAGAAAGTGAAGTGTACCTACCAAAGAAGCGTTCAGGACAAACGTGAAAGAACTATTCACACAACTGGCAGAAGCACTTCAGAAAGAACTTGAGCAGCTCAAAGCTACTCGCCGCGAGATACGTCTGTTTAGCGGCGAACGCATCGGTGCATTTGCAGGATACACGTACTACCGTTTTGAAATTCCCGAAGACATTATTCTCCGCACAACAGAACGTGCTACATTCACGTTTGGGCAGCAGCAACCTATCAGTGTTACCGGCAATATCATTGCCATAGAAAATCAATTTTTCATTGTTGCTTTGCCGCAAGATTTTGGTACATCTCTACCGGAGACAAAATGTTCTTGGAATTACGAAGACGAACACAAACCAATTATCGATTTGCTTCAGAGACTTGATGTGAAATCGCCTATTCCGCAAGTGCTTTTTGATCCGGCAGATAGAAAAAACAGCCACATCGTTAATTTTGAAACAAGCGGTGTTGCGAACACGCCGCCTGAACAGCTCGAGACGGTGAAAAAGATTTTACAGAACAGGGTCACGATGGTGTGGGGTCCGATTCTTTCCGGCAAGACGCACGTATTAGCACTCACTGCGCTCTGTTATATAAAAGCCGGCCGAAAGGTACTGTTCGTTGCGCCATCGAACGATAACGTCGATTCAATGCTCTTAAATACCGTACGTTTCGGCGAACAACTTGGCATCAAGATGACAAAGTTTGCCGCGCGTGTCGATCTTCCATCACCCGGTGTGTTTGATACCATTGCACAGTACTCATTTGAACACCAAGTGGAAACTGCAAAAGCGGAAAAGCGCAAGGTGTTCCAAGAGCGCGTTGCATTATTGAACACTTACTGGCAAATTAAGATTAAGCAAATTCTTCATGAGGACTTCTATCATAGGGTGCAAGAGAAGCGTGACCGGCTGGCAGAGCTTCGTAAACAAATCGAACAAGCGTCGGACGAAATTACTCAACTTAATCAAGTCATAGTTGAATTGGAAAATTCATCGCTTATCGAGCGGATGAAGAAAGGATTTTCCAAGAATGATCTTGAACATGCACACGAACAACTAGCGCGGCAGCAGCAGAACTACAAACGATTTCTCTCCATTCAGCAGACGATCTCTAACGAAATCACATCGATCGAACTCGACGCACCAATCACCCCGCGGGAGCAAATGGAATTTAGAGAGACCGGCAAAAGAATTGATGATTTGGGCGGCTTGGAGAAAGTCACAAAGACAGTAGAAGATTTTATTTCTGTTGACGAACAAGCATTGCTTCGATCAAAGCTTTTCATTGCTACTGGTATTTCTGCAGCATTGATAGATCCTGCCATACGTAATCAGCAGTTCGATCTCGTTATCGTGGATGAAGCTCAACGTGTAAACCTGCCAACACTTGCCGCATTATCGACGCTGGCGAGGGAGAAATTTGTTGTTGCAGGCGATCCGTTTCAGGTGGAACCCGAATCAGTCTCTATGGATGAACAAAGCGAGTATTGGCTTCAGCGGGATATCTTTCTGCACGTTGCACACACAACCGAACTGCATCGGCTCTTTGAGTGGGCAGATCGAAATCCACGTTGGTCCATTTTTATGAAATCGCACTATGCTACAACTCCAAAATTATCATTGTTTATAGCGTCGGTTTTGTTTGATGAAAAGATAAATGTTCACACATCGCCGAAGGCCAAAGGCCGAATTTACTTTTTTGATACAAGCAAAGTTCAGTCACGATGTAAGCAATATGCCGGCAAGAAAAAAATTCTGCCTTATAATGAACTCCACACAAGACAGGTTATCGAATGTGTCAAGCATGCGCTTATGGAACCTAATCGCTTTGCATTGGATGTGGGAGTCGTTCTTCCGTTCACCGGTCCGACACTTTACACGAAACTTCAATTGCGGCTTCAGGGGATAAAAAATGTTGAAGTCGGTACACCGCAAAGTTTTTGCAACCGGCGTAAAGATGCAATTATTTTTGATACAACGATGGCAGGCGTGGATTATACTATGCGCTCCATCGATGATAAAAAGATTGGTGAACATAAAATTGCACGTCTCTTCAACACGGTTTTTTCCTGCGTCGGCGAAGATTTGTATGTCATTGCAGATATGGCTCACTTCAGATCTTTGTACCAAGATCGCCTTTTCACGCGGTTATTGATGTTGCTTCAGACACAGGCAGATGAACAGCAATTATCCTGTTCAAGTGCCGTAAAAAAATTCGACGATCTAGATCGAAAGCAGCAAGAAGAACTCTATGCACTATACCGTAATAAATCGCAGACAGTTATTCCGGCGGCTGTGCTTGATGCGCCAAAAGAGAAAGTGGACCACGAACTCGAGATCCAAATGAAAATGATGGCGAAGCAATGGGAATCGAAACTCGCCGCCAATACCGGAAGCGACAAGGAACGAGAAGTATTCACAGCAGTACAGCGTGTGTTCGGCTGGCGCACCGATGTAAATCTTGTGTCACAATTCGTAGGAGGCGATCTGATCTTCCGCAATTCATTTACAACGGAAGAGATATTGCGCAAACTGCCTTTGGACATCTGCGAAAACGAAAACCATTTCCGTGATGTGATGGAAAAATGGAATTTGCTTATTTACGAAATGTCCGGCGGTCAGAACACCGATTTATCTTTCTTTGCGAGCAAAGGTCCAGAAGCTCGTGTTCGACAGGATATCCGAAACCTGCGTGCGTATTATTCTTCCGACGTTGAAGCTGTCATTGAAGAAGGTAAAAAGAAAATCGCTGTAGAAGTAGCACGTGTATTTCAAGAATTGCTCGGCAAAAACAGACCCGACAATCCAATCGAATGGTCAACTGCATATTTAAACTTCCTTAAGCGCCTAGAAGCGTACCTGAGCTGGACTTCTGAACAAGTGCGCCGGTAACACGGCGGGAATTATGCCCAGTATCAAGGGAAAACTATCATTTTCCAGCCTTCAAACCCTTTCTTGAAGCATGAAACATAATCGACTATATTGACTTGAACGATAGAAAGATTATTCATGGAGTTCGGGCAATACGTTATTGATGTTTTAATAATTCTTCTCTTTGTTTTTCTCAACGGTTTTTTTGTTGCGGCAGAGTTTGCCATCGTAAAAGTGCGGCTCACACAAATTGAACCGTTAGCGATCAAAGGAAACTGGCATGCCAAAATCGCACGTGATATACTCCTCCACTCGACAGCGTATCTCTCGGCGACACAGTTGGGAATTACTATGACTTCATTGGTCCTTGGATGGATCGGTGAACCGCTCGCTGCGAAAATGCTGCTTCCTACATTTCAATGGATCGGGATTACACAACCCAACATCATTCATGGCGTCTCATTCGCTGCTGCATTTGCGCTCATAACTGCAGTCCACATTGTCGTTGGTGAACAAGCACCGAAAGTGCTTGCTATTCAAAAATCCAGCGAAACTATTCTTTTGATTTCTTCACCGATGCGGATTTTTTTCTTCCTATTCAAACCGCTTATCACTTTGCTGAACGTTTCATCCAACGGCTTGCTTCGACTCGTTAGAATTAAGGCATCCACGGATTCTGAATTAGCTCATACGGAAGAAGAACTCCGCTTGATTCTTGCCCACGACACACACGTCTCCACTACTACGCGAAATATCGCGCTCAATGCTATGGACTTTCACCAGAAACAAGCACGGCATTCGATGGTTCCCCGAAAAGAAATTATCGCTTTGTCCGTTCAGGCACCGGTTAAGGAGACTATTACTATAATGCGTACGAACAAGTTTTCCCGTTTTCCTGTTTTCAAAGACACCATTGATAATATTATTGGCATCGTTTATACCAAAGACATATTTAAACAAGACAAGCACCTGCAGCCAGACTTTACGCTGAGTTCTGTTCTTCGGGACGCTACATTTTTACCAGAAACAGCCACGCTCGAAAGAGTGCTGACCACAAGTCTGCAGAAAAAGACCCACATGATCATTCTCGCTGATGAATATGGCGGCACAGCAGGCATCATCACGCTGGAGAATGTGCTGGAAGAACTTGTCGGCAACATTCAAGATGAGTTCGACCGAGAAACACCTGATGTCGTAAAGATTGCTGAGAATGAATTTGTTGTCGCCGGTTATATCACTACGAGCGATGTTGAAAGACTCTTTTCCATTGAGCTTTCGCCTCTAGACATCCGTTCAATCGGGGGGTTTGTGATTGAACAACTTGGACATATTCCAGCCGTAGGCGAACGTATGCGACTGAACGGTATTGAGTTCACAACAGAAAAGGTTGTCGATAACGCCGTTGAATCAGTCCGAATAAAAAAATTGCCGATATCTAACGAAGAAGAAACAGAGCATTAAAAATAATGTTTTTCAATTTCCATTATGACAGATCAATCAAATCCCGTGGCACACAGTAATACGCAGCCAGAAATAGGAACAAAATCTATTAACGATATCTTTATTGGTATGGGCGGTTGGGAGTTGCCGCCGTTTAATAAAACATTATATCCGTCAAAACAGGAGAAAGGTTTTCGCAAACTTGAATACTATAGCCGGTTCTTTGATTTGGTGGAAGTGAACGCAACCTTCTACAACTCATCATTATCGCCGGAGCAATCGTCGCAATGGGTAAAAGATGTAGGAGCGAATGAACGGTTCGTTTTCACCGTAAAACTTTTTCGCGGTTTCACACATACCTTTAATGCAACCAAGAACGATGCACTGGCAATTCATCGACTTCTTGACCCGTTACGCGAAGCAAAAAAATTTAACGGGCTATTGATCCAGTTCCCTTCCACCTTCACAAAATCGAATTCTCGGTTGGCGTACCTCGTCAAGCTGCGCACGGCATTCCCCGAAGACCGTCTGTTTGTTGATCTCCGGCATCGATCATGGAATGAAGAACTATTCTATAAATTCTGTCATGAAAATGGTTTTAATTTTGTCAATATAGATTTACCGCGTTTGCCCGGCCATATCCCAATTAATTCTTTTGCATGGGATGGCATTGCATATTTCCGAATGATGGGACGCAATGAATCGGCATGGAACAAACCGAGGAGTGACGACCGCTACCTGTATTCTTACAGCGAAGAAGAACTGCAAGACCTTGTTCAACGAATTAAACATCTTAACGCACAAACAACGTACGTCGTATTTCATAATGATCGTCAGGCATTCTCGCTGGTGAACGGCAGGCAAGTTGAACACGCCTTGTGTCCTTCAAAACATCTGAACGCACCGATAAAACTTCTTGTGGCATTCCCACAATTAAAAACTTTTTGTGAGCCGCCAACTGTTAATGATGAACTATTTTCACCAACACTCGAACCAGAACCTTCACTTATCCGCCGCAGTAAATTCCATCCTGATAATTCAACAGCGAATATACCGCCGTTGCCAAGTCACATTATTAAAAGGAAAAAGAATAAGAATAAAAGACTATGAACTATCTGCCTCAGCTTCAATTACTTTTTAAGAAGTATGGAAAGAAAAAACATCCGCTGGATTACGCAAACACTTACCAGCTTGTGGTCATGGTAGTGCTTTCCGCACAAACGACCGATGCATTAGTGAACAAGCTGGCGCCGGAACTGTTCAAACATTTTCCTTCGATGAAGCATCTTGCAGCGGCGCTTCCGGAAGAGTTGTTTCCATTCATCAAATCCGTACGGGGATTTCGGAAGAAGGCAGATTGGCTTGTACGAATTGCTCAAGTCTTAGGTGACGAGAAAAAAATACCCCTCACCCAAAAAGAGTTGACAGAACTTCCGAGTATCGGCAGAAAATCGGCAAACGTGATCATTCGCGAAGCCGGTGGAGCGCCGCAGGGCATCATAGTCGATTTGCACGTTTTACGTGTCGTACCCCGGCTCGGCATCACGGCAGAAAACAAACCTGAGAAAATAGAAAGAGCGTTAATGGAACTTATTCCGCAGAAGTATTGGAATGCAGCAGGCATGTCGTTTTCCCATCTGGGCAGGGAATTGTGCAGGCCTACAAAACCAAATTGTGCAGAATGTGTGATGAACAGCGTATGTGGGTATTGCAAAGATAATACGTTGATCTGACTACAAAATTGTCCGGAGAGAACCAATTGAGAAATTCACATGTATGATATGTTTGAAACTTATACCTCTTTTCCGTACTATCGAAGGAAGACAATACCTGCGACCACAAACGTACGCGAGCTATGAAAAAGAAAACCAGTATTCAAGCAACTCATTATAAATCCGCGCCTGCCCACAAACCGCTGCAAGTGCACAAACTGCGCTGGCAATGCGACCCGAAATCACTTGGCATAAAATCCACAAATGACATCCTTCCGACACGCGAAATTATCGGGCAGGAACGGGCTTTGCGCGCACTGCGCGTCGGATTAGAGATGGAACACTACGGCTACAACATTTTTGTTACAGGCATCACCGGCACCGGGCGTACAACCACCATCAAGCGTCTTCTACAAGATTTTGAAAAAAAAACCGGTCAGATGAAAGATCATTGCTATGTATACAATTTCAAAAATCCGGATACCCCTATTGCTATCTCTCTTCCTTCGGGCCAAGGACGGGGGCTTAAGCAGGACATGGAGAATTTTATCAAGGAATTATTGCGGGACATTCCCGCTGTATACGAAAGCCAACGATACCAGCAGGCACGCAAGAAGTTAGTAATGCATTTTCAGGAACGACAGAAAAGTGTTCTGAAAGATTTCGAACGACGTGTGAAGGAACGCGGCTTCGATCTTGTTCAAGTGCAAACCGGTAACTCAATACGTCCAGACATTGTCCCAGTGGTGAATGGGACACCTATGGGATTAGATCAAATAGAATCACTTGTTCAGAAGAATGAGTTTAGCAAAGAACAATTTGATGGCATGCGCGATGTGTTAACGGATTTAGAAAAACAGATGGCGACTGTTTTTCATGAACTGCGGAATATAGAAAAAAAAGTACAGGTGTCACTAAGCGAATTGGAAGAACAGCTTGTCATGCCAGTGGTTGACGAAGCCATGAGTGTTTTACATGCTACATACGAACACGCCAAACTGCACACGTACTTTGAAGAAGTGCGAATGAACATTCGAAATAATCTTGAACGATTTCGCAAACAACAGATAGGTTTTCCGACTCAGGATGCGCAACAAGAAGAAGATGGATGGGAAGAGAAAGAAGAAGATAAATTTATAGAGTTTCAGATCAACGTACTGGTTGATAATTCGGAAACAGCGCATGTTCCAATTGTTATTGAAACAAATCCAAAATATAAAAACATATTTGGTATTGTCGAACGCGATATTGAAAAGGGCGGTGTCTGGCGCACCGACTTTACAAAAATTAAAGCCGGCGCGCTTCTGCGTGCCGACGGCGGATACCTTGTCCTGAACGCGCTCGATGTGATAATGGAACCGGGCGTTTGGCAAGATTTGAAACGCACACTGCGTACCGGATTGGTTGACATTCAAACCTACGAGCCATTATTTGGATTCGCCGCCGCAAGCTTGAAACCGGAACCGATTGAAATTAATGTGAAAGTGATTATGATCGGCGAAACGGAACTATACAACCTTCTTTATTTCCGTGATGACGACTTCAAAAAGATTTTTAAGATACGTGCAGACTTTGATTTTGAGATGCCTAAGACAAAAAGCGCTGTGGAGCAGTACATGCGCTTCATTAAAATGATTTGCGATGACGAAAAACTGCTACCATTCAGCACTTCTGCTCTAGCACAAATCATCGAGTTCGGTGTGCGGCTTGCAGGACGCCAGCAAAAAATTTCCACTCGTTTCAACATCATCGCAGATGTAGCACGTGAAGCCAGTTACTGGGCGCGAAAAGAGAAAGCCGAGATTGTTCACTGCAAACACGTGGAGCAAACTCTAGATGAACGCATTTATCGTATAAAATTAGTGGAAGAAAAAATTCAGGAAATGATCTATAACGGTACGATTATGATCGACACAGAAGGCGCACAGGTAGGACAAGTGAACGGTCTCTCGGTGTACGATATTGCTGAACATGAGTTTGGTAAACCATCCCGCATCACAGCGCGCACATCGCTCGGACGTAACGGTATCATCAACATAGAGCGCGATGCAGAGTTGAGCGGCCCAACACACAACAAAGGCGTAGCGATTCTCAGTGGATATTTCCGAAGCATGTTTGCGCAAAACAAACCGCTGGTAATGGACGCAAGCATTACATTCGAACAATCGTACGGCGGCATCGATGGCGACAGCGCATCATCTACAGAAATCTATGCTATCCTTTCCAGTCTTTCAGAAGTTCCAATTCGTCAAGACATTGCTGTCACTGGATCGGTAAACCAGAAAGGCGAAATTCAACCAATTGGCGGAGTGAACATTAAAATTGAAGGATTCTACGATGTCTGTAAAGCACGCGGGTTGACAGGCAAACAAGGTGTTATCATTCCGTTCCAAAATGTAAACGATCTGATGCTGCGTGAAGAAATATATGAAGCAGTTGACAAAAAAAAATTTACGATCTACGCCATAAAATCTATCGATGAAGGGATAGAAATTCTCACCGGACTGAAAGCGGGGAAAAAGAAATCCGACCACATGTTTGAACCCAGCACTATTAATGCGCTTGTTGACGAGAAACTGCAACGTTATGCCAGTGATTGGAAAAAGTATGAAAGCCGGAATTAACTGTCTCTTTCTTACAAGAGAGCATAAAGGAATAAATCCTAATACTATATGAATGCCGCACGCAACGCGCTTCAAATAATTTATTTGCTCCTGCTCATCCTTGTTGCAGGAACGTTGGGCTATCATTTCATTGAGGGCTGGTCGCTCTTTGATTCACTCTATATGTCTGTCATCACGCTTGCGACCGTTGGGTACGGCGAGACGCATCCGTTGTCGACAGCCGGGCGTGTCTTTACTATTTTTCTAATTTTAGGCGGCATGGGCATCATCCTCTACGGCATCTCGGAGTTAACACAATTCATCGTGCAAGGAGGCATCGGCGGAATTCTTAGGAGACGTAAAATGGAACGCACCATTAAAAAAATTGCACATCATTATATTCTTTGCGGTGCTGGAAAAAACGGACACTATGTTTTGGAAGAACTTATCAGAACGAGACGGAAAGTCGTCGCTGTTGAGAAGGATCCCAAAAAAGTGCAGATCCTTATCGATCGCGGCATTCCAACTGTGGAAGGCGATGCTTCTAACGACAATATCCTTCGATCGGCGGGTATCGATCGCGCTATTGGCCTCGTAAGTACATTACCGGAAGATAAAGACAATTTATTCGTTGTTATTACAGCGCGTGGATTGAATCCCAAGCTTCGCATCGTGGCGAAAGTAGATGATATCGAAGTGCGAGAGAAATTTTTCCGTAGCGGCGCTAATTCGGCTGTGTCTGCTCCTTACATTGGCGGCTTGCGGATGGCGTCTGAATTGATACGTCCGGATACTACAACATTTTTAGATTCTATGATGCGCGATAGTTCTGCATTGCGTGTCGATGAAGTGAAAATCGGTGCAACAACAAATTATTGTGGTAAGTCAATAGAAAGCTGTGATATCCTTGAATCCTCTGACGTCGTGCTCGTTTCTATGCGTCGCGGAATAGATGAACGGGATTTCATTTTCAATCCCCCGCCAAGCACCATCATCAACACAGGTGATACGCTTATCGTCATTGGCAATCCGGAGCAACTTGAAATTCTGCGAGCAAAGTTATCGAAGTAACATTTTTTTTCTTTGTAGAAAGATTGTTCTATGCCAACACTCATCCCATCACCCTCAATCGTCAAAGCGGCCGGAAACAAATCAAAGATCATTGAAGAATTCATCGGCAGGGTTAATACCGGTATAGGTGGTGTAAGCATTGCGCGGATGAAAAGTCCTGGCGGATGGAGAGAGCCAGGTCAAACACCTGAATTTGATGAGTACACAATAATCATTCACGGCACATTACGCGTCGTGACAAAGACCGGAACAATTAATGTGGCGGCCGGCCAAGCGATCGTTGTTATGAAGGGAGAATGGGTTCAGTATAGTTCTCCAGAACCGGGTGGCGCAGAATATATCGCGGTTTGCCTTCCGGCTTTCTCGCCCGACATTGTACACAGGGATATCGATTCGAATTAATTGAGTTCTCATTTATCCGGTTTCTTATTACGTTGTATATTTCTGATTTGGAACCCATCGGTGATATTGCTGTGTCTCAATGTTGTCGCTGGTTCCCTTAATAATTTTGGAGACCTTTTTATGGATGCGCTTTTACTTGCGCGTTTGCAATTCGCGTTGACTATCGGATTTCATTTTCTCTTTCCGCCGATCTCTATCGGTCTCGCATGGCTGCTGGTGATTATGGAAGGACTTGGCTGGCGAAAGAATGATGAAGTATATGTACGCATGGGCAAGTTCTTTGGGAAATTACTCGCATTAACATTTGCCGTCGGCGTGGCAACCGGTATTGTTATGGAGTTTCAATTCGGAACAAATTGGGCTGTGTATTCAAAATTTGTTGGAGATATTTTTGGTGCACCGCTTGCCGCCGAAGGTATCTTCGCATTTTTCCTTGAATCAGGGTTCCTCGGCCTTTATCTTTTTGGACGCAACAAAGTCTCTCAGGGCATCCACTGGTTCTCAATTCTGATGGTAGCAGTTGGTGCAACGATCTCGGCATTTTGGATTATTGTGGCAAATTCATGGCAGCAAACTCCGGCAGGGTACATTCTCAGAAACGGAAGAGCTGAACTCACCAACTTTTACGATGCTGTCTTTAATCCATCAACTGTGATTCGTTATCTCCATACAGTGGATGCTGCGTTGATTACCGGAGCCTTTTTTGTGGCAGGTATTGCAGCGTATCTCATTCTCAAAGGAAAAGAAACTGAACTTGCACAGCGTGCAATGAAGATTGCCGTCATATTCGGATTAATTACTTCTCTGCTCGAACTGATGCCGTTTGGTCATGAACACGCAAGACAAGTTGCACGCACACAGCCTGAGAAATTCGCCGCTATTGAAGGACTCTATACAACACAATCTGGAGCGCCGCTTGTTTTCTTTGCAATTCCATTTACAAAACCGCCACAGTTAAAAGCAAAAATGGAATTATCGGGACTTCTTAGCTGGATGGCATTTGGCGATGTCAATGCACAGATTAAAGGCATTAATGAATTCCCGCCGGAAAATATTCCGCCGCTCTGGTTGACCTTCGTTTCATTTCACAATATGATCGTGCTGGGATTGTACTTTATCGCCGTGACACTCTATGCATTCATACAACTTCGCAGAAGAAAATTATTTGAAACGAAGTGGTTGCTCCGACTTTTTGTATGGTCTATTCCCATGCCGCTTGCTGCGTGCCAGCTTGGTTGGATTGCCGCTGAAGTCGGCCGTCAACCGTGGATTGTCTATTATCTCTTAAGAACATCGGACGCGCATTCAGCGACAGTCACTGCAAGTGAAATTGGATTCTCAATCATTCTCTTCGGCCTCATTTATGTATTGCTTGGTATTTTGTATGTCTATATTCTGATACGAGAAGTAAACCATGGACCGCGGCCTACACACGCATAGGAGTTCATAATTATGGATTTGAACACGATCTGGTTTTGGCTTATCGGTATGCTTATTATCGGTTATGCGATTTTGGATGGATTTGATTTTGGCGTCGGCATTTTGTCGCTCTTCGCGCATGATGAAAAAGAACGGCGCATTCACTTCAATGCCATCGGTCCTGTATGGGATGGAAATGAAGTCTGGCTCATCACCGGAGGCGGCGCGTTGTTCGCAGCGTTCCCGGCTGTCTATGCAACAGTGTTCAGCGGCTTTTACATTGCGCTGATGTTGCTGTTAGCTGCACTTATATTCCGCGCAGTGTCTTTCGAGTTCCGAAATAAGGTTGATTCACCAACTTGGCGACGTGCATGGGATTGGGCATTCGGACTCGGAAGTCTTCTCCCAGCCGTTCTCTTTGGAGTTGCGATAGGGAATATTCTTAGCGGCGTACTGATTGATGCGAACGGAAATTATCTGGGCACGTTCCTAAGTTTGCTTAATCCATATTCCATCGGCGTCGGTGTATTGAGTGTAGTGCTTTTTACGATGCATGGCTCAATTTATCTTGCCGCAAAATCCGATGGTGACCTGCGCGATCGCTGTCAAAGATGGGCGACGCATCTTTGGATGGACTATGTCATACTCTATGCCATTATAACGGTATGGACATGGGTTGCATCGCCATTCTTGTTTGAGAAATCAACGACTAGTCCATTCTTCTATATTTTTATAATTGCCCTAATAGGTGCCATCGTGTACCTGCCGATTCTTTTAAAAGCTGGGAAATTCAATCGTGCATTCCTCGTTTCGTCATTAATCATTGCAGCGATGTTGTGTCAAATGGCGCTCAGTCTCTATCCACGACTTGTGCCGTCGTCCATCGATCTTCAGTATAGTCTTACGATCTATAATTCCTCCTCCAGTCCATTGACATTACAAACAATGCTTGTCATTGCTATCATAGGCGTTCCAATAGTGATGGCATATTCAATTTTCATACATTATGTTTTTCGCGGGAAGGTTGAGATTACCGAAGAGAGTTACTAAAGCAAACACGAAAGACAGAAATCCTTAGGCAGAAGTGGGCGGTGTTTATCTTCGCCCGATGTTATTCAGAGAATTTTCAATCTCTTTAATTCTTCTTTCAACGTAGCAATAATACGCCGTGTTAAATCCTCATTCTCAGGACATACGTGTTGGGATTTCAACCAGATGAGTTTCTTTGGTTCTCTGGCAGTGTTAAAGAATAATTCGGTATTGTAACGCGGAATCTGCTCATCATTTTCACCATTGATCATGACGAGTGGCGTTGGAGAAATTGTGTCAGCATATCTCATTGGCTCCAGAGGATGAAGGAGCGCTCCACCGAGTCTTCCAACAAATTCACCCAGCCACGCTGATTCATATCGTGCCACGTTGTGGCGAATCATCGAAGTCAATTCCCCGCCGCCGTACACCATGATTGCCGCTGCCGCTCGCCTGTCGTGAGTTACAATGACAGGAACGAAGGGTGCACCAAAGCTGTAACCGAGAATTATCAACCTTGTTGTGTCCACATCATGGCGGTTGAAAAGATAATCTGCCGCGAGTATTGCAGACGGCACCATATCAAGAAGCGCCTTCCTTACACGCGGCACATCCCATAGAATTGTCCAGAATGTATATAACTCGCGTGGTTCGTATGGATAATCAAGCGCAAGGATAACAACATTGTCGATGTCGAGCGCGTAATTGACAGCGTATTTGCCTGTAGCCTTACCGCCGAGAAGAATAATAGCAGGATATCGTTTGCTCGAATCGCGTGGGGCGAGCAATCCAGCTTGTACACTAAATCCGTTGTCAGCGTTTATGGTCAGCCACGATTTTTGAGTACGCGCATCACAGGCATACTGTTGAATGGAAATACTCGTCTGTGTGCCGCGTATTGATCGGAAATAACGTGAGTAATCTTTAAATGAAAAGAATAGGATGAGGAGGCATACAAATAAAGAAAGGAAAAGAAGTGTTCCTAGAAACCATTTGAGCAAGGCATGTTTCATCACTGTATGCCTCAACGCCGCTTACGGTGTACAAATTATTCAAACGCCGCAAAATTATATTTACGACTTGGCATATCTTTTACCGATGAAACAAATTCCTTGTCTAACCTAAATTCTGCAGCATATTGTACGAGAAGATCTTGTTCGGATATTGCAAAATCCCTATCGACCTGTGCAAGGTCGTAGAGAATATGATATGTTATCCGTTTTTGTTCATCGTTCAACTTTGCAGAAACTACTTTGATACAAACATCAAGAGGCCGTTCATTGTAGAAACTGATTGCTTTTACAAATGCCGACTCATCCGTGTGAATCAAACTGCGAAGCTTTTGTAATTCTTCTTCCTTAAATTCTCCATCGATTCCCACCATTGTAAATGCTGCAACACACAGTGCCATCTTGGAGGATAGCCCAGATTTTTCTTCTGATGTAGAATTTGTGCTCATCGTGGTACTTTCCTAAATAGTAAAAACATTTACAGTAATTTACGTCTGATGTTTGTGGTTAATATAAACAAATTCTTCTTCTGTTATGCAAGCATCAATAATATGAACAGGAGTGGAAGAAATAGAAGAGAAAAATAAAATATCCTGCGTGTCGTAATAGATGAATGTTCACGAAGGAATATAATCCCTGTTATGAGAAAAGATATAGACAATATCAGCGCTCCCGCAAAATAGACGTACCCGGTAAAGCCTATTAACGTCGGCATCAATGAAGCCGGAATAAGTGCACAGCAATACACTAGAATCTGTCGGCTTGTGATATCTCCCGTTTGATCTAGCACAACCAGTAACTTGTATCCGGCGCGAGCATAATCTTTACGATACATCCATGCAAGCGATAAAAAATGCGGCATCTGCCAAAAGAAGAGAATAAAGAAGAGCGACCACGCTTCCATCGAAACACTACCGCGCACAACTGCCCAACCGATGAGCGGCGGTAATGCCCCGGGAATTCCTCCAATCACTGTCGCAAATGGCGTCTTTCTTTTTAGTGGAGTATAAATTGCCAGATAACTAACAAGTGTAAATGCCGAAAGAAAAACGGCAACCAAATTGGTGAATATTACAAGATACGATAATCCGGCGATGCTGAGTATGATTCCAAAGAGCAGCGCTTCTGCAGGTTGAACTCGCCCAGCGGGAAGTGGACGGTGTTCTGTTCGTTTCATCATCGCGTCATATCGGCGTTCAATATATTGATTCAATACTCCGGCAGCACCGCCAACAAGCAGTGTCCCGATAAGCGTGTGAACGAGAAGAGAATAATGCATCGAGCCATAAAGCGCTATGTACGCACCGCCAACTGCCGTTGATACAGAAAGCAGCGTCAACTCTGGTTTCATCAGCATTACATAATCAGATATACTATTCGTATGACGAAGAGCTAGTGAATTCAAAATCTTCATATTACTTCCTTCCACTTGTCATAGACAATGCAACTCTTCGCAAAATATAGGTTGCAACGGAATCTGCTTCAGTTGCTCGTAATCCAGGATTTTGCATCGGTGGATAATCCGGGTTCTTTTTTGTGGGATGGAGAATGAACGAAACCAACTCTGCTTTCTTTCCTTGATATTTTGCTATCGTTTCATAATAAGGCGGGCCTACTTTTTTCTTGTTGAAGAGATGACATGATTCGCATCTGGTATTATAGATCTCTTCTCCTGTGAATGATACTGTCACTACTCCGAGCGTGGCTTTTAATTCTTCTAGAGATTTGTCGTAAGAATTTGCAAGAAGCGCTACCTGATTATGTGTTGCTGTACTAAGAGAAAGGTTGTCGCTGATGACTAACATTCCCAAAGCAAACAAGAACATTATGAATCCTATCGTAAGTGCAATGGATTGTGGCGATTTATAATATCCATACATGAAATGCGCAGAGAGAAAAAAGAAGACAATTGCCACACTTACAAGCGAATAAATCGACCCCGAGAGCGCTTCATCGGAAATCACTGCGACATTCAATAAAACAGAAACCGGTAATCCTAACAGTCCAACAATACTGAACCTGATACCGAGCCTTTTTACTAACAATGAATAGTCTTCTATATATTCTCTCCGATGCTCCCAGGCAAACGAGAAAAAAA
Organism: Bacteroidota bacterium; assembly: GCA_050015675.1. Classification (GTDB taxonomy): domain Bacteria; phylum Bacteroidota; class Ignavibacteria; order UBA10030; family UBA10030; genus Fen-1298. The sequence goes on along the minus strand of JBEKAY010000001.1, from coordinate 72,590 downwards.
GTATTCCGATACCCGTTGTTCCTATGCTCAGAAATAATAACTCGACAATCTTCAGCCACACATTCAGAGAAATAATAAGATCAAAGACGGAATCCGAATCCCAATTGAGTGGATTTGCCGCGACACTGAAAGCTGCAGCATAAAGTACGAATGCTGTACAGAGAAAAAATATTCCGTATCTCCCCGAACGAAAATGTGCGTGTGTGTTCGATTCCTGATAGGCTGCTACAGCTTTTTTAGATTGATCGTTTGGATAGTTCTTCAGCATTTGCTGATACGATCCAAGAATTTCCTGCACGCGGAAAGTGTACTTGTAAGAGTAGAGAAGTACCATCCCTATGAGAAGGAATAAGAAACCAAAGCCGGCGAGACCCGCTCCCATGGATTGTGTCCCTTGCAGGAATTGTGCGTAAACAAATACCAACGTCAATCCCGGAAGAACTGCCAGAAATAAAACGAGACTCTTATTGAACAACGCACGATCAATAAGTTCATGTGCGAATTGGAGAAAAACAACATTAGTATCCTTGCGCCCACGATGGTTATACCACAAAGACAGGATTGACGACCCTACCACAAAACCGAGATAAGGAATAAACACAAGAGAACTAAGAGCCGAGATAAGCACAAGCAAGTGAAAATGTTCCAATGATTGGGGAATTGCAATATCTTTGAGAAATTCCATAGCGTTAATCCGGCTGCTTCACAGCGTTGACAAACGGCAGATAGGGCTTTGCTTGATGTGCTGATATTTCCCGATACCAATGGTCAAAGTCGGATGAATCCTGTGAGATGACCTTTGTATACATATAGGAATGATCAAGTCCACAGTACTCCGCACAGGCAATATCGTACGCAGCCTTTCGTACCGTTTTAAACCACATAACATTTTCTCGATTGGGAATGACATCTTTTTTGATTCGAAACGATGGAATATAAAACGAGTGGTTTACATCCATCGAGTGGAGCGTACATTTGATCGGCATATTCATCGGAACATATAATGTATCGGTTTGTACACCATTAGGATATTCAAAAGTCCACTTCCACATTTGAGCGGTTACTTTGATTGGAATCGCATTGTCCGGTACTCTTAGTTCCGTTAGGTACCCCTGCCATCCCATGTAAAACATTCCCATAAAAAGGACAAGAGGAATAACTGTCCAAGTGATTTCTAGTGGAACATGTCCTTCGATGTTTGTAGGATGGGGATTTTTCTTGCGGCTATAACGTATGATGAAGTATACCATCGCAATCAGCAGTCCTAGCAATACGAGCAGAGAGATTCCCGTGATTGTTAAAAACGTGGTGTCAACATAATCTGAAAATGGTGATGATCCTGAAAACATTTTAATAATCCGCGTCAGTGAAAAGCATAATCAAAAAAGGTTAACGAGATGAAGATGATAAATGTTATTATCGCTATACCGACAAATATTCTAAATATCCTGTCTTCATATTTCAAATGCATAAAAATGTTCAGAACCAACATCGATTTGATAGAAGCAATAGTCAGTGCCGTGATAATGATCCAACGGCCCAGATTAATACCTGCAAACGTCACAGTTGTACACGTTAACGCGAGCAGTCCCAGCCAGATAAGGACATACCTGCCATAACCGATGATCTGGTGTTGTTGATGATCCTCAGGTTGTGCTGTTTCTTTATTCGTTTTATTACTCAATTTTCTCATGTCTTTTCACTATTGAAGAAACCGTCACTGAATCAAGTAGAATAAAGGAAACAAGAATATCCAGATGATATCCACCAGATGCCAATAGAGTCCTCCGGCTTCAAGCCTGACAAACGAATGCTTGCTGATTTTTCCATTTTTAATATATGTCATCATCACTGCAAGAATCACCATTCCGATTATGACATGCAGAGCATGCAGTCCGGTCATCACATAGTATAATCCAAAATACAATATTTCTCCTGGCGGTTTGTTTACCAAATCCGGTGATTGAGGATAGATGCCGAGAGATATCTTATGGCTCCATTCAAAGTACTTGTTTACCAGGAACACAAGAGCAAAGATAATCGTCATCCCGACTAATGACATCGATAAATTTTTCTTTCCCTCCTGAATAGCGGTGATCGACATCGCTACAGTCAAACTGCTTGTCAACAAGATGATCGTGTTTACCGTTCCAATAAATGGATCAAGCTCTTCCGAAGCAAGACGAAATTCTTCGGGATACTTGAAGCGATAGACTGCATAGATAATAAACATTCCTCCAAAGAGAATTAATTCGCTGAAGAGGAACAGCCACAACCCCATCCTCGAACCTACATCATCTCGGTGGCTATATTCCATTGTTGTTGTTGTCAAGTCGCCTCCGATGCGGTGCGTTCATATTCTGAATAATCATATGGTCCTGTGGTGACAACCGGAATCTCATGAAAATTTTCTGTGGGCGGCGGCGACGAGACCGTCCATTCAAGCGTTTTTCCGCCCCAGGGATTTGCCGGTGCTTTGCTCCCTCGTTTTAATGACACGATCAAATTAATGATAAGAAGAAGAATACCGGCGACCATAATCCATGACCCAACGGTTGCAATACGTTGAAGTAATTCATACTCAGCAAGGTAATGATAATATCTTCGCGGCATCCCCATATATCCCAAAATGAGCATCGGGAAGTAAAGAATGTTAAATCCAATAGTCATAAATAACCATCCGATAAACGCAGGACGTTTTTTGTACATCCTGCCGAACATTTTCGGAAACCAATAATGTAACGCCCCAAAGAGAGCGAATCCTGTTCCACCAAACATAACGTAGTGAAAGTGGCCGACAACGAAATAGGTATCTGTTACATGAATATTTACCGAGAGTGCGCCAAGCATCAATCCGGTAAGACCGCCTATGCTGAATTGTACAATGAAGGCAAGCATAAAAAGAAGCGGTACTTCAAGTTCAATCGATCCTTTGTAAAGTGTTGCAACCCAGTTAAAGACTTTGATAGCGCTTGGAATTGCAACGAGAAACGTCAACAGTGAGAACATAAACATTCCGGTATTACTCATGCCAACCGTGAACATATGATGTGCCCACACAAGTGAACCGACGGAAGCAATCGCTATACTGGAATAGGCGATAAATTTATATCCGAAAATAGTTCGCCGCGCAAACACTGGAATAATATCCGATACAACTCCCATTGCAGGCAGGATAATGATGTACACCGCTGGATGAGAATACATCCAGAATAGATGTTGATACAAGACAGGATCGCCTCCGAGAGTTGGATCGAAGATTCCCACACCGAACAGGCGCTCAATGGTGACGAGCAGCAGTGTAATTCCAATGACCGGCGTGGCAAGAACCTGAACCCACGCAGTTGCATACAACGACCAGATGAACAATGGCATTTTAAACCAAGTCATTCCCGGTGCGCGCATGCGATGAATGGTGGTAATGAAATTCAATCCGGTTAAGATCGAGGAAAAGCCAAGTATGAACGCTGCCATCAATGCCGGAATAATATTCGTATTGGAACGGATACTGTACGGAACATAAAATGTCCATCCGGTATCTGCGGCGCCGCCAGGTAGAAAAAGCGAAACAAGCGCAAGCGTTCCACCGGTAATGTAGAGCCACCAGGATAAAAGATTTAGTCGCGGGAAAAACACATCTTTTGCACCAATCATTAACGGCAGAAAAAAGTTGCCGAAGACTGCTGGAAACACGGGAATAAGAACCAAAAAAATCATAATAATGCCATGTAGCGTAAAAAACATGTTGTATGTCTGTGCAGTAACGATGGTGTTTTCCGGATATAACATCTCCAGCCGCATCAACACTCCGATTGTCATCCCCACTAAGAAAAAAGTAATTATGGCAATGAGATAGAGGATGCCAATCCGTTTATGATCGGTACTGAAAATCCAGCCGAAGATTCCTTTATATCTTGTCTTATCGTGATAAAAATCCGGTTCTGCAGCAACAGTTGCAGTTGTCATATCCTTGCTACCTTTCAGCTTTCCTTTTTGGTTTTACAACAAATACAAACATAAACACGGCAACGAGTCCAATGATCACCACGCCGCTGATGCGGACAACATTAAACGTATAATGTTTTCCTTCTGGATCGTACGCATAACAGAAATTAAGAATCTTAGAAATCGTCGGGCTTGTTTTCCCTTCAGACGCCTCCATCACTGCAAGTTTTACGTCCAATGGAAGTTGATGGATCCCGTAGAGATAGCGTGTCACTTTCCCCTGTGGAGAAATCGCTATAAGGGTAGCGGCATGAATCCAATCGTTCCCGCTTTTGGCGAAATAGAATCCTGCCGCATCGGTAAACCGATGGACATTCACACTGTCTCCGGTAAAGAATCTCCATCCATTCGGATTTACTGTTTTCTTAATCTCCGTGAGATAGTTATCCTTCTTCTCTTGTGCAAGCTCCGGGCGTTCATTATGATCGAAGCTCAATGTGAGAATTTGATAATCCTTGCCGAGTTCGAGATCCATCTTATCCACGACCTTCGCTACCTCCGTTAAAAGCGGACTGCAAATACCAGGGCATTTGTAATAAACGAAGGTAACAATAGTCGGTTTGTCGATGACGGATTTAAGTTGTACAAGGTTACCTGATTCGTCATACAATTCCACATCCATGGGTATATATTGCCCTAGCTTTTCGTTAATACCGACAGGAGGTTTTGCCTGCTGTCCCATTCCCTTCATTGTAAAAATGAAGAGTAGAAGAATAAAAATAATTTTCTGTTTCATAGTTATAAGTCTCTATTAAATAACTGAATAAAAATACTGATACAACTTCATCCACTCATCTCGGGAGAGCAAGACGACGTTTGCTTTAAATCCATTATGAATTGGATCTGAAGATACAGCTCTGATAAACTCATCCACATTCTTTACATCATTTTTCATATGCAGGGCGCATATTATTATTTTCGTTTCATCGAGTGAGATGTGTTTGAATATCTCTGCGCCGACGGTCTCTGATGCATCCATCTTTCTTTTGATTTCTTGAATCTTTGCGATCAAAGGATCGTCTTCTTTTATGACAATTTGCATTGCTTTTTTAATGGGAATCTGTCCGGTAACGTTCATACCCTTGGAAAGCTGAAATGCAGCATCAAGTTGTTTTAGTTCATCAGGAGAATCCTGAGGTTGGTTTTTTGCGAGCGTTCGAGTGTAATGAATCAGAGCAAACCTCTCTTCCGGCGGCATATAATTGTATGAAGCCATTCCACCGCCGGGAATTCCTTCCTCTAATGTTTTATACATCTGTGAAACTTTTGATCCGTTTTTCCATTTATCGAGCAAATGAAAATTTCGCGGCTTTGGATCCAGCATCGCCGCGGACGGCCCGTCTCCAAGACCGTTCTCGCCATGGCAAGTGATACAATTTGCTTTGAACAATTCATGCCCTTCCTTGATGAGCTCTGGCGTTGAAACGCCGGCCTTCATAACATCCACCGGCGGAATTACACGCGGACTTTGAAGAGGAATATCTTTTATCAAGGCTGTAGAGTCTTGCAAAACTGTTGGATTCACCCCGTTCTTCCCAATCGTATTCAGATTCCAGACATAAAGTAATCCGATGCCAACTAAGACGGCAAGAACATAGATGTACGAATAGCCGAATAATTTCGCCGGCTTTCTTATTAAATCCCGCCAATCAGATTCTTCTTTATAGGATGGTGTTTGATCCATTATTCTTTTCTATCACCAATTACAATCGAAATTCTATTCCGCGTCCGAGTTTCGGGTCGCCGATAGGTATCAAATTCTGCCGCTTCATCTTCCATACAAATACAACACTTACTAAACCGACAATGAGAAGCGGAAAAGTAATTTCCATCCAATTCAATACCGGCGATATATTATAACTCGGCATGACGAGCCAATATAAATCAAGTAAATGTGCAAAGAGGATCCAGATGGAAATAAACTTCAGCCGTTTCAAATTCATCTTTGAATCCTGAGACAGCAGCATAAAATACGGTACCGCAAAATGGACAATAATAAGAACCACCGAGATATATTCCCAGCCATTTTTCCAGCGAGCAATGAACCAATACGTTTCTTCCGGCAGGTTCGCATACCAGATGAGCAAAAATTGACTGAATGCTATGTAAGCCCAGAAGTTGACAAAAACAAACATCAATGTTCCGAGACTGTAAAAATGATCGCGCCTTAATTGCGGCAGATATCCATGCTCGTGCAGTTTGACAATGATATACGTTGCTGTTGCTACTCCTGCCAACACTGTACCGGAGAAATAGTACACACCATAAATTGTCGAGTACCAATGCGGTTCCAAACTCATTGCCCAATCAATTGCAACCAGCGTTAATCCGATTGCAAATATTGGGATAAAGGCTGCGGCAAGGCCTATATTGAATTTCGTATGTTTCTGATCTTTATCGAAATCCTGCCTCTGTGAGTTCCGTGTAAACAAATAAAAAAACAGTGTCCACATTCCGAAAATAACAACAAACCGAACGGTAAAAAAGTTGACGTTGAGGTACGGTTCTTTTGTTTTTAGTACAGCATCATGCGCAACAGTTTCTGGATTGATCCATTGATAGAGATCGTGGAGATGGAAAAAAAGCGGCACCGCCATCAGCGCTGCGATAGGAATTAACGCAGCAAGGAATTCATTCACTCGCCTCATAGGAACACTCCAGACAGCTCCGGCGATATAGTCGAGAGCGATGAGGAATAATGCGCCAATGCCAATACTTGTGAGGAAAAGAAAATTCACCACATGCACAAATGCTGCATGACGCGCATCCACCAGATAGCCAAGGGCATAACACACTGCACCGAATAAAAGAAATCCCCAACCAACATTGCCGATGATCGCGGGTAATGGTCTCTTGAAGGACTCTATCGAAGAATGCCGATCGATCATTTCAAGTCAGACTCCTTTGCATTCTGCGCCCGCTGGAGTACGCGAATATAATTGATGATTGCCCAGCGATCCTCCGGAGAAAGTTGAGGAGCGTAACTTGGCATCGCATTCTGTCCTTCCGTGATGACATGATAAATTCTGCCATCAGGCCAATTGCGTACTTTGTCTGAATGCAAAGTCGGCGGATTAGGGAATTGTCCTTGCAAACGGCTGTCGCCCTGTGCGAAGTTGCCGTGACATGGACTGCAGAACGTAAGATAATTCGACTTTCCTCGATCTAACACTTCTTTTGTAGGCAACAACGGGTCGACGAGAAATTTCCCGGCATCCTCCGGTTTTCCTTTGAAAGGATACGGCATGAATCCTCGCGCTACAGTTCCATCCACAGGCGGCCGCATTCCGATGCCATCTTTGAATAATTCGCTCGGCTGTTGTGCTTTCAATTTATTCTGCACCATCATCCAGTTGAAAGGTTGCATATACATAAGTTTATTGAGTGTGAAATAAGTCGCAGCCGAAACTGTAAGCGCAACAACCACGAGAACACCGATAAATTTCAAATCGAACAGTTTTTGTCCATGGTTGATTTCTTCTGGCTCGAAAAAGACAGGAGTGATCTCTTTTCCGCCGACTGACTTTAGAAATTTAATTACTATTTTTTCATCGAACTTTGGATCCTCTGCCTGGATGCTGAGACCAAACTTGTCGGATGAAACATGCTTCATATAGTGTGTGTCATGCAACGGATGTGCATTGTTCGGAAATTTGAAATAGAGAACGATCATCGCAAGTGTTGAAAGTACAGAGGCACATAAAACCGTCAATTCGAATGAAACCGGTACAAATGCGGGCCACGACCAGAACGGCTTCCCACCGATGACAAGCGGGTAATCAGAGATCGTTATCCATGAAATGAATGTAACAGCACTCAATGCGCCAAGCAGGCCGAATGCGAATGCAAAGTATCCGATCTTCGATGTCTTCAATCGCATCGCCGTATCCATACCATGAACAGGATAGGGCGTATGGATATCATATTTTGTGTATCCGGCTTTACTTGTTTTTTCTGCCGCATGAAGAATTTCATCCGGCAAATCGAACAGAGCTGTTATGGAATACAATTGTTTTTGCATCATCGACGTTTCTTATTCAATGCTTATGTGGCTGCGCGCCGTCAACTACGGCCTTTAACTCCGCCATCGCTACCGACGGCAGGAAGCGGACAAAGAGCAGTACACAGGTGAAAAATAAACCGAATCCAAGCGATAGAATTCCATAGTCATAGAGAGTCGGTGAAAAATGGCCCCAGCTCGACGGTAAAAAATCACGCGACAGGGACGTCACTATGATGACATATCGTTCAAACCACATGCCGACATTCACGAGGATGGCAATAACAAACATCACCGGAACTGATGTGCGTATTTTCTTAAACCAGAATCCCTGGATAAAAATGACATTACAGGATACCATCGTCCAGTATGCCCATGCGTACGGCCCGAGTGCTCGATTAAGGAATACAAACCGTTCGAACTGACTCCCGCTGTACCATGCCATGAAGAATTCCATCGCATACGCATATCCGACCATACTGCCGGTAAGAAGCATGACTTTGTTCATGTTTTCAAGATGTTTCATTGTAATGATGTGTTCGAATTTAAACATCTTCCGAACTAGAATAAGTACATTCTGCACCATCGCAAAACCGGAAAAGACTGCACCGGCAACAAAGTATGGCGGGAAAATCGTTGAATGCCAACCCGGCAATATCGAGACGGCAAAATCAAAGCTCACGATCGTATGCACGGAGAGCACGAGCGGAGTCGCAAAGCCTGCAAGGATAAGATACAATCGTTCATAATGTGTCCAATGACGATTCGAAAATCGCCAGCCAAGACTGAGAATTGAATAAATAATTTTTTTGTACTTATTTTTTGCCCGATCGCGCAATGTGGCAAAATCCGGTATGAGACCCAGGTACCAAAAAACAAACGAAACAATGAAGTACGTCGAGACGGCAAAGACATCCCACACGAGCGGCGAATTGAAGTTTATCCACAATCCATGTTGATTGGGATACGGGAAGAGATATCCCATGAGCCAAACACGGCCTAGATGCGTCACAGTTACAAACATCCCGGCACACATGACTGCAAAGATAGTCATGGCTTCCGCAAAGCGTGCAATGGCATTCCGCCACCGCTGGCGCATGAGAAAAAGGATGGCAGAAATAAGCGTGCCTGCATGGCCAATGCCGACCCAAAAGACAAAATTCGTGACATCAAACGCCCATGCAACCGGCTGATTGAAACCCGCTACGCCAAGTCCCTTTAACTGGATTATTGTTACGGCAAAGAGACCAAATGCTAACACGGAAAGTGCAACGCAAAATGCAATCCACCAGCGCAGCGAAGGGAAGCGATTCAACGGCGCTTCAATTGTACCGTCAATATCCGCTGAGGTAACCGGCTTCGTTGTAATCTGTGGTTCTTTTGTATATTCGATGACTGCGGTAGTCAAGCCGATTTCTCCGATTCAACATTGCGCAATTTGGCAAGGTATGTTACATTCGGACGAACATTCGTCTCTTCCAACACATGATACCCCAAAGTATGCGTTCGGTACTTCGACACTTCTGAATTCTGATCGTTCATATCACCGAATACAATGGCCGTTGCCGGGCATGCTTCCTGGCATGCTGTTTTGACATCGCTCCCTTTCAGTGCACGTCCCTGTTCGGTGGCGTGCTGCCGCGCTTCCATGATTCGCTGGATACAGAAAGTGCATTTTTCCATCACACCGCGCGAACGAACGGTTACTTCCGGATTGTGCACGAGACTGACAGGTTGCTGCTCATAATATCCATCAGCAAAACTATCACGCCAATTGAAGAAATTAAAACGGCGCACTTTGTACGGACAGTTGTTCGAACAGTACTTTGTTCCGACACAACGGTTGTATACCATCTGATTAAGACCGTCGGAACTGTGATTGGTCGCCACGACTGGACAAACATTTTCACAGGGTGCATTATCACAATGCTGACACAACATAGGTTGATGACTTAACGATGGATCCGCATCGGTGCCTGAGTAATAACGATCAATACGAATCCATTGCATGGCACGCCCTTTTGCTGCTTGCTCTTTGCCAACCACAGGAATATTGTTTTCCACGTTACATCCCGCCACGCATACATTGCATCCGATACACTTGTTCAGATCGATTGCCATTGCCCACTTGACACCTTTGTAGATTATCTCTTTGGAGATGTTGAGTAGTTCTGTTTTTTCTTCGTGAAGGAAATTTGGATTCTTTTCGTATTCTGCAAGTGTTCCTTCACGGATGATTTTTCTTTTGAGATGCAGGTCTTTAGTGAATTCATCGTCGAGTGAATGATGTTCTTGCGTTGAAACAAGTTCGTATGTACTTCCAGTTCTTGTTATCGTCGCCCCTGAGAACACTCGTGAACCGGTCAACGATTGCTTAGAAAGTAACTGACCTGCATTTACGCCTACGCTGCTTCCGACCGGGCCGGCATTTGGCCGCCCATAACCGAGCGAGAGAGAAATAAAACCATCTGCCTGCCCCGGTTGTAAAAAGACTGGTACTGTGAGCGACCCTTGCGGCAGTTTCACTTCCACCACATTGTTGTTATCGATGTCAAGCAATTTTGCTGTCTGAGGCGAGAGAGCTGCATAGTTGTCCCACACAATTTTGGAAATCGGATCCGGTAATTCCTGAAGCCAGCCGTTGTTTGCATATGAACCATCACCAAGAAAAGAACTTTCCATCAATGCAACAGCAATTCCAGAGACTGGTAAGAGCGTAATTGAGGTGAGCGCACCTGTGTTATATTCTCTGGCGCTTTTGATTGGCTCAAGAAACTCCACAACTCCGTCATGCAAAGAGGAATACCAGAACGTTTTGAAATCAACTTTAAGCTTGAGCATCGGAAACACTTCTTTTTCCCAACGGCTCATAAGGTACTCGTGGTAGATTGTTTCCTTGTAGGGTTCGTTATTCCTTATCAACGAAAGCAAGACGGCTTCCTTCTGCCGTGTATCATACAATGGGGCTATGACCGGTTGCTGAAGAGAAAGAATTCCGCTCCGTACTTGACAATCACCCCACGATTCAAACGCATGATTAATCGGCAGCACGAAGGTACAATGTTCAGATGTTTCGTTCTCTGCCTCGACAAGACCAACACTGAGCGGTACGGATTTCAGCGCCTCTTCATAACCAAATTCTTTAGGGAGATGATAGATGGGATTAGAATCAGAGTGGATGACAACCCCAACCTTTCCTGATTTCATTCCACCAACAAGCGTTTCGATTTCTTCTTGTGTTGATAAAGGTACAACACTAACCGCACAATGTTCTTTCTGGAAAAGTTTTGTATTCTCAAGAAGCTCATTCAGATAGTTCACGGCAATATGAATTTCTTCTGAGAGAATATCCCCGGCGTATATCATCGCTTCACCACGATGATTCTTTAAATCATGAACAAGGTGGTGTAGTATCTCTGTTGAAAGTTCATATTTTTGTGCAAAATCTTGTAGAGATGAGGTCGTCGAAATTTTATCGCCACCAAGTTCTCTCGTAAGTGCCAAAACAAATTCTAACTGCGCATCAGGCCGAAGTCGCAACCTATAATCAGTATGAGCCCCTGTAAGAGACATTGCGCCTTCAACGCAGTAAACACGGTTGAAATTCTTTGATTTCATTACATCCCGGGCATCCGTGAACTTACGGATTTGTTCAATGGTCATTCCATCCGTTCCAAGGAAGTCGGATTCGAGCGCAAGAATAATTTTCGCTTTTTCCCACTCAACAACCGGTAAATCCTTTGAACCGTAGCATTTTTGCCATGCCTTTCTACGCGTTTCATTATTAAAAAGTGAATAGCTATAGATTTTTGTTGTCGGGTATTTCGCTTTAAATTCATCCAATAGTTTTTTCGCTGTCGGTGAATTGATAGCTTTTGTTACAAGAGCAATTTCTTTTCCACTTTGAACCGCTTCAGTAAGACTTCGGATAATCTCTTCATCGGTTTTCTTCCAAGACACATCTCCATGCTTACCGGAAGCCTTGCCATACTGCGCTGTCCGCAAACGAAATGGATCGTAGAGATTCAGAATGCTCGCCTGTCCCTTTGCACAAATTTTTCCACGGTTGATTGGATGGTCTGGATTGCCGTCAATCTTAATCGGACGTCCTTCTCGCGTCTTGATAAGAATACCACATGCCTGCGAACATCCTGTACATGTAGAAGCATAATAATTTGGAACGCCCGGGGTCACCTCTTCAGGTTTTTTTGTATATGGAACGATTTCACCTTTATCTCGATAGTTAGAACATCCCGCTGCGGTAAAGGCGGCAGAAACAGCAAGCAAAGCAAGGAATTGTTTGCGCGACATTCCGGACATTTCCGATGGAGAAAAGTCATCTGTTACACCATCCATAAACTCATGCACTTCTGGATCAACATCAGGTTTTTTGTTTTTCAAGGTACGGAGGCTCTTCCAATATTTTGGATTATGCGCCATGAGATGTCGCATCCTTATTCATGCGTGGAACTGCCAACGGATTGATCGTAACCTGAACTATTTCTTTGCTCCCGGTATTTGTTGTTGTGCGAATAAAACCCGAGAACAAATTTCTCGCTATCCACCCTCCGGCAATTCCGCCAAACACTCGTAAAAAAAACGAGCGGCGTTTAAACGTATTATTTTCTTGTGTTGTTTCCATACTCGTCCATTTAACGATGACACGCGTAACAGTTTTCGGGTCCCATTTTTATACCATGAATATTTGCCAGTACTGTTGGTGCGTTGCGATGACAGGTCAAGCACGCGGCCATAGTAAACTCCGATACCTGCACCGCGCCATCCATGTCTTCTACTTTCCCATGGCAACTCGCGCATTCGATTCCTTTGTTGATATGTACACTGTGATTAAAATACGCATAATCGGGTATACGATGAACGCGTTTCCATGGTAATGCAATGCCTTTTTCATAGTATTCTGTAAGTTTGATAATTTCAGGTTTGTCTTTTCGTGCTATTGCATGACAATTCATGCACGTTGCTACTGAAGGGATGGTTGCATAAGGAGATCTCGTAACGGCTAAGTGGCAATACTTGCAATCAATTTGCATGGTACCGGCATGGAGTTTATGTGAGAATGCAATTGGCTGAACGGGTGTATATCCTATTCCGTCGCGTTCGGCACGAGAAAAGAAATACGTGGCGGTAAAAAAAAACACTCCAACGAAAATAATTATTGGGAGACGAATGCGAAGCGTATAATCAAGGAGCGCTTTTTTCATAAACGTGCGGTGTACATTTTCTTGTTTTTCAATTATACCGGCAGAACATACCGATATGATGATAACTTTCTGAAGCTATCCTACGAAAAAATAGGTGTCAAATCAATTAGTGTAGAGTGAATTATATTTGAAAAACTGAAATTAAAACAGTTTGAAAACGAAAATGATTCCCGTCCAATTCAATTTTAAAAACATTATTTTCAGCATAATCATCGCGCTTAATTTCCTTCAATTAGCATGATTGTTGAAGGTTTGCAATAGCAGAGAAGAATCCGTAAATTTGAATAGTGTTGAAATGGACGCTTAGCTCAGCTGGTTCAGAGCGCCGCCCTTACAAGGCGGAGGTCGTAGGTTCGATCCCTACAGCGTCCACAAAAAAAGCCCGTGCTAAACGGGCTTTTGTGTTGACAAATCAGATATTTTATTATTACCTCGTTTCTTCAAACTCTCCTGTTTTTTTATTCTTTTTTACATTATCCCAAATAAAACAACAGCCGTTCATAGCAATATAAACACCTCGGGAAAGAGTCTGAGCAAATGCGAGTGCGCTGCCGAGATTAAAAAGTCCATCGGAGCTGCCAAATTTATATGGGACCATCGCCCCGGTGAGCACAATGGTCTTCGCGAGACCTGCTTGACCAAGCACCTTTGCTGTTTCTTCCATAGTGTCAGTACCATGTGTGATGACGATCCGATCTTCTTTGCATTTCCGGCTTTGCTCAACAATAATCTGGCGATCTGCGTCGGTCATCTCCAGACTATCAATAAGCATAAGTGTACGAATTTCCACTGACACTTTACATCTACCCAGTTTAAGCATCTCTGGCAAGTGTGTGTCTTTAAAAAAAAGTTTGCCGTCCAGTTCGTTGTACTCTTTGTCAAATGTGCCGCCCGTGATAAAGATTTTAATTGCCATAACTTTCCTTTATGTAGTCATCATTAAAAGCAGCATCAAAAATTTTCTTTTTGACAATCCCAATGCTCACAGGGCAACTCTTCCGGCATCCACCAAAATGAAGGCAGATAAAAATATCCCGATAGATTAGGAAAGCAAATCCAGACATTACAAAACTCAAGTTGCTCCAGGATATAAATACTGACAGCACAGACAATGGCGTTGAATAGTATTAGCTCTTGAAGGATTCTGGATGATATTCTTTTCTGAGAACTTTACTCACCATTGATGCAAGCTGATCAGCGGTGTACGGTTTTGTCAGATATCCTTGAATATCGAGGCCGGCCACGCCTGCTGAATTTACATCTGTTAACAAACCACTTGAAACAACTATCTTCAAAGATGGTGCAAGCCGTCTCAATGCTCTGATGGTTGATGATCCATCCATCAACGGCATGTTCATGTCGGTTACTACGAGATCAATAGATCCTTTTTCTGCGCTTGCAAAAAGGGCGGTTGCTTCTGCTCCATCTGCAGCCGTCATCACTCGGTAGTTACGCGCCTCGAGAATTTCTTTAGAAATCTGCAATACAGATAGTTCGTCGTCAACAACAAGAATGTTTTCTCCATTGCCTATCAAAGGTGTATCCTCTTCAATGGTGACACCCTTTTTCTCGGTTTGTTGAGTAGCAGGAAGAAAGATTTTAATTTCCGTTCCTTTGCCAATTTCACTATATAATTTTATAAAACTACTGTGCGATTTTACAATAGTATATACCATCGAAAGGCCAAGCCCTGAACCTTTACCCCTTTCTTTTGTTGTAAAGAACGGTTCAAAAACCTTTTCTTGAATTTCCATTGGGATACCTGTGCCAGTATCTGCAACTGTCAGCACGACATACTGACCCGGATGAGCACCAAGTATCATGCGAGCAAAACTTTCGTCCATGTCCATCCCCTCGGCGGTTACGGTGAGACGGCCTCCGTCAGGCATAGCGTCGCGGGCATTGAGGCAGAGATTCATCAGCATCTGCTGCAATTGTGCTGCGTCGCCCAAAACAAGCGAGAGATCTTTTGAAATTCCGATACGCAATTGTATGTTTTTGGGAAACGTTCCATTAATAATAGATTCTATTTCCGAAACAATATATCGCAATTGTTGGGGTCCAAATTCTTTTTCCGTCCCGCGTGCGAAGGTCGCTACTTGTTTAACAACCTCACTGCCTCGTTTAGTGCTGGATTCAAGAGTAGTTATAAGCTTTTTGAGGTTTGGATCAGTAATTTTCATATTTAAAATTTGAATGGACATAAGGATGGGTGCCAGGACGTTATTAAAATCGTGAGCAATACCGCCTGCTAACGTTCCCAGACTTTCCATTCGCTGTGCCCGACGAAGTTGTGTTTCAAAATTTCGTTGTTCGGTAATATCGCGGTCTATAACGAGACGGGCGTAAGGTTTGCCATCCTGATTCTGCACAAGAGACCATTGAGAGAGAGTAATAATTTTGCGGCCATTTTTAGCCCTTTGCTGCAGTTCAATTTTACATTCCCCCTTTTCAAGAAACTCCTTTACTCCACGCTCGTATTTGGACTGATCCACTTCTGCTATAAATTGATTAGCTTTCAATAAATTCGCTTCTTCGAACGTCCAGCCATACAAGTTTTCCGCCGCTTTATTCCAATAGATAAGTGCATCATTCATATCACGCAAAATAATTGGATCAAGGGCAACGTCTAACAAATGAGCTTGTTCGGCAATCTTCTCTTCTGCGTTCTTACGCTCGGTTATATCACGGCTTACTCCAAGAACAGCAATCGCAGATCCTTTTTTATCGCGGATAATATTCGCACTCACCTCAGTCCACACCGTACTTCCTTCTTTACGGGGCTGCTGCAGTTCCCAATTTGTACGAATATCTTGTGTTTCATCCTGCGCTAATAAAATTTGAATGCCGCCTAAAATCTTAAGGGCTGAATCGGAAGTAAATGCTTCTTGGACAGACTGAAGCATTACCTCTTCTGCTGTATAGCCTCTTAATTGAAAGACAGATGGACTTACATAGGTAAAATGTCCATCCAGATCCATCGTCCAGATCACATCTCGTATGTTTTCTGCAAGCAACCGATAACGTCCATCAGACTCTTGAAGAGCTTTTTCAGTTTGTTGGCGTTCGGCTTCGGTGTATCCTGTAGGTGAGGTCATAGTATAGACTCCAATAGTTTATAGATAGATGTCGGGTTCGAAAGAATTTGTATGATGAAACATACTTTTTACATATTTAGAATTTCATTTACTTTCAATGATTCGATTAATCTCCAAAACTAATTCCTAAATCACGCGCGGTGAGAATAATATCGCAATCGATAGGAACGGTTTTCATTCTGTTAGTGGCTTCTGCAAGCGGCACATACCGTACGGTCGGCGGATCTAATGCGACCATGATGCCAGACTGTCCTTCACTTAAAGCGCGGACAGCCGCCGCGCCAAACCGAAGCGAAATTAATCGGTCAAATGTTGTTGGTGTACCGCCCCGCAATAAATGACCGAGCACGACACAACGCGTTTCTTTTCCAGTGATATCCTGAATTTCTTTCGCAACACGTTCGCCCGCACCGCCAAGCTTTTCGGCCCGGCCGATTTCTTTTGAAACAACAGAAACGGTTCCGCCTTTCGGTTTAGCTCCTTCCGCTACGACGACGATAGCAAAGTGCGCCCCGATTTCCCAGCGGTCTTCAATCTTTTCTGCAATCTTGTGAATATCATACGGAATTTCTGGAATGAGAATCGCATCTGCAGTGCCTGAGACTCCGCACTCGAGAGCAATCCAGCCTGCGTAGCGGCCCATGACTTCTACAACCATCACCCGCTGGTGCGATTCCGCAGTCGTATGCAGCCGGTCAAGGCATGTCGTCGCAAACGAGACTGCTGTATCAAACCCGAATGTAATAACCGTCTTATCCAAGTCGTTGTCAATTGTCTTTGGTACGCCGATCACACGCAATCCTTTTTGAGAAAGGATATTCGCTATACCAAGTGACCCATCGCCGCCTACAGCTACAAGTGCATCAATTTTGTTTTTCTGAAACATCTTTATCAATTCATTGGTGCGATCGATTTCATGCAGTTTGCCGTCTTTTCCTTTCACTGGCCATTTCAGCGGATTACCTTTGTTGGTAGTGCCAAGAATCGTTCCGCCGAGATGTGTAATGCCGCGCACCTTCGACCTTGGGAGCGGAATGAGTCCACCATCGGGATAGTTCTTCGGTTCCAGCAATCCGTTATAGCCGTCGCGTATGCCGTAGCATTCCCATCCGCGATTAATGGCAGAAACAACCACTGCACGGATGACGGCATTGAGACCAGGTGCGTCGCCTCCGCCGGTATTAATGGCTATGCGTTTGATTATATGACGTTTCATTGTGTATTCCTTTCTTACAATAGAAAAAAGAAAACAATTCCAGCGTCGTGGTCTCTATACCGATAAAGAAAGAAACTCTTCTTTGAGGAAATTAACTATTGCCAAATGCAATAGCAATACCTGAAATATATTGGTATTATTTGAGTAGAAGAATAAAAAGAGGGAGCCCACTTAATAAGTAGGCTCCATTCTGCGAAAGGTTTACTTGTTCAATTCCAAATTCAACGTGATAATCACATCTTGTCCAACTACTAAACCGCCGGTTTCCAGGGCTTTGCTCCACTTTAAATTGTAGTCAAATCGGTTTATTGTCGTAGTAGCTTTCCATGCAGAAAGCACACCGCGATCAGTTTTAAGTGTACCGTTGAGTATCGCATCAAACGTCACATTCTTCGTTACATCACGAATTGTCAGATCGCCGGTGATTTTATACTTATTATCGCCGAGCTTTTCGAATGATGTACTCTTAAAATTTATTTCTGGAAATTTTTCGGCATTAAAAAAATCATCAGATTTTAGGTGGCCATCCCGCATTGCATTGTCTGTGCTAAGGCTGCTGACCTTGATAGTGCTCTGGACTTCTGCATCTGAGAAATCATCCTTATCAGATTTCAGAGTAATGGCAAAATCCTTGAAGCTTCCGGTTACCTCTGAAATAACCATATGCTTTACTGTGAACGTGATGCTGGAATGGACTTTATCTAACTTCCAGTCAGATTGTGCCGACACAAACGCTGTAGCAACGAAAATGGCAAGAAGGACAATTGTTATTCTTTTCATAAGGGTATCTCCTTAATTGATGAATGATTTTATTTTACTACTCCACCGTGAATGGGAAATCTAATTCATAGAAAAATGCATTTGTGCATGAGCCGGGCTGTTGTGGAACATCAACTCAATAACCTCATAACGCATAAACTTGAACAACGGCATCATTCTCAGTATTTTCTCTACCGCCTCCAGGGAAGTCGCAAGCAGTGTTACCCAGAGTGTTCCTCGGTCGGCAGATAAACTATAGCTTGTGATTACTCCTTTTCCCATGAGACGATTAATTTGCGCACGCTGGTTAGGAATCAAAGTGATAAATTCCTCGTCATACGATGTTATGAACCGGATAATGATCATATACTCATGCATAAGAGATTGCCTGCTCTAAGACATCACCAATTGTTTTCATGTGTTATTCTTGACATTATACAAACGTGTGTGCCAGTAGAATTAATACAGCACCAAGCAAAGCAAAATTTTTCATAAAATTAATCATTTCACTCATCTTTGCCGTTGGATCTTGAATCTTCCAAAAAGCATGCATGACAAATGTCACCGGAACAAGAAAGAGCGCTAAAGCGATAAGACCAAAGCCCGGCATTATATCAAAGAGCACACTCAAGCCGCCTACAATCAGCAGAACGCCAGAAAATGCTACAGATAATTTCGGCAGTGGCACACCCTTAGACTTCGCATATCCGGACATCATATCAAGCATTTTGAAATGGTTAAAACCGCTAAAGGTAAAATATCCGCCAAACAATATCCGCCCAAGATAAAGCAATGTTGTTTCCATGTGATTCCTCCTTCATGATAATGACTTCAAATAATACACTACATGTTAAATATTAACTGCACAGTGAACTCGTTAGACTTTTCTACTCTCTTGTTTGCGATAAGCAAGTATGAATGTCGCTTCAATCAATTTGTGAAGCTGTTGTTTTATTTTCTGATCGATAAGCGAGCCATCCGGCATGAATGCGGACTGTGCAGAACGAATAAAAACCTGCGGTTGCGGAACAAGCTCGACATTCAATGCTGCGAGGACTTGCCGCAAGTGAAGCTGTGCTCGCAATGTTCCGAATATTCCACTTGAAGCACCAAAAATAGCAGCAACCTTTCCTTCAAATGGATTTGTTTTATCGGACGCCCAGTCGATGGCGTTCTTTAATACACCGGGAATCGAATGGTTATACTCAGGCGTTGCTATCAGCAACACATCGGCTGATGCTATCGCGTCTTTCAATTTCTGTACTGATTCCGGAAATCTATTTGCTCTCAAGTCTTCATCAAGCATCGGAAGGTTAAGCGTCTTCAGATCTAATTCTACTACGTTCGTATTTAATTCAACTGCAATCTGCTTTGCTATCTGGAGCACTTTCCGATTAAACGATTCTGACCTCAAACTGCCGGCTATCGCGAGGATATTTAATGTTTTGATTGTCATTTCTTATTTTCTGTGTATTATTGAGAACAGCAAAGTGATTCTGATAGTTTCAAATTTGTAATAAATAATTAAAAATATTTAGCTCACCTCTTGCAGACTTGTACCAAGTTTCTTCAAAAGAATCCCAAGCTCTATTTGCTCGGATTCTGAAAGCACTGAGGCAAGTTTTACTATGTACTGCGCGTGCTTTGAAAATATTTTCTCAAAAAGGCGCTTGCCTTTCGGCGTTAATTTCACATAGAAGGCACGGTGATCTTCTGCGTTGACCGAACGTTCAACAAGCCCATCTTTTTCCAAATTATCTACGACAACCGTCATATTGCCGCCGCTGACAAGATGTTTCTTCGTCAGATCACCAATAAGCATCGTCCCGAGATGACCAAGACATTCTATCACGCCAAACTGTGCTGGTGTCAGCCCGAACGAGCGGATATTCGCTGCAGTCAAGTGATTGAACGTATCATGAGCCCGCGTTAGTTTCACCCACATGGAAAGGGCTTGATCGACTTTTTTGCCATATTGCTTTGTTGTTTTCATGTGCTTTCCTTTTAAGTTCAAAGTAATTAACAGAAAGATAGTGTGGATAGTTCCCGGGATCAAGAGAAAAGGAACGGAGTTGCAAGAGAAGAAGATAGTTGTGATTGAACCTGTAGTGGCAATGCATGCATCGCCACTTTGAATCACATTTGTAGATTGTTTCGTTCTTATTTATCTATTCGTCTAATTGCACATTAACAATCGGTACATCCCAATGGCCGATTAATATTTCGAACCGTCGCTGTTCTTCCTTTTTAAATAATTCCTGATCTTTAAATAGTTGCCGACTAAGCTCGGCTTCATCAAATCCATCATCGGTTGCTTGTACATTCTTCCAAACGAGAGTGACTCTGTAATCCCATCTGCCGTCTTCGGTTGTATGGAGGCGTGGTCGGGTTGCCGAGATTTGAAGTAGTCTTCCTAATTCTATCTGCTTTTTTAGAATTGGATAATGGTTCTTCTTAAACAAGCGAATAAACTCTTCGGCATGTCCCCACTTAGTTTTGTAGTAATATTCAACCATATACGGTTTGTCTTGTTGGGCCATTGTTGTTCTCCAAATTTTATTATAATTGATTCCTTTTCTTTGTCACAGTAGAGACGTTCACTTGAACGTCTCTACGTGTTTATTTCCCAATCACACGGTCAATTGCATTCCGGACAGCATTAATATCTGCGGGTAGAAGTATCGGCGGATTTGGATAAAGTGAATTCACATCTGCCAACCTCTTCTCATGATAGTCCACCTTGAATTGCGAGAACTTCAATCCGTGAGCGGTGGATACGACCACCACGTGGTCTTTTTTCTTGATAACTTTGCGTTCAACCAATTTTGATAGCGCGGCGAGCGCCACGCCGGTCTGCGGACAAGTGAACAATCCGGCACGGTCGGCGCGGGCGGAGGCATTTGCTAATTCATTTTCCGTTGCCTGTTCTACAACGCCATCAAACTGCCGCAGTACTTTCACTGCACGTTCATAACTTACCGGTGCGCCAATCTGAATGGCAGAGGCAAGTGTCTTTTTTGCCTCGACAGGTTTATATTCTTTATATCCGTTCAGAAAGCTCAGATAGAGTGGATTTGCATGCGATGCCTGTGCGCATGCGATACGCGGAAGTTTTTTAATTAAACCAAGATCGCGCATCATTAACAAACCTTTGCCAAGTGCACTCACGTTGCCAAGATTTCCGGCGGGGATGACAATCCAATCTGGCACGTCCCAATCGAACTGCTGAACGATCTCTACTCCTACCGTCTTCTGCCCTTCCATCCGCAAGGAATTCATCGAGTTGGCAAGATAGATAGAATTGTCGGCAGTGATTTCCTGGACGATACGCATACATCCGTCAAAATCAGTATCAAGAGAAAGTACTGTTGCGCCGTTGGCAATCGGTTGTACTAATTGTGCTGTAGAAACTTTTCCCTTCGGCAGAAAGACAATTGTTGGAATGCCTGCCGCCGCGCCGTACGCAGAAAGCGCCGCAGAAGTATCGCCAGTCGAAGCGCACGCAACAGCGCGAATCGGTTTTCCATCGGCGATCATTTGTTTTACAACAGAGATGAGCACGGTCATTCCAAGATCTTTGAACGAACCGGTATGACTGTTCCCGCAAAGTTTCACCCATAAATCTGGAACACCGATATCTTTTCCTAACCGTTCTGCCCAAAAACAATTCGTATGCCCTTCGTACATCGAAACGACGTTCTCGTTATCAATGTCCGGGCACACCCATTCTTTCTTTCCCCACACACCGCTTGCGTATGGCCACTTGTTTGTCCTCGTCCGATCATCGAATAATTTTTCCCATGATGTCGCGGTTCGACGTTTGAGCGCTTTAATATTGTGTTGGACATCTAATAGGCCACCACAATTCTCGCAACGATAAATTACATCGTAGATAGAATATTTTTTTCCGCATCCTCTAATGCATTCCAACCAGCTGTGTTGCATATCTATTCTCTCCTGCTTTGTCTATAACTTCACATCGGGCAAATTATAATACACATCCTCATAGGTTTTGTACTTCGTCAATACATCAACGACACTATCCAACGGTTCAGCCCATATCCCGGGTAAATCTGTCTCAGTCTTTCCCTTGATGAAAAAAGCAAGCTTTTCTGTCGGCGGACAAAATTGAGCATCAACACCAGGTTTATTGCCGCGAGGATCTACTCGATACCAACCACATTCCGATAAATAAACAGTAGTAAGACCATGCAGGCAATAGAACTCTCCGCCACCCTCTTCTATTTTGAGTCTCTGATAGCACAATTCTGCTGGAATATTGTTGGCACGCAATAAGGCGGCAAGGAGATGGCTTTTTGCATAATAATATCCCGTTCTATAGTGCAGGACATCAGAAGCCTTGCACGTAACAGGATTTAATTTATAATCATAACTATGTTTGATTTCGTCTCTGACCCATTCAAAACATTTTTTCGCGATTCCCGTCTGCGAGTTACAGCCATTCGAAAGCTGCGATGCTAATCCCTTGATTGAAGGATGAGAGCAATCAATGACTGAAGATGATGCTAGGTACTCTTTTATCCTGAGGCTACTCACCTTATTGTTCAATGCAATGTTCATTGTACCCAGATCGTTACGATACTGACAATCATCAGAGAAAACATTGTATATCCTAACATCTGACTTGCGTTCTCTGACTTGAATATTTTTGCAATGACATCGCCCATCTTGAGCCAGATAATCATACAGGGAATTCCGACCAATCCAAAACTTATCGCATAGACAAAGACATTGAGATGAATGTTGTTGGATTGAGGTAAAAACGCACTTGCTCCGCTGATCGCCATGATCCATGCTTTGAGATTGACAAATTGCATGGAAAATGCCTGACCAAATCCAATAGCAACTTTTTTTCCGGGTTCAATCTCCACACTGAGTTTTCTTAAAACAAACGCAAGATAGAGCATCCACAATGACCCGATAATTTTTAGTACCAATCCCGCCATTGGACTGCTCGTGATGATTTTCGCAATACCATATCCGGCCGAGCAGAGCATAATAAAGAACCCGAGAAAAATCCCAAGCATAATGTTTTTCGAATCATTGAAACCATAAGCTTTTCCGTAGGAAAGGAGCATCAGGTTGTTCGGACCCGGAGTAATCGACATCAAAGAGGCATAGACGAGATAACCGAATAAATTAAAACTCATGTTTTTCTCTTTAACGTACTGCTTGCATTGTGCTAATTCCAATTCCCCGATTGTTTTCCTGTTACACTTTTTATAATAAGCTTTAATATGACCATCTTTTCTACTTGGTTTTCCTTATATACATTATTCTCTTTCTTTCCATGCTGAGCCATAATGATATCAAGTCCACGTTTCTTTTGTTCAAAATCAGTGATTATTTCCACCGATCCATATCCGATCAAAGAACGGTACTTAGTAGCCCAATCACAGGACAGATCTTTCTTAATAATTTTGGTTGAATCTTCTATCTCAAAACATACTTTTTTGTTCGTTTTTAAGATATCTATCTTTTTCCCTTCAGAGGCAGAGTGTATGTAGATTGCACTCGCATTATAACCATAATTCAAAGGTACAATATACGGAACGCCATCACAGATCATTCCAATTCTACAAATCAACGATTTTGATAGAATCTCTTCAATGATTTTTCTGTCAATTATTTCTTGGTTTTTTCTTCGCATGACTTGCTACTAAGGATTGATGTTTTTCTAATATAGACTGCAGAATTTCCTAACCGTTCAGGAAGTATTCCATCAGTTCGTAACCATTGTTGAATACTATTCCGGTTTTGGCAGCGTTCGTTTCGCCGAGCGGCAGATGTACTTCGCCACTGATTCCATCTCCCATCATTGCAAAAGGCACCGCCTCACCCGTATGTCCCTGGGTCGATACCGGTGTAGGGTGGTCAGGCATAACAAGAATTCTCCAGTTTTTGTACTTCTTTAGTTCTGTTAGCACCGGTCCTACAATATGTTTATCAATTTCTTCTAAAGCCTTCTTCTTCACATCTGCCATGCCGGCATGGCCTGCCTCATCTGTTGCTTCGATATGCACAAGAACAATATCATATTTTTTCAATGCTTCAATTGCAGCAAGTCCTTTAGCACGATAATTCGTATCGAAATATCCCGTCGCACCTTCAACTTTTATAAAATCGAAACCGATGAGGTTTGCCAATCCTTTGACAAGATCAACCGCTGTAATCGCCGCTCCCTTCAAGCCGTATTTTTTCTCGAACAATTCCATACGGGCCTTCTTGCCATGACCCCAGAGCCATATCGAGGTTGCCTCGTTCTTTTTGAGACTTCTGCGGAGAAGATTGATTTTGTGATCTTTAAATAGTCTTTCACTCTTCTTAATAAGTTCGATGAGGACATCGGCGTTCTTCCCACGCGGGAGCAGATCTACGACATTCTTTCCAATATTATCATGCGGCGGTTGTAATTGGAGATCCGGAAAATCATAGCCTTTTACTACCATCAGATGGCGGTAACCAACTCCCGGATAAAATCTGACGTGGTCGCTGCCAAGTGTTTTGTTTAGTTCCTCAATAAATATTTTACCTTCTTCGCTGGAGATGTGGCCCGAACTATGATCAACCATTTTACCTCCCGCGGTTGTCACAAGATTGCAGCGGAATATCCAATCGTTTTCTGTAACATCAATCCCTTGCGCAACAGCTTCGATCGGCGCTCTGCCCGTGTAATATTTCGCTGGATCATACCCAAGCACCGCCATCATAGCAACATCGCTGCCGGGCTGGAGCGTTGGAGGTACAGTCTGGCAAAGTCCCTGTCTCCCATTCATGGCTATAAAATCGATATTGGGTTTGTCTGCAGCTTCGAATATAGTTTTACCTCCGAATATCGTTAACGGTTTATCCGCCGCTCCATCGGGCACAACTATGACATACTTTCTACTCAATGATAAACTCCTTTATTCGATTGTACTATTGAGGCAAATAGTGAAGCAATTTGAGGAGATCGGAAAATACTCCACCCGCTGTTACATCTGCACCTGCACCGGGACCCTGCACAACTAACGGCGTCTTTGAATACCGTTGTGTCGTAAATGCAATAATATTATCGCTTCCCTTGGTCGATGCAAGCATATGATTTTTAGGAACTTCAATAATACCGGCTGAGGCTTTATCACCTTGCACTACTCCAACATAACGAAGCACTGAGTCGCGCGCTTGTGCTGATTCAAGCCGGCGTTTCATAATATCATCGTACTTGGAGTATTTTTTGAAGAAGCTCTTAGAAAATGCTCCACCTTGTAAAGGCTTTGGAACAAGGTTCTCAATTTTGATATGATGTAAGTCCATTTTTAAGCCTATCTGACGGGCAAGAATCAAGAGTTTTCTGTGAACATCAGTTCCAGATAAATCTTCACGCGGATCCGGTTCTGTATAGCCAAGCGTGAGTGCTTCTTCAACAAGCGCGCTAAATGGACGCGAGCCGTCATAAGAATTAAATAGATGGCTTAGTGTACCGGAGAATATACCTTCAATCTTTACAATTTGATCTCCACTCGCAAGTAAATCTTGAAGTGTGGAGATGATCGGTAATCCGGCGCCGACATTTGTTTCATAGAGAAAATATTTTTGGCGGTTCTTCATCAGTTCTGTCAATTGTTTATACCGCTGCCATGGAAGAACATTTGCTCGTTTGTTCGGTGTAATAATGTGCATATTCAATTTCACAAAGTCCTCATACATATCGACAATTTCCGGACTCGCAGTGCAATCGACAAGAACAGCATTCGTTAATTGAAGCGCTGCAATGTGCTGCAATAATTCTGAATAGCTCATCTTCTTAGGAGCGCTATCAAGAAGTTCTCTCCATCTTTTAAGATCGATTCCTTTTGAAGAGAAGGCGGCTTTTCCAATATCATAAATTCCGCATACGCGAACATCAAATCCCACTGAATGAAGATAAGACTGTTGTTGATGGATCTGCTTCAGAAAAGTACTACCAATATTGCCGGGGCCAATTAACACCACTCCAAGTTTCTTCTTTGGCTCGAAGAATGCCTCGTGGATAACATTGAGCGCACGAAGTTTCTGTGCTTCGTCAATGACAAAAGAGATATTGCGCTCCGAAGCTCCCTGAGCAATTGCAGAAATATTGACGCTGTTTCGCCCGAGCGCTTGAAATACTTTTCCCGACACACCTGGTGTGCCCTTCATTCCATCACCGACAATTGCAACAATAGTTTGCTTTGGTTTCTCATCCAATGAAGTCAATTTGGATTGAAGCTCAAAATGAAATTCCTGATGCACCGCTTTTTTCGCCGCTGCCGCATCCGACGTGCTGATAGCAAAGCAAATAGTATGCTCGGATGATGCCTGGGAAATTAAAATTACATTGACTCTGTGAGATGCAAGCGCCCGAAATAATCGCTCTGCTATTCCTGGAACTCCCACCATACTCATTCCGCGCAAGGTAAGAAGTGTGCATTCGTCAACTGAAGTGATTCCTTTTGCCACGCCTTCCCAGCGACTCACGTGGTGCGAGATGTGTGTGCCTGCTGCCGCCGGATTCAGTGTATTCTTGATGTCAATAGGAATATGTTTCGCCACAGCAGGAGCAATAGTAGAAGCATGGAGTACTTTTGCACCGAAGTAAGAAAGTTCCATCGCTTCTTCATACGACATTTGCGGCACAACGAATGCAGCCGGAACAGAGCGCGGATCTGCACTTAAAATTCCATCGACATCCGTCCAAATTTCTATTAACGATGCATCCAGCGCAGCTCCAAAAATTGCCGCAGTGTAATCGGATCCGTTTCTTCCTATGGTTGTGGTGAGACCTTCATCCGTCGAACCGATAAATCCGGTAACAACTGGAATAAGTCGCTTGCTGGAATACACGAAGAGTTTTTTAAAATGTGTTATGATTGCACGATTGGTTTTATCAAATTGAACAACGGCATGTGTAAACTGATCATCCGTCTTCACCATTTCGCGTGAATCGACAAAACATGACGGTTGTGATTGCTGTAGATATGAAGCGATGATTAATGCCGAAAGCCGTTCGCCAAAGCTCGCTGTCAAATCAAGCGCGCGCGGAGAACTGTGGCGAAGCAGATAAATTCCTTGAAGAACATCGGAGAGTTCTGTGAGCATTGTTTGGAGATTTGCTGCAATGTACCTCGGCGGACGATTGTTATGAAGAACCTTCAATGCCGTAGTATGGCGTTTAACAAGTGTTTTGTACATTGACTGAAACTTTTTGTCGCCTGCCTCTGCCAGCCGCGCACATTCTAATAGTTGATTTGTGACTCCCTGAAATGCGGAGACGACGACAACCACGCGTTCTTTCCTCGCGGCATCGAGAACAATGGAAGCAACTTCACGAATCCGTTCTGGGTTGGCAACTGATGAACCGCCAAACTTCATTATTTTCTTTATGCGCATGTGATTTCTCTATCGTTTAAAGATTTGAAGGTATAGTTTTGTTCTGCAATATATTTGCTAATTGAAGCATGTCTTCCATCACGCCAGCAGCTTTGATTTCGGGACCTGCACCGGGTCCGGAGATAACAAGCGGCATTTCTTGATAACGATGTGTAAAGATCGCAACAGAATTTGCCGGACCGCTTTTTGATCCGATGTGATCATCTTTTGCAACCGAAGTTAATCCGACCCTGCCGCCCTTGGAAGTCATATGTGCAACATACCGAAGGCTTCTCCCTTCACTCTGTGCCAGCCGGACTTGTGAAGCATACATTTCATCGAGCGATGGGAGTGCCGACATAAATTCTTCGACTGTTCGTCCGGCCCAAGTCTGCGGATACATTGGTTCTGAAGTGAGATTATTCATCTCTAACGGCCAGCCGGCGGTGCGCGCAAGAATCAACGCTTTTCGTACGATGTCATATCCGCTCAAATCGTCCCGAGGGTCCGGTTCTGTGTAGCCCATATTCTTTGCATTTGCCACAGCGACAGAATATGGAACTCCCAATTCCAGCGCGGTGCACAAAAACCCCAACGTGCCACTTACAGATGCTTCGATACTTGTAATTTCATCTCCCGTATCGAGCAGGTATCGTAACGTGGAAATGAGAGGAAGTCCGGCGCCCACTGTCGCTTCATATCGAATCAACGGATGATCGTAATACATTTTTGCTTTTGCCCATTCAGCAGCAAGCGGCATTTTATTTGCAACCACAATACCGCATCCTGCCTTCAATGCATCCTGAACAATGGGGGTCGTTTCCAATGAATGTGTCGCATCCACGAGAAGAGTACCGGGAAGAAGAACATCGTAGAGTTTTGTGTGCGGATGAAGATCCGCAACACCGTTGAGTTTTCTACGATCATCGGTATCGCGCAGAATTTTCTGTAGCATTTCTTCGGAAATACCCTCGTTCTCCCACATCAAACCCGACGAATCAGAAATGCCTGCAAGGACAAACTGAATTCCTGTTCTCTGCGCGACGGTTTTGTGCGTGTCAAGAATTTGACGCACCAGAGTCCGACCCACAGGACCTAAACCAAGCAAAATAAATGGTACTTGAATGTTCATGATGCAATCCACATGAAAGATATCTTGTCAAATCCCTGCAGCAACCATATCGCCTATCTCTTCGGTCGTATAGCCCATCTTTCCTGCCGCGAGAGTCTTGAGTTTTTTCTGTACAATCTTGATCACTGCATTCTCGATTGCTTTACCGGCTTTTTCTTCTCCGATTGTTTCTAACAGCATCCCCATTGCACAAATCGCTGCAAGCGGATTAATGACATGTTTTCCGGTATACTTCGGAGCAGATCCGCCGATTGGCTCAAACATGGAAACACCTTCCGGATTAATATTACCGCCGGCTGCAATTCCCATACCACCCTGCACCATTGCGCCAAGATCTGTTATGATATCACCAAACATATTATCCGTTACGATAACATCGAACCACTCAGGATTTTTCACAAACCACATCGTTGTCGCATCAACGTGCGCGTAATCTGTCTGAATATCCGGATATTCTTTTTTCACTTCATCAAATGTGCGCTGCCAAAGGTCCCACGCAAATGTCAATACATTTGTTTTTCCGCAGAGCGTTACTTTTCGCTTCTTGCTGTTGCGCTTTCTACAGTACTCGAATGCATAGCGTATGCAGCGTTCAACACCTTTGCGCGTATTATGAGATATCTGAATTGCAACCTCGTCCTTCGTGCCTTTATTTTCAAAACTGCCTAACCCTTTATACAAGCCTTCGGAGTTCTCGCGCACTACGACAAAATCGATATCATCTGGTTTTTTATCCTTCAGCGGACAAAACGCTTCATTATACAACTTGATTGGACGCAAATTGATATACTGATCGAGAGCAAAACGCGTCTTCAACAAAATCCCCTGCTCGAGAATGCCAGGTTTCACGTCCGGATGTCCGATTGCACCCAGATAAATCGCATCAAATTTTTTTAACCCTTCTAGCTCATCATCGGTAATAGTTTTTCCAGTTTTGAGATACCGGTCGCCGCCATAATCAAACATTGTCGTATCATAAGAAAAATCATATTTCTTAGAAACAGCTTTCAGAACTTTCAAACCCTCGGCAACCACTTCAGGTCCGGTGCCATCACCGCCAATGACCGCAATAGTATATTTCTTTCCCATTGTTATTCTATCTCTCCTTAATTATTATTTCTTTTATTCTTTAATTTTGTTTTAATAATATTAGTATAATTACCGTAAGCTTCAGCTCGTGGAATAAATTAATAAAAGAGTCTCGGCTTTAGCCGCATCTATCTCTCTGACTATAGGTGGTTCATTATTTTACTCAACTCTTCTGATCTGCGTGTTGCTGTCGCAACTGCATCAATTAGCATTGAGCGGAGGCCATGCGATTCAAGTTCGTGAATTGCATTGATAGTTGTTCCACCAGGTGTCGTCACTTGATCGCGCAAAATTGCAGGATGCAAACCAGAAGATTTAGCTAACTTTGCCGAGCCGAGAACCGTTTGAATGGCAAGCTTTGTGGAAATGTCACGAGACAATCCCATTTTCACTCCGCCATCAATGAGCGCTTCAATCACCATATAAATGTATGCCGGACCACTGCCGCTGAGGCCGGTTACGGCATCAAGCTGATCTTCGGTGACTACAACTACTTCGCCAACAGCTTCGAAGATGGATTTTGCAATTTTTTGTTGTTCAGCGGTTACATGTTTTCCGAATGCAACAGCGGCAGCGCCCTCATCAACCGTCGCAGCAATATTCGGCATCGTACGCACAATGCCAAGATTCGTTCCGAGCATCTGTTGAATGAACGCAATCCGCATTCCAGCTACAATGGAAATCACGAGATGATTTGGCCGAATTGGCTTTTTCATAATCTCCAATACTTTGGAAAGTGTTTGCGGCTTCACACAGAGTAATAAAATGTCAGAATCTTTAACTGCTTCTTTGATATCGAGCGTTGTGCGAACTTTCCATTCCGATGCAAGGGATTGCAGTTTCTCTGGATTGACATCGCATGCAATTATTTTTTTTGCCGGCGTCAGCTTCGCGTTGATGATACCCTTCATCAATGCCGATCCCATATTGCCAGCACCAAGAATAGCAATTGGTCGATCGATATGGTGGTGTTCTTCGTATTCCTTCATCACTTCTTTTCCCTTTGTCTGCATAGCCTGTTCTCCGTTATTTTGCGTACTTCTCTTCGTATTGTTCTACCTGTTTGTTGAACCGCCGCAAGTATTCCAATTCATCGACGCCGTTCAAGAGGCAGAATTTTGAAAACGGATCAATTGGAAACGACGCGTTTTTTCCAGATGGAAAAACTATGTGCTGTTTCTCAAGATCAATTGTTACTTCGGCATTGGGCGACTTCTGAATTTCTTCTTTCAACTGTCGATGTTCTTCTTGCGTGAGAATGATTGGAAGAAGCCCATTCTTCATCGAATTGCTGCGGAAAATATCCGCAATTGTAGTGCTGATAACTGCTCGAAATCCGAAAGCTGTGAGCGCCCACGGTGCATGTTCACGCGACGAACCGCATCCAAAATTATCTCCCGCTAAAAGCACCTGCGCTCCATGGTGTTGCGGTTGGTTTAACACAAATTCAGATTTTGGAGAACTATCGGCATTGTACCGCCAATCGCAAAACAGCTGTTCGCCAAGTCCATTTTTGTCGGTAACCTTAAGAAACCGCGCTGGAATGATTTGATCTGTGTCGATGTTATCCACAAGCAGTGGAACGACGCGTGATGTAAGTTTCGTAAATGTTGCCATAATTTTTTAGTCTTTAATGATTGAAATTGAATTTATCGTTTTACGGCTTCGATCTCAAGCCGCATCATATTAACATGAACCATGCCATTTTCATCAACAGAATGCCGCTGAATATAATCATCCGCTAACCGGGCAATAAAGGTGTCTCTCTTTTCTTCCGGCACTCGCTGTGTATACGGAAGCCAGGTTGTTCGAATCCATGCTTTAAAGGCAATGCGGTCTTGGTGAATTGCATCCTTTGGTATTAACTCGATACGTTTTGCTTGAAATCCTGCCTCACGCAGCCATAGACGGTATTCTTCGGCATCATAAAAGCCATAAGGAAAAGCAAATCCACGAAAGTAACCATGCCATTCGTTTGCTTCAATTAATTTATCGAATACAGCCAATACATCCGCTGCATTGCCGCGTCCACCCATTTGCAAGAGGATTTTACCGCCACATTTCAGACTTCTATAGATACCTTGCAGTACAAGGCGTTGATCAATGATCCAATGCAAAGTCGCATTAGAAAAGACCACATCGAACTCATTTTCGAACTTTAAGCTGCTTGCATCTGCGTGCTGAAACCGCACATTGGGAAAAACACCTGTCGAATATTTACTTTGCGCAAGTGCGATCATCGCTTCCGAGCTATCAATGCCGATGATAGACCCGTTCGATAAATAACTAGCGATTTCTGTTGTAACCTTACCATCGCCAGATCCGATATCGAGCAATGTTTCATTGCCCATCAAACTTAATTTGTGAATAAGCTCGCGTGCCCATTGCTGCTGGACACTGGAACTTTTAGCATAATCAATTGCATTCCACTGATAGGTTTGTACGTCCATTATTCAATCCATGAGTAAGGTGCGAACATCTGTGATCTTACCAGTAACTGCGGCAGCCGCAGCAGTAAGCGGAGAAGCAAGAAACGTTCGTCCGCCTTTGCCTTGCCGTCCTTCGAAATTGCGATTGCTCGTCGAGACGGCATATTGGCCTGCTTTGATTTCATCTCCATTCATTGCAATGCACATCGAACATCCGGACTCACGCCATTCGGCGCCGGCATCAGTAAATATTTTATGCAATCCTTCCGCTTCCGCCTGCCGCTTGATTTCCTGTGAGCCAGGTACAACCATCGCGCGTACATTTGGTGCAACTTTGCGTCCTTGGAATACGCGCGCAGCTTCACGTAGATCAGATATACGTCCGTTTGTACAGCTCCCTATAAATACAACATCGATCTTCTTTCCTGCAAGAGTTTCGTTGGGTTGGAGGCCCATATAGTGAAGCGATTTCTCCAGTGTTTGTTTGTCCGTTGCATTACTTAAACTCGCTGGATTAGGAATCCGTCCAGTAACAGACATTCCCATTCCCGGATTCGTACCGAAGGTCAACATCGGCTCAAGTTCTGATATGTTTAACATGACCATTGTATCGTATTTTGCACCTGCATCTGTCGGCAAAGAACGCCAGTTCTTCAAAGCTTTTTCCCATGCATCGCCTTTCGGAACAAACTCCCGATTTGCGAGAAACTCAAACGTCTTGTCGTCCGGAGCCATCATACCGGCTCGAGCACCGCCTTCGATGGACATGTTACAGACGGTCATGCGTTCCTCCATAGAAAGCGAACGAACGGCTGATCCGGTATATTCTATAACGTGCCCTGTGCCGCCGCCAACGCCAATCTTTGCAAGCAGCGCAAGAATGATATCTTTTGCTGTCACGCCTTTACTGAGTTTTCCCTCAATACGAACTTCCATTGTTTTTGGAGGCCGCTGCAAGAGACATTGTGTCGCAAGTACGTGTTCAACTTCGCTAGTGCCGATACCAAACGCGAGTGCACCAAACGCACCATGCGTTGCTGTGTGACTATCACCGCAAACAATGGTCATTCCTGGTTGAGTAAAACCAAGTTCTGGTCCGATGATATGGACAATACCGCGCTGCGGATGATTTTTTCCATAGAGACGGAAACCAAATTCCTGTGCATTCACTTCCATCTGCTGCATTTGTTTTGCAGCAAGTTCATCAGAGATCGGAACCGATGGCGGCAAGGTCGGAATGCTGTGATCCATTGTGCCGACAGTTCGATCAGGACGCCGCACTTTGAGTCCGCGACGACGCAAACCATCAAATGCCTGAGGTGAAGTAACTTCATGAACAAGCTGTAAATCGATATACAGTACCACTGGTGAATCTGGTTCCTGTATAACGACATGTCGATTCCATACTTTTTGAAAGAGTGTCAGTGGTTGAGTCATAGTATAATCCGTTTAATTTGATAAATTATTTTCTTTGCCTAACATCAGTTATCTGATATATCTAAAATCTATTCTCTTTGATAACGTTTTTTTTACTGGGCAACTCTGTACTATCTGTAGAAGCTTCTCTTTTTCCAATCCCGTTAACTTTCCGTCAACTTCTACCCTGTATTCGAATACAGCAAATTCAGGATCGTTTCTATTAAGCGATACTTCTGTTTTTACATCAGAAACATCAATGTCATGACTTTCAGCAAACATTCTTATGTGCATATTCATGCAACTTGCTACTGCTGCTTCAAGAAGTTCATGCGGTCTAAAGCCGGAATTACTTCCCCCTTTGTCAATCGTCGTATCTGAAAAAGCTGAATGTTCACCATTAGAAAACTTCGTCTTATAATTTATTTCTTCATTTTCTGTTTGTATCATTTTATGATCTGCAACATTCTATCTGAAGTGTGGATGGTTGAGACATAGTTTTATTTTCATTAATATTTTTTATTAAACCTGTCAGTGTGTCCAATTATAGTTTCTCAAGTTGTTTTTGCGTCAATTCATTTAGAACATTTCCCGTGTTTAACGTTGTGTTAGGTTCAAACATCATAACAAGAACTTCTTTTTGGGCAATGGGCTTATGCTCTATTCCTTTTGGGATAATCACAAAATCGCCTTCATTTATTCGAATAGTCTTTTCTTTTAATTCAATTTCAAGAGATCCTTCTACAACATAAAACAGTTCATCTTCATTATCATGACGATGCATGATAAACTCACCTTTTAATTTTGCAACTTTCACTAATTGATTATTTAACTCCCCAATTATTTTAGGCTGCCAATATTCTTTTATTCTACTGATTTTATCCTTTACATTGACTATTTCCATAGTATTGTTTTCCTTGTTCAACTTTTCTTTAACTTTTGCTTTCAAAACTATTTTCTATTCTATGTTGCCAAACGTATGCAGTTATTTTTTATTTCTTGGTTTTCATATTTTTACCAACGGAAAAACTGTTCCCCAATTTTTTGCCAATAGACCAATATTCTCGAATTGTTGCACAATACACTAAAGGATCTACTTTAGATATATCAATATCTTTAGTTTTCAGTCCATCAATTTTGTCAGCATCAATATGTGTTTCAATGATTTCTCCGAAAAAGACAAGGTACTTTTTAAAAGGGAATTCATTAACAACTATGCACTCCATATTGAAAGGGCATTCTTGAATAATCGGAGGAACTATATTTTTGCTTTTTAACGGTGTCAATCCTGTATCTTTAAATTTGTCAGTATTCCTTCCGGATACAATGCCGCAATAGTCCGTTTCAATAAATAATTTTGATGAAGGGATATTAACAGAAAATTCTTTTTGCTTATTAATTAATTCAAATGAATATCTATTTCTTTCTAATGATATACCGATAATAGAAGGTGATGAACTCATCATTCCAATCCATGAAACGGTAATAATATTTGGCTTTTTATATGTGCCTGAAACTACAAGAGCTGCTGGCACAGGAAAAATAATATCTTTTGGGCCAAGTTGTATTTTCATTACGATTTTCCAGTATCGAATTTCAAACTGCCATAGCGTATTTAAGAATGCTTTCCACATGTATTTCGGTTGTATTCAACAATTTGAAATTAATAAAATCCTCTTCTTTTAAGATAAAGGGTAATTCCGTTCCGCCTAATATCAAGCCTTCTATATTGTTTTGCTTTATCATTTGAAGAACAATGTCAACAAATGCTTTTTTTGTTTCTTCAAGAAATATTCCCTTTACAAACTCATTCATATATTTATCATGAATATAATTTTGCGATTTAGGAGATGGTGTTATAATCTCAATACCTTCTTTGAGAAATCCGGCTTGATAAAATCCGCTTTGCATTGTGGATTTTGTTCCAAAGAGTCCAAGCTTTTTCATGCCGAGCTTTTTTGCATACACGACTGTCACATTAACGATACTGATTAATGGGATATGAGATCTCTTCTGCAATTGTTCAAAAACAATGTGCGGTGTATTGGATGCTAATACAGCAAAATCTGCACCGCCATTTTTCAGCTTCTGTATCTCACCGCTTAAATAATCGACCAATGCGCCATATTCTTCTTCTGCGACTAAATCTAACATCTGCGTCATATCAATACTATTAATCAATATTAATGGATATTGACGAGTCTTTCCTTTTTCCTGAAATCCAGAAATTATTTTCTGGTAATAATCTATTGTCGATGGAGGGGCAATGCCTCCAATGATTCCAATGACTTTTATTTGCATTTGTTCCTCATTTTATCTTTGCTTCATTATATGCTTTTACAAATGCTTTTACTGAACGTGAAATATCCTCTGAAGTAGTAGCCCACGAACAAACACTTATCCGAATTACTTTCCGGTTATCCCATTGCGCACCACCACACCAACATTCACGCGATTCTTGGATTAATTCTAAAGTTTTGCTTGTTATATCATCATTACTACACGCAACCAAAACCTGATTAAATACGATATCATTCAAAACTTGAAATCCGGAATCCTTTAATTCATGTGCAAATTGAATCGCCCTCTCATGTAATCCATAGACTAAATCATCTATACCATGTTGACCTAAATATTTAATTGTTGCCCATAATTCAACAATCCTTGCCCGCCTTGACATTTCTGGCGTATATAACATCCCATCTCTTTTGTCACTATATACAATATATGAGCCTATTGCTTGTAGAGCTGAAACTAAAGCTTCTTTGTCGTTGCATAAAACAATACCACAATCATATGGAGTATTTAATGTTTTATGTCCATCGACCGACCAGGAATTCGCTTTTTCAATACCTTTTGTTAAATGTTTAAGATTTTCAGAACACGATGCCCACAAACCAAAAGCTCCATCTATATGAATCCAAGCATTCGCTTCTATTGCTTTATCACATATTTTATCAAAACAATCAAATGAACCGGTATTAACATTTCCTGCCTGTAGAATAAGAATTGTGTTCTGGTCTAAAGCTGGAACTCTCTCTGGAATTATTCTGCCTTGATTATCAGCTTCTATCCATTCAACATTGTCTTTCCCAAATCCTAAAATTGAAATTGCTCTTAATACCGCACCATGAGCTTGCTTGCCAGCAACAATTCTAATTTTCGGTGCATGAAACAGTCCCTTTGAATTGACATCCCAATCTAAACGGTTAAGGATTCTAAATCGAGCTGCAGCCAATCCGCAGAGAATTGCCATTGAAGTTCCACTAACAAAGCCAGCGACTGTAATATCGGGCAGTTTAAATAATTGTCGCAACCATTTTTCAACTACTGATTCAAGTTTTGATACAATTGGCGATGCAATATAAAGGGGCGTATTTTGGTCCCAAAAATCTGCAAGCCATTTAGCTGCTAAGGCAGTGGGTATAATGCCGCCATTAACTAATCCAAAATATCTGCCCCCGATTTGAGAAACTGTTGCAGGCGAACCATATTTATGAAGTCGCTCTAAAATATCTGTTGGTTGATTAGGTTTATCGGGCAAATCTTCGTCGAAAATTTTCAATCCTTCAATTGCAGCTTGTGTAGGATAGACGTTTCTGTCCAATGAACTATCTGCATATTCAAACGCATATTCTTTTACCTGATTAAAAATGCTTTTATCAATCATCTCTTGAAACATCTTCTCACGGATATCAATTTTTAAAATATTTTTCTCATTCATCGAATTATGCTTATTTTTCTTCTTGTTCATTTAAGGTAGTACGTCGTTCTTCAGGTTTATTTCTATTTAATTTTAAGTTCCATTTTAATGTTTGCTCGTTTATAGTGTGTCTTATCCATCACAGATCCAACAAATCCATATTTTTTGTATAACTTAATAGCATGAACTAATTTAGTGTTAGAGTATAAAATCAACTTGTCAATACCTATACTTTTTGCTTTTGCAATACAATGCTCAAGTAGTTTTCTCCCGATTCCTGTGCCTTGGTATTTTTCAGTAACTGCCATTTTGCCTAATTCATAAATAGAGTTCTCTATTTTTATTAGCGTAACTGTGCCTACTATTTTATTGTCGACTGAAGCATAATAAATGAATCCTCCCTTATTAATAATTTCATTTTCAGGGTCAGAAAGTTGAACAATATCATTAGGCTCAATACTAAAATATTTTTCCAGCCATTCGATATTTAATTTCTTGATGTGTTCTTTGAATTCGTTTTTGTATTCTAATATTTCCATATTTCTGTTACATTGTGGTTATTATTTTATGTTCTTCAGGCTTGCGCTTAACATTACCCGTAAGAGCCGTGATAGTTTTTTCTATCGTTCTTCTTTCCGTTTTTTTGATGCCAAGGCCCGATTAAGCGCTTCTAAGTACGCGCGAGCACTGCCGGCAAGGATATCTGTGCTTGCGGCACGGCCGTTGTACTGTACACCATCAAACTCAACGCGCACAAATACTTCTCCAACTGCATCATGGCCTAGGCTAACGGATTTGATAGAATATTCCGTTAGCTTGCCAATCATACCGGTTATACGTTCGATGGCTTTATAGGAAGCATCCACAGGTCCATCACCCGTTGCGGAATCCACAATTATTTGGTCGCCTTGCCGTAGTTCAATTGTCGCAGTTGGACGAAGATTCGTACCGCTGACGATTTGAATATTCGTCAGATGATACACTTCTTTAGTTTCACTCGAGGTTTCAAGAATCGCCTCAAGGTCCTCATCAAATACTTCTTTTTTTTGATCGGCAATCTCACAGAAGAGCTTATACGCACGCTGAAGTTCATCATCCGATAATTTGTATCCCAACTCGGCATACCGTTGTTTTAAGGCATGTCTGCCTGAATGTTTTCCGAGCACCAACATTGTATGTTTGATACCGACGGACTGCGGCGTCATAATTTCGTACGTGATCGGGCTCTTCAGAATACCATCTTGATGAATGCCTGCTTCATGAGCAAATGCATTCGCGCCGACGATTGCTTTATTCCGCTGAACCGTCATGCCTGTGAGGCTGCTTAATAATTTGCTTGACTTGTAAATCTCCTCCGTATCGATATTTGTTTTGAGTCCAAGTTTTTCATGCCGTGTCTTGATAGCCATGGCTATTTCTTCCAATGAAGCATTGCCCGCACGTTCACCGATACCGTTCAGCGTGCATTCCACTTGCCGCACACCATTTTGGATCGCAGCAATAGAATTGGCAACTGCCAGGCCTAAATCGTTATGACAGTGTGAACTCAAAATCGTTTTCTTGATATTCGGCACTCGTTCGCGCACCGTACGAAACATTGCGCCATATTCATCAGGAATAGCATACCCGACTGTATCAGGCAGATTGATAATGCTTGCACCCGCGTCAATTGTTGCTTCAACAACTGCGCATAAATAGTCGATATCGGTACGGGAGGCATCTTCACATGAAAATTCTACTTCTTCACAAAGCGATTTGGCATACTTCACCGCCCACACTGCATCTTGTAAAACCTGCTCGCGTGACTTCTTAAGTTTGTATTTCAAATGCAAATCCGATGTTGCCAGGAAAATATGGATTCGCGGTTTGACGGCTTCCTGGATTGCTTCCCAGGCGCGGTCGATATCCTGTTTGACAGCGCGTGCAAGTGCAGCAACAGTACATGTCTTGATTTTCTCCGCAACAAGCTTTACTGATTCAAAATCGCCAACAGATGAAATGGGAAACCCTGCTTCGATCACATCGACACAGAGAAGCTGGAGTTGACGGGCGAGACGAAGCTTTTCTTCAATATTCATACTGCAACCAGGAGATTGTTCGCCGTCGCGCAATGTTGTATCAAAAATAAATATTCGATTTTCCATAGTTTGTTTTCCTACACTGTTTTGTTTTCGACTAGTGCTAACTTGCGAACCCAATCCATCAATGTTGCAAATTGTTCCGGTGTCAGCGATTGCGCTCCATCCGAAAATGCCGCTTCCGGATGTGGATGCACTTCGATAATGAGTCCGTCGGCGCCAACAGCAATGGCGGCTTTTGCCAGCGGTGTCACAAGACTGCGCACGCCCGTGCCATGACTTGGATCAACGATCACAGGCAAATGGCTCAACTCTTTCAAAGCTGGCACCGCTGAGAGATCGCATGTGTTGCGCGTGTATTCTTCAAACGTTCTGATGCCTCGCTCGCACAGTATGACTTGTTCGTTGCCCTGCGACATAATGTATTCTGCCGACATCAGCAATTCTTTCAACGTGCTGGACTGTCCGCGTTTTAACAGAACCGGTTTTTTTAACTTGCCGATGTCTTTCAGCAGCGCAAAGTTTTGCATGTTCCGTGCGCCAATCTGCAAAATGTCTGCATAGTCTGCCACGAGCGGTACGTCGGTCGGTGTGATCACTTCTGTAATAATAAGCAGACCGGTTTTTTCACGCGCTTCGGCAAGCAGTTTTAATCCTTCTTCTTCTAAGCCTTGAAATGCATAGGGCGATGTTCGCGGCTTGAATGCACCTCCGCGCAAAATTTTGGCTCCCGCTTTCTTCACCAATTCTGCTGAAAGGAGAATTTGTTCGCGGCTTTCAACCGAGCATGGCCCCGCCATGACAACAATAGTGCCGTTACCAATGACGACAGGTGGAAGATTGCTTCCACTCGGAGTGGGAATTGTAATGGACGTTCGAGATTCATTCCATTCCCGGCTTGCAAGTTTAAACGGTTTTAAAATCGGAACAACATTTTCCACACCGTCAAGTGTTTCGAGCGCCTGTAATCGGAACTTCCCGCGTTCGTCGCCCACACAAGCAATCACGGTGCGCAATTCTCCATAAATCGGGTGCACGCGGAATCCAAGTTCTTGCACTTTCTCAAATACACGGTCAATTTGCTGCTGCGCTGCGCCAGCTTTCATCACAATAATCATTGAACAATTTTCCCTTTAAAGAACGAAATATATTATTTGATATCTTTTGCTTTGTGCTTCAATAAATGATAACTTATTGAATCAACCAAAGCTTTCCAGCTTGCTTCAACCACGTCTGGAGATACGCCAACCGTATTCCACGACGTTTCACTGTTTTTAGTTTCAATAAGAACGCGTACTTTTGCCGCTGTGGCGTTTTGTGTGTCAAGCACACGCACCTTGTAATCAGTCAGGTGAATCTCACTAAGTTCCGGATAAAATTTTTCAAGAGCCTTTCGTAAAGCTTTATCGAGTGCATTGATCGGACCGTCTCCTTCGGCGGCGGTGATTTCTGTTTCGTTGCCTACGCGTATCTTAATCAACGCTTCAGAACGTGCGTCGTTTTCAAGACTATCTTTTTGGATACTGACCTTGAATCGCTCTAAATCGAAGAATTGTTTCATCTCTCCGGTATGACGTTTCACCATCAATTCAAATGATCCTTCGGCATCTTCATAACTGTAGCCGAAGTGTTCCATCTCTTTAATCTCGTCAACAATTTTCTGAACGGCAGGAGATTTTTCATCAAGCTCCACTCCTAATTCCTTTACTTTGAAGAGAACATTGCTTCGTCCCGATAGATCTGAAATGAGAACTCGGCGTACACTACCAACTGATTCAGGTACGATATGCTCATAAGTGAGCGCAGTTTTCATCACCGCACTAACATGAACGCCGCCTTTGTGGGCAAATGCACTTTCACCGACGAACGGAAGATTCTTCTGGTGTTTCATGTTTGCAAGTTCACTTACGTAACGTGAAACGCTTGTAAGATGCTGCAGCTGTTTATCTGCAATGCAGGTATAGCCCATTTTTAATTGAAGATCGGGTATAATTGTACAGAGGTTGGCATTCCCGCACCGCTCGCCATAACCATTGATTGTTCCTTGGACTTGTACGCATCCTTCATGCACCGCCATCAACGAACTTGCGACTGCGGTTCCTGAATCGTTGTGTGTGTGAATACCAAGTGGAGTAGAAATATTTTTTTTAACCTCACGCACTATCTCTGCTATTTCCCACGGCAGACTCCCGCCGTTTGTATCACAGAGGACAAGAATTCCTGCACCCGCCTTGGCAGCAGCCGCCAATGTCTGCAAGGCATAGGCTTTATCCTGTTTATACCCATCGAAGAAATGTTCTGCATCGTAGATCACTTCTTTTCCGTGTTTCTCAAGATATGTGACAGAATCGCTGATGATCGTTAAATTTTGTTCAGGCGAAATTTGCAGAGCTTCTTTCACATGGAGCAGCCAAGTTTTGCCGAAGATGGTTACGACCGATGTCTGTGCATCCAACAGAGCGCGAATATTCGCATCCTTCTCGACAGGATTTTTTGCACGGCGTGTAGAACCAAACGCCGCGATCTTTGCATGCAGAAATTTCGTGTTGCGGGCACGTTCGAAGAATTCCATATCCTTTGGATTCGAACCAGGCCAGCCGCCTTCGATGTACGACACACCAAACGCATCAAGCCGTTTGGCAATCTTTATCTTGTCTTCGGCAGAGAAAGATATCTCTTCCCCTTGTGTGCCGTCGCGCAGCGTTGTATCATATAGAAATATTTGTTGCATAGATGACCTTTGAACGGTCTATAATTCGTTACAATTTCGTAGAGACGTTCAATTGAACGTCTCTACTCCATGATATTAATTCTGTCCTCGTCCACCGATTCCTTTGACGCCTTTGGAAATATCTTTTGCTTTCTCTTTGGGACGCAGTGCACGAACAGCAGCACCGGTGCGCCACATTTCGGAATTGTGAATTTCGCCAAGTTTTTTTGATAAATACTTCTGATAATCCTTGCCGCCGCAATCGCGGATCACTTCACGGGTTTCCTGGCCACTCTTCACAGATTTGTAGAGCTTCTCGAATATCGGCAGGTTCGCTTTACGGAAAATTGGTCTCCACTTGAGCGCTCCATGCTGTGCGGTAACGGAACAGTTCGAGTACATCCAATCCATTCCATTTTCATCAACGAGCCGGATAAGACTCTGTGTAAGTTCTTCGGCTGTTTCGTTGAATGCTTCTGACGGCGAATGGCCGTTCTTGCGAAGCACGTCATACTGTGCTTGCATGAGACCTGCAAGCGCACCCATGAGAACTCCTCGTTCGCCTGTAAGATCGCTATACACTTCCTTCAAAAAGGTTGTTGGGAACAAATAACCAGAACCGATTGCAATTCCAACAGCGATGCAGCGCTCTTCTGCACGTCCGGTTGCATCCTGGAACACACCAAAGCTTGAATTGATGCCTGCACCAGAGAGAAAATTTCGGCGAACGTTGAGGCCGGATCCTTTAGGAGCAACCAGAATCACATCAACATTTTTCGGGGGAATCACACCGGTCTGTTCTTTATATGTAATAGAGAATCCATGCGAAAAATATAATGCGTCGCCAGGTTTGAGATTCTTCTTGACCTCGGGCCAAATTATGCGCTGAGCTGCATCAGACACAAGCATTTGAATGATAGTTCCGCGTTGAACAGCTTCCTCAATCGGGAAAAGTGTTTTGCCCGGGATCCATCCGTCTTTCGCCGCACGATCCCAATCTTTTTTATACTCTTTTGATTGTCCGATGATCACGTGAATGCCATTGTCTTTCATGTTCAGCGCCTGAGCTGGCCCCTGCACACCATAGCCAATGACAGCCACTGTTTCTTTTTTCAGAATCTTGCGCGCCTTTGCAAGTGTAAACTCCTTTCGGGTAACGACCTTTTCTTTATTTCCGCCAAAATTGATAATTGCCATAATATTTCTCCTCGATGTAATAGTTACATTGTTTGTGATTATTTCTCAATTTTTAAAGAGTCTCAGGATCAACAACTCCTTCAAAAACTTTTGTTACCGAACCTGTCATTGTAACTTTGAAATCCTTTGAAAGAACAACCTCAATTTTACCACCTGGCATATTTACCAGAATATTTGAATCGCACAGACCGAGTTTATATGCTAC
The DNA here is from genome assembly GCA_050015675.1 of Bacteroidota bacterium. Taxonomy (GTDB): domain Bacteria; phylum Bacteroidota; class Ignavibacteria; order UBA10030; family UBA10030; genus Fen-1298. The sequence goes on along the minus strand of JBEKAY010000001.1, from coordinate 28,941 downwards.
TGCCGCAGCTGCAGAACTGCTGCTCCCTGAAGCAAGCGTATAGCCGGCGCCTCTTTCCCAGATTTCTATTCTAATATTCCTGCGATTTAGTACTTTCATAAACTGAACATTAATTTTCTTGGGAAATCTTTTATCGATTTCAATTATTGGGCCATACTTCTTGGCTTCTTCCTCTGAAATATCTCTGCAAACTAACACGCAATGAGGATTTCCTATTGTTACAGCACAAAACTTAAAATTTTTCCCATTTACTTTTATAGTTTCATTTATTACGTCCCGTCGCTTTCCCAAAACAGGTATTTGATTGCTGTCAAAACTTACTCGCCCCATATCAATAATCACACGATTCTTCGAAATAACTTGTGATACAACCTCACCACCTTTGGTTAAAATTGTAAATGGTTTCTTACCTACAAGTTTGTTGTCATAAAGATATCGTGAAAATATTCGCAAACCATTTCCGCTTTTCTCTGCTTCACTACCATCGGGATTAAAAATTCTCAATGCAAAATCGCATTTAGAAATATTCAATGGTCCCCAAAGAATGCCGTCGCTACCAATTCCAAAATTACGATTACATAGTAATTTGATTTTCGATTGAGTCGGTTTTTGAGGACAATCCTTCAGGTCCAGCACTATATAATCATTACCAAGAGCATGATACTTTGTGAATTTCATAATAATTTTTTGCAACCTGATAATTGCTTGTTGGTTTTTAACTCAATTATTATTCTTATGGTAAATTTGAAAATCCCATTAAATAAATATCCATCGCACGGGCAGCTTTTCTTCCATCTGCAATCACTCTTCCAAATCCAATGAGTTGTTGATAACGATATGCTGAAATTGCATACCTTCTGTTTTTGATAGCTTTCTCCAAATCGCTTTTTGAAAAATGATATTCTTCATTCCAACCGGTTGTTTCGAAGAGCGCATAATAGTCATCAATAGATAGAATACACTCAAGATGTTGTATTTCATTCATCGGCCGAGTTGCTTTCATTTATTGTAATATTTTAGATTTAAATATACATCAGTCCCGCTTTTATCTTTTACAATTACATGCGGTACTTCTTTCATATTTACCAACGAATCATTTTTGAAATTTTCATTACACCACAATGTTTTTTGCATGTATTCACGTTGCTTTAATTCTGAATAATTCAATGCTTCTTTTATGGAAACAAATCCATTTTTATCTTTATCTGCAATTGGATTTATCAATGATTCTAAGAAATAATAAGTAAAAACGCTCCCTATTATAGGCAATCGTTCATGCCATATTCCTTTCCAAAGAATTTCATCAGATGCAACTCCACCGATGCAAATAGAATTAGTAATATCCGGTGTAATTTTTTCTATAAATTCTCCTGCATGACAGCATGAGAGAACTAATACTTTGTTTCTACTTTTTATATTATTCCATAAACCATCAAAAAGATCGTTAAATTTTATCACCTCTCGTAAATATTTTCCATGTCCATCGTAGTATAAAAAAACGATATCATTAGAATCTGCATGTTGAGCCAACCAATTAATTGCCTCTTTAAATATTTGTTGATTACACTCCTCATGAATTATTTTTATGTTGTTATTATTCCAATTAAAGTATTCAAATGTCGATTTCAATTTATTTGTCATTAAGTAATCTGTCGGTAAATTGTGTTCCTTAGACCAACCCAATTCAGTATAGCCTTCCTTCTCAATGATTACAGCCCAACCCTGAGTATCTGATTGTTTTTTCTGTCCAATTAATATCATCGGAATCATTAATGCTATTAAAATGAAATGTTTCTTCATATGCATTTAATCCACATATTAGATTATCATATTAGAATTTATAGTTTGTCATCACACAATTTGGCATAACATTTAACTCATGTTACGGTAAATTTGAAAATCCCATCAATTGAAGATCTATTGCACGGGCAGCTTTTCGCCCTTCCGCAATCGCCCATACAACCAACGACTGACCCCGCCGCATATCACCTGCTGCAAATACTCCGGGGATAGAAGTCATATAATTCTCGTCGGTGGAAACATTCCCGCGAGAATCGAGCGCTACACCCAGTTCATCGAGCAGTCCGCTTTTCGTTGGGCCGGTGAATCCCATTGCAATGAGTACAAGTTCCGTCTCAATGGAAAATTCCGATCCCGGAACCGGTTTAAAATCCGGCGCAGAACCAACACGTACAGCATGCAGTTTTTTAACATTACCTTCAGTATCACCTTCGAAACGAGTTGTTGCAATAGACCAATCACGTATTCCACCTTCTTCGTGAGCGCTTTCTGTACGCAACTGCAGCGGCCACAACGGCCACGGCGTGCTGGGGGAGCGGTCATTCGGAGGTTTAGGCATTATCTCAAATTGCTGAACCGATGCCGCCTTTTGCCGATGGACAGTGCCAAGACAATCGGCGCCCGTATCGCCGCCGCCAAGGATAATTACCCGCTTGCCGGCTGCCAGAATTGATTTTTCCGGATCGATAATCATACCGCCAACACGTTTATTTTGCTGAGCGAGAAACTCCATTGCAAAGTGGATTCCTTTTAATTCACGTCCCGGAACTTTTAAATCGCGAGGAGATTCAGAACCTCCGCACAAAAGTATTGCATTGTACGAGCGCTGCAATTCATCTGAGGCAATATTCACTCCAACATGCGCTTTCGTCGCAAACACTATTCCTTCTGCCTGCATTATTTCAACACGCCGGTCAACCTGAAATTTTTCTAATTTGAAATCTGGTATTCCATAACGTAACAATCCACCGATACGGTCGCTTTTTTCATAGACTGTCACATGATGCCCGGCACGATTTAATTGCTGTGCCGCTGCAAGCCCTGCCGGTCCCGATCCAATCACTGCAATCGTTTTCCCTGTCCGTACTGCGGGGCGCTCGGGCCTGATCCATCCTTCACGGAACGCAACATCTATAATCGAGCGCTCGATCGCTTTGATCGCGACAGCCGGTTCGTTGATGCCCAGCACGCATGCAGTCTCGCACGGCGCCGGACAAATGCGTCCGGTAAATTCCGGAAAATTATTTGTCGAGTGTAGAATACGAATCGCTTCTTTCCATCGATTACGGTATACAAGATCGTTCCAATGTGGAATGACATTATTCAATGGACATCCTTGATGACAGAAAGGAATTCCGCAATCCATGCAGCGAGCGCCTTGTATCTGTACTTTTTGATCGGGAAATTCCTGATACACATCCTTCCAATCGGTGACACGCTCTGTAACCGGCCGACGCGCAGGTGTTTCACGTTTAAATTCTAAAAACCCAGTCGGCTTACCCACGGGATACCTCCTCGACAACCGCTGCCGATGTCTTTTTCTTCGGAACCACGTCTGACGCAGCACTTAATACTCTTTTATAGTCATGTGGAAAAACCTTTACAAACTTTTTTACAAGCTGCTGCCATCGGTCAAGAATAGATCGTGCTCTTGGGCTTGCTGTGTATTCGAAATGTTTTTCCACAAGCTTTCGTACTGTTTCTTCATCCTTCGCATCGAGCGGATCAACATCGACCATGGACCGGTTGCACAATGTTGCAGAAAACTCGCCGGATTCATCAAGCACGTACGCAAAACCGCCTGACATACCAGCCGCAAAATTTTTCCCAGTCGGCCCGAGCACCACTACAATACCATTCGTCATATATTCGCAGCCATGAGCGCCAATTGATTCTACAACAGCAGTTGCGCCGGAGTTGCGGATAGCAAAACGTTCGCCTGCTTTTCCATTGAAGTACGCTTCGCCGCTCGTTGCTCCGTAGAGAATAACATTTCCGACCACCGTGTTTTCCTCGGGCACACATTTCGATCTACGCGGTGGATAAATGATAAGTTTGCCGCCTGATAAACCTTTTCCTGTATAATCGTTGGCATCTCCTTCGAGCATTAGCGTGATACCCCGTGCGAGAAATGCACCAAAGCTTTGGCCTGCGGAACCAGTAAAATGAATCTTAATAGTATTATCCGGCAATCCGCCGGAACCATACTTCCGGGCAATCTCACCGCTGAGCATCGCACCGACTGTGCGGTGTATGTTTCGAATGGGGAGATCGAACTCTACCGGAGTTTTGTTTTCAATTGCATCCTTTGCTTTTTCAATCAACCGATAATCAAGTACATCGTTCAATCCATGATCCTGCAAAATTTGACTGCGGCGGCCAAATCGTGAAGGCGCCGGAGGATTATGCAGAAGGAATGAGAGATCGATATGTTTTGCTTTCCAATGCTCGACGGCTTTCCGGGGTTCCAGCATATCGACACGCCCAACCATTTCATCCACCGTCCTGAATCCAAGTTTTGCCATAATCTCGCGCAATTCTTCAGCAACGAAGAAAAAGAAATTGATGACATGTTCCGGGGTTCCTTTAAACTTTGCACGCAGTGCCGGATCTTGTGTTGCGATGCCAACCGGACATGTGTTGAGATGGCATTTTCGCATCATGATGCAGCCCATCGAAACCAGCGGCATTGTCGAAAAACCAAATTCTTCAGCGCCTAACAACGCCGCAATAGCAACATCGCGGCCTGTTTGTAATTTTCCATCAGTCTGCAGGCGGACACGGCTGCGCAGGTCGTTCAATACAAGCACCTGCTGTGCTTCCGCAAGTCCAATTTCCCATGGAATGCCGGCATGTTTAATGGATGATAACGGCGATGCTCCAGTTCCGCCGGAATCACCGCTGATAAGTATCGAATCTGCATGTGCCTTTGCGACACCGGCTGCAACGGTACCAACACCGTTTTCCGAAACAAGTTTTACGGAAATGCGGGCGCGCGGATTCACATTCTTCATGTCGAAAATTAACTGCGCCAGATCTTCAATGGAATAAATATCGTGATGCGGCGGCGGCGAAATAAGTTGGACCCCCTGAATAGAATGCCGTGTTCTCGCAATGATGGCATCTACTTTATGGCCGGGAAGCTGTCCGCCCTCGCCGGGTTTTGCACCTTGTGCAATTTTGATTTGTATTTCATCTGCATTGACCAAATAGTTTGCCGAGACACCAAAACGTGCAGAGGCAATTTGTTTGATAGCGCTCCGGCGAAGATTGCCGTCGGCATCCGGTTTAAATCGTTCTTCATCCTCGCCGCCTTCGCCTGTGTTGGATCTGGCGCCCATGCGGTTCATTGCAACAGCGAGTGTCTCATGTGCTTCTTTACTGATAGAACCGTACGACATCGCTCCTGTAACGAATCGTTTAACGATTTCTTTTGCCTGTTCCACTTCTTCTATCGGGACAGCGCGCGTTCCTTTCTTGAATTCCATCAACCCGCGCAGATTGTACAGCCCTCCATCCTGATTGTTGAGATGCTGCGCATATTCCTTGTAACTTTTTTTATCCGAGAACCGCACTGCTTGCTGAAGCTTCGTAATGGTTGTCGGGTTCACCATGTGCCGTTCACCATTGATGCGGAAGTAATAATTCCCTCCGAGATCAAGCTCTGTATCGACGCTCGTGAGTTTCCGGAATGCAAACTCGTGTTTCATCTTTGCTTCCTGCGCTAGCACATCCAGCCCGATTCCGCCGATGCGTGATGCGATACCTGTAAAATATTTGTCGATGAGTTCTTTGCCCAAACCTATCGCTTCAAATACCTGCGCACCCTGATAACTTTGTAACGTGGAAATACCCATCTTGGACATCGTTTTGAGTATTCCCTTGTTCACTGCTTTTTTATAATTGTACACTGCTTTTTCAAACGTAAGGCCTTCCGGAAAATATTCGCGATTCGAAAGTTCTTCCAGTGTTTCGATAGCAAGATATGGATTGACCGCACTTGCGCCGAACCCGATGAGCAGACAGTAATGCATCACTTCGCGCGGCTCGCCGGATTCGACCACGAGCGCCACCTGCGTACGGGTTTTTTCCCGGACGAGATGGTTGTGCACCGCAGTCAGCGCCAGTAAACTGGGGATTGCTGCATACTCTTCATCGATACCGCGGTCAGAGAGAATGATAATAGTGTATCCCGATTTAATTGCCAATGACGCGCGGCGGCAGAGTCCGTCTAACGCACGTTCGAGTTCCTTTTCTCCGCCATCAACACGAAAGAGCATCGGCAACATGGTGGCAAGAAAATCTCCCTGCGAGACCCGACGCATCTTTTCCAGATCACGGTTTGTCAGTATCGGTTCCGGGAGTTTCAGCGTGTGGCAATGCTGAGGTGTTTCATCCAGCAGGTTGCCTTCTGTTCCAATGTAACTTGTCAGCGACATCACCAGTTCTTCGCGGATCGAGTCGATTGGTGGATTTGTGACCTGTGCGAAATTTTGTTTAAAGTAATTGAACAATGGCTGCGGTTTATCCGATAAGCATGCCAGTGGTGTATCCGCACCCATCGAACCGACAGGATCCTGCCCATCCACTGCCATCGGGACCATAATCATCCGAATATCTTCATCAGTGTATCCGAACGCACGCTGCCGTTTCAGTAAATCTTCAGGGCTGAAACCGATCTCGCGCGGAGGTTCAGCAAGCTGGTCCAGCCGAATTTGATTTTCTTGAATCCACTGAGCATAGGGCTGACGCTTTGCAAGCCTGGCTTTGATTTCTTCATCCGGAATGATTCTCTTTTCTGTCAAATCAGCAAGCAGCATGTTGCCCGGTTCCAGACATCCTTTGTGTTTTACGTTTTCCGGTTCAATGTCCAATACGCCCGCTTCGGATGCCATGATCAGAAAATTATCATGCGTTACCAGATATCGCGCAGGACGGAGTCCGTTACGATCGAGTGTTGCACCGATTACACGTCCATCAGTAAATGCGACTGCGGCGGGGCCGTCCCATGGTTCCATCAATGATGCATGGTATTCATAGAACGCGCGTTTCTCCGGAGACATTCCGGTATCCGCATCCCAAGCTTCAGGAATAAGAATTGTCATTGCGTGAGGGAGACTGCGCCCGCTCATCATTATCAATTCTACTGCATTATCCAATGCAGCAGAGTCACTGACACCTGGCTGAATGACGGGAAATAATTTTTCTATTTCATCACCAAACACAGCCGACTTTAGTACCGATTGGCGCGCGTGCATCCAGTTCACATTACCGCGTAACGTATTGATTTCTCCGTTATGACAAATATATCGAAATGGATGCGCAAGCTGCCAGCTCGGAAATGTATTTGTCGAGAACCGCTGATGCACAAGGCAGAGAGCGCTCATCGTGTCAGGATCCGACAATTCTTTATAGAAACGTGCAATCTGCGGCGCGATCAGTAATCCTTTATAAATAATGGTATAGGACGAGAGCGACGGAACATAAAAGAAATTTTTATTCTGGATATTCGACGCTGCAATTTCCGACTCGGCTTGTTTCCGTACAATGTATAATTTACGTTCAAGCTCTTCGCGGGTCATACCGGGAGCGGTTCGAATAAAAACTTGTTCGATGTACGGCTGAGACACCCGTGCAACACGGCCAATAGCATCTGCATCAAGCGGCGTGTCACGCCATCCAAGCATACTCAATCCTTCTTCCTGCACTATCCTTTCAATGATGGCTTCACATTCAAAACGAGGCTGAGGTTCCACCGGCAGAAATAACATGCCAACGCCATACTCACCTTCTGGCGGCAGTGTAAAACCAAGCTTCCCGCATTCTCGTGTAAAAAACTTATGCGGAATTTGTATGGTAATGCCTGCACCGTCTCCTGTTTTCGGATCGGAACCGCTTGCCCCGCGATGCGTAAGGTTCACCAATATCTGGATCCCCTTCATAATGGTTTCATGCGAACGTTCAGCGTTCACATTGACGATAAAACCGATTCCACATGCATCGTGTTCATTACGCGGATCGTACAATGGAAAATCTTTTAATACACTTGAAGTCATATCTATTTATTTTACCTTTTCATCAAACTTGCTAGTCTATGAGCCTTGGAGTCTATGAAATCATAAGCTTTTTAACAATAATGAGATCTTTCACTCAGCTACTCATTGGCTTATCTCCTTTTACATTATACCTCGCCCTGAAACTCTCGTTTGATTGCTACGCGACCTGTGCGTGCCAGTTCTTTAATACCGAAAGGTTTGAGCATATTAATAATTGCATCCACCTTCAATTGTGAACCCGTCGCTTCAATGGTCAGTGTTTTTGGACTGACGTCAACTACTTTCGTACGGAAGATTTCCGAGATCTGCATAATCTCCATCCGCGTCGTAGGCGTGCATTGTACTTTCACCAATGCCAGTTCTCTGTCAACAAACGTGTCGTTTGTCAAATCGACCACTTTGATTGTATCAATCAGCTTATGGAGCTGTTTCATAATCTGCTCGATAATCTGGTCGTCGCCGCGTGTCACGATGGTCATACGCGAGACAGCGTCATCTTCTGTCGGCCCAACGGTAAGACTATCGATGTTGTAGCCCTTTGCCGCAAAGAGTCCGGCAATTCTATTCAAGGTACCAAAATGATTTTCCACTGTCATCGAAATCGTATGCTGTTTCACCTGTTCATTTGTCATTGATGATGCCATGATTCGTTCTCCATTTCTTAATAATTTCTTCGCAACTCGAGGTGTTGGTGGCTGTTAGTATGCTTACTACCAGCCTCTCAACGATTCCTTTTTTTATCGTAACAGTTTATGATTCGCTGTAACTTTGTTGCTATTTTGTAGCGACTAATACTTTGAACCATTCAAATTGCTTTAATGGAGTAATAGTCACATTCTTAAATTTCGCTTTCTTGCAGATATCTTTCCATTGATTAAGACTTATACAAAATTCTCCATCATTTAAGATGTGTTTTTTTCCGTTGTCATACATGCGATTAAATGCTTGTATACCACCTTCCTTCATAGCAAGAGCAAATTCTTCTTTCAAATAGTCGATAATCCTTAATAATCGATTTGGATCTTGAACGTCACCCGTAGTATCCATATCGATCTCACCAAGAACAAACCTACCACCTGGCTTCAAACAATCGAATATTTTCTTGATTATTGCATATTTGTCTTTAACATGATGAAGAGCAACAGTTGCAGCAGCTATATCAAAATGATTCTTTGGAAAATTCATGTCTTCAGCAGACTGAACTATACAAGATATTTTATTAGAAAGGTGGCATTGCTCAATTTTATTCTCAAATATATTCAGCATTTGAGAAGAACTGTCTATGGCAGTAATCAAGCAATCACGCTTAGCAAGGAATTTAAGTGATAACAATCCTGTACCGCAGCCAATATCAAGCACTTTTTCATGCCTTTTCACTTCAGATAGTTTAACAGCTAAATCAAGAAGTTTTTGATGTCTTTTAACTTTACCAAGTGTATTATCATATTCATTCGCCCAATTTTGAAACCAATCTTGAGTATTTGTCGTATTTATTTTCATAACTTCTTCTATTGATCAGTTACGTGATTTCATCCTTTTGCATGAATCATCGTTTTGTGTGTTGCATGCGATTGTTTCAGCGGTTCCGGACTATCGATAATTTCATTCACTGTTTGTCCTGCAGGAATCATCGGAAAAACATTCTCTTCGGGCGCAACGACAAACTCTACAAGCATAGGACCGTCTTTATGTGCAAGCGCTTCGCGAATAGCACCTTCCACCTCTTCAGGTGACGACACTCGCTGCGCGGGGATTCCGTACGCCTCGGCCACTCTTACAAAATCCGGACTGGTAATGCGTGTATGCGAATACCGTTTCTTCCAGAAGAATTCCTGCCATTGGCGCACCATGCCAAGATATCCATTATTCATAATAAATATTTTCAACGGAAGATTATTTTGAGCGATGGTTGCCAATTCCTGAATGTTCATTTGAAAACCGCCGTCACCACTGATACAAACGATCGGCAGATCGTTGCGTCCGAACGCTGCACCCATTGCAGCGGGGAGCGAGAAACCCATTGTTCCGAGACCGCCTGATGTAATCTGCGTGCGCGGATGTTTCCATTTGAAAAACTGTGCCGTCCACATTTGCGATTGACCGACATCGGAAACAACGATTGCGTCGCCGTTCGTAATTTCACCAAGCATATGGATAACATGCTGTGCACGGAGCAATCCGTCATGTTTATATCTCAGCGGATGTTCTGCTTTCCATTTATCAATTGTTTTCAACCACTCTTTCGTATCGAGAGGCTTTATAAGATCTAGCAATTGTTTGACGACACGTTTCACATCTCCGACAATCGGAACATCCGCCGGCACATTTTTACTGATGGCGGACGGGTCGATATCGATATGAATTTTTTTCGCGTTCTTTGCAAATGCTTCCACCTTTCCGGTCACACGGTCATCAAACCGTGCACCAATGGCAACAAGCACATCGCATTGATCGACGGCCATGTTGGAGTACCACGTCCCATGCATGCCAAGCATGCCAAGCGCCAGCTTGCTTTGCTCAGGATACGCGCCTAATCCATGGAGTGTCGTCGTGATCGGCGCGTGAATCTTGTCTGCAAGTGCACGAACTTCTACGGATGCATTCGAACTGATAACGCCGCCGCCGACATATAACAAGGGCCGTTTCGCTTCATTGATCAGTTCTGCCGCCTTTTTGATTTGTCTTACGTTGCCATCCACCACCGGATTATAACTGCGGAGTGAGATGGACTTAGGATATTCAAATACCGTTTTCGCTGCAAGAACATCTTTGGGCAGATCGACGAGCACCGGGCCCGGACGTCCGGTGGTTGCAATATAAAACGCCGCCTTGATTGTATTCGCCAGATCGTTGACATCTTTCACGAGATAATTATGTTTTGTGATCGGGCGCGTGATTCCGACGATGTCCACTTCCTGGAACGCATCGTTTCCAATGAGTTTCGTCACCACCTGACCCGTGAACACGACGAGAGGTATCGAATCCATATACGCATCGGCAATTCCGGTCACTGCATTTGTTGCACCCGGACCGGATGTGACAAGCACAACGCCGGGCCTGCCGGTTGCTTTCGAATACCCCTCGGCGGCATGTGTTGCTCCTTGTTCGTGCCGCGTGAGAATGTGTTTGATGTGCGTAAGATCGTGGAGCACATCGTAGATGCCGATCACTACACCGCCCGGATACCCAAAGAGTGTATCGACACCTTCTTCAACAAGGCTCCGTACAAATATTTCTGCTCCTGTCATCGTTTTGCCTTGATGATTGTCGTGTACTTTTGTCGGAGTCATTGGAGTATTCCTTCTTTTGTTTGGTGTCGTTCCATCTACTTTTGTTTCCATATTTTTTACTTTTGCAGTTTTCGGATCGTAGAGTGCATCATAAATACCGATGGTCGATGCGCCCGGATATCCGAAGATCACATCAACATCTTCTGCCACAAGACATCGGATGAAAATTTCATATCCGGTTATTTCCTGTTGTTTCGTTTGCTTGTACGATTTTCTCAACACCTTTCTCATGCCGGCGGTCTCGTTCCGGAACCGCATCCGTCATGCGTTTATAGTTTATGATCGTAACACCGCGCCAGTATTGGCACTGGTCACAAAATACGAATACCGTCGCAGCCATTTGCTCGTTGTGCGCGGTTTGAATTCTGGCAGAGCTGCAATACGCGAACGGATTTCTTCGTCACTCAAGCGAACGTTCAATGTGCGGGCATTGAGGTCGATGTCGATCACATCGCTGGCGCGTAATGCCGCAATGGGGCCACCGCTCGCTGCTTCAGGTGAGACGTGTCCGATACATGCACCGCGTGTTCCGCCAGAAAAACGTCCGTCGGTAATGAGCGCAACTTTATCTCCTAATCCCATTCCCATAATTGCCGAAGTGGGTGAAAGCATCTCCACCATACCCGGTCCGCCGCGGGGACCCTCGTACCGGATCACGACAACGTCGCCGGCTTGAACCTGTCCGGCAAGAATTCCTGCCTGAGCATCTTCCTGACTTTCAAAAATTCGCGCCGGTCCGCTATGCTTGCGCATAGCAGCAGAGACGCCGGCAGTCTTGATAACCGCGCCTTCCGGTGCAAGGTTGCCAAAGAGAATTGCTAATCCGCCTTTTGCTGAATGCGGATTTTCTATTGGACGAATAACTTCTGCATTCTTCACTTTTGCTTTCGCAACAATACTGCGCAACGTTTTTCCACTCACGGTCAGCCGATCAAGATGCAGCAGATCGTCCCCTTTGCGTGTCACTTCATGGAGAATTGCGGAAACGCCGCCTGCCTTGTGCAAATCTTCGATATGCCAGGGGCCGGACGGACTGATTTTTGATAAATGTGGAATCTTATCTGCCACTTCATTAATGCGTGAAAGCGGATAGTCGATACCGGCTTCGTTGCAAAATGCAAGCGTATGCAGCACCGTGTTGGTACTTCCGCCCATCGCCATATCCAAGGCAAAAGCATCATCGATCGCATCCTTGGTGACGATGTCGCGGGGCCGGATGTTCTTTTCAATCAATTTCATGATTATTTTTCCGGCTTCCTTTGTGAGATCGTTCCGCTGTTTGCTTTTTGCAAGAGCGGTGCCGTTAAAAGGTAGGCCCAGTCCGATCACTTCTAACAGGCAGTTCATAGAGTTTGCCGTAAAAAGTCCTGAACACGAACCGCAGGATGGGCATGCAAATTTTTCAAGAATTTTTAATCGCTTTTCATCTATCGTACCGGATTTGTATTCGCCGACTCCTTCAAACACGGAAATCAGATCAACTGTCTTGCCGTCGGGAGTTTTTCCCGCTTTCATCGCACCGCCGGTGACAAAAAAAGTGGGTATATTGGTACGGAGTGCGCCCATCACCATGCCGGGAACAATTTTATCGCAGTTCGGAATACAGACCATTCCGTCGAATGCATGGCCTTCGATCATTGTTTCTATGCAATCGGCAATGAGTTCGCGGGAAGGGAGGCTGTATTTCATTCCGCCATGGCCCATCGCAATACCGTCATCCACAGCGATGGTATTAAACTCGAACGGCACACCGCCCGCTTCGCGGATGGCTTTCTTCACAAGTTTCCCAAATGCCTGCAAGTGCACGTGGCCTGGCACGATATCCACGTATGAATTTGCAACGGCAATAAATGGTTTATCGAAATCTGCTTCTTTTACGCCTGTGGCGCGGAGCAGTGCGCGATGTGGTGCGCGTTCAAAACCTTTTTTGATGATATCAGATCGCATTGTTCGTTCCTTTCGAAACATAATAAATAATGAACTTCCTCTGCCAGAGGAGAACGTTGCAAGACCTGAATTTGTTGGATACCGATTTCGGTGTGCTTCGTCGCCTCTGGCTTTACTCAGCCTACAATAATAAGGCTAAGTGTAAGCACGAGGCTAAGAATAAGAGTCAGCGGTACTAATACGAAACTAGTTGACAGAACGATTGTCGGCACGACGCCTGTTGAGGCGATGCCGTTTGTCGAAGAAGAGGTTATATAATTGTTCTGTTTCACTGTATTTGAGTAAATAAATTCTACTATACCATACGAAATTCTTTTCAGTTTGTCAATAGTTGGAACAAAAAATATTAGCCCGGAGTTTAAATAAGTGAATATTTATGCAGGCATATGAATTTTACTTAAGCGGAAGGATGTGCATGAAATTTAGGCTGCAAAACAAATTTTCAAATTTTAAGTTATAGTTGCAATCTAACGACCTTCCTTTCCACTTTGGAGACGAGTTGATCGATCCCAATAAGTAATTCGATGGTTGTAGCACTTGTAAAAATGGTTACGGGTCTTAGGGTGCGAAGTCGAGTCCGACACCCCGTCGGACATTTTCCAGGTTTATTGGTGCCTCGGAAGAATTTTTACGTTGAGATTGAGATTGAATCCTGCGATAAAATTTAAACCTTCTGAATTACACGAGTCAATTTATAGTGTAAAAAATTTCCGCATCATAGAGATCTGTTAAAGCCGCCTTTTGAATATTTACCTTAGAACTCCGACTTCAAGGAAAGAAGCTTCTGCCGGCCGATGGTACACCTTATGAATCGCTTTTATAAAATCTTCGGTGTTCGCCTTATAAATATTCTCTACGTACTTCTGGGGATTCAAATCTACCAGAGGAAACCAGGTACTTTGAATCTGCACCATAATTTTATGGCCATTCTTGAAACAATGAAGCACATCCTGTAATTCCAGATTTACCTCTTCTACTTTGCCGGGATGGAACGGAACCGGTTTTTCGTAACTCTTTCTATACCGGCCTCTGATAACCTCACTCCTTACCATTTGTTGATATCCACTCATTTTCTTTCCGGTGCGAGTTGTTGGATTATCCGGTGCGTCCTCTGGATACACATCTATGAGTTTTACTATCCAATCGGCATCACTTCCTGTTGTAGAAACTTTCAGATGTGCCGTTGATGGTCCAGCCAAAATTATATCTTCATGTAATATATCTGTTTCATAGAAGAGCACATCCGGCCTTCTAGAGGCAAAACGCTGATCGTCGGTCATGTATTCCTTTGTCATACCAAAAGCGATGTCTTCTGTATAAGGTACCGGTTTATGTGGATCGCTTACGAATTCATCAAAGGAAGATTCGTTTGATAGAGGAGGATCATACGTCAGCCGCTCGTTTGAACGAAAATATAATTTCTTTGAATCTAAATTTTCCGGCGGCCATCTCTCAAACTTTTTCCATTCGTTATTGCCGGTCATGAACATTGTAGCTTCGGGTAAATTCAACAAGCCTTTATCTTTTAAGTAATAGTTAAAAAAGGGAAGTTCAATGCTGTCACGATAATAGAGTGATGTCTTACTGCCGAACGATACATTTCCCAGGAACGAGCCATCTGTTCTTGCCCATCCTCCGTGTATCCACGGACCGATGACTAATGTATTGTTGATTCCGGAATTGTTTTTTTCTATGCATTGATACGTGTGAAATGTTCCATAGAGATCTTCGGCATCATACCAGCCGCCAACAGTAAGCACGGCGGGCTTAATGTTTTTCAAATGAGAAAGGATGTTTCTTTTTTGCCAGAATTCATCATAGTTCGGATGAGCTACGATATCATTCCAAAAAGAAATAGAGTCGCCGAAATATCTAGTTATTACATTTTGTAACGGTTCTAAACGCAAGAAGAAGTTATATCCATCCGATATTTTCCAGTTGAAAGCATTAATCCAATCTTTGGTTAAACCATGTCTTGGCAGATCCATAGATGAAAGAAAGTCGAAGTTAGGCGCCAGGAAGAAAGCTCCGTGATGATGCATGTCATCAAAAAACCAATCTCCTATTGGAGCTTGCGGTGATACGCATTTCAAAGCGGGGTGTGCATTGATAGCTGCATAAGATGTGTAAAATCCCGGATAAGATATTCCCCACATTCCGGCTCTATTGTTATGATTCTTCAAATTCTTTATCAACCATTCAATCGTATCATATGCATCTGAACTTTCATCGATATCGTCATCCGTTTTTTTATCGTCGATAAAAGGAGTCATATGCCGGAATATTCCTTCCGACATAAATCTTCCTCTTACATCCTGAAGCACAAAAATATATCCTTCTCTTATGAATGCAGCCGACAATCCTCTTCTTGGTGAAAATCCCATATCTGTTCCATATGGTGCAATATTATACGGCGTTCTGAAAAGAAGCAGCGGATATTTATTTGAAGTATCTTTCGGAGAGTAAATTATCGTAGAGAGCATAACTCCATCTCTCATTGGAATTTTGCACTCGGATTTTACATAATTCCTAATAAGATAAAGGGAGTCTTCATCTACCGTTCCAGCTGCAAGAACTTTAAGATTGATAAATAAGAGAAGGAGGGAAATATATTTCATAGCATTAAAAAATAATTAAATTCTCAACAAATTATAATTACAAGATTAATCTAAAATTGCTAGACACTCAAGTAAATTTTACGTTGAGATAATTAATCTTTTATGAAATATACATGTCTGGATGAAGTATCGAGGATTGTAAATTACAGCTCTTCTTCGGCACAGCTATATGCCAGTGGGAGCTGCTTCGCTTGATTACACTGTGCGGGAAAAAATCGGCTTCTCCTTCGTCATTGCACGCAAATAAGCGTCGAAACACATGGCAATGTTTCGAAGAACGAATCTGCCGGAATCGCTTACGATAATGCGATCCTCTTCAAGGGAAAGAAGTCCGAGTGGTAAAAATTCTTTTAACTTCACTTGTGCATCGGAAAAATATTCATCGAAAACAATTCCGAAACGCCGTTCTACTTCTCGCTTATCAAGTTCGAGGTCACACATCAAACGCATAATGACAAACTTGCGCACTTCATCGTCAGGCGTCATTTTGTAGCCAACGATTGTTGGAAAATGCCCATTTTGAATTGCACCGTAATATACAGAGAGATCTTTTGTATTCTGTGCATACACTGTTCCAAAGTGCGAAATCGCAGACATGCCGAAACCAAACAGATCGGTACCCGCTTTTATAGAATATCCTTGAAAGTTTCGGTGCAACGTTTTGCGTTTTTGTTCGCGCGCCAGTTCATCTGTCGGCTTGGCGAAATGATCCATGCCTACATAGACGTACCCCGCGTTTATGAGTGTGTTGATCGTTAACTGCAGTAGATGTAATTTTTCTTCCGCAGTCGGTAATTGATCCTGGTGGAGGAGTTTTTGATGCGGCTTCATCCAGGGCACAAATGCAAAGTTGAATACGGCAATCCGCTCCGGCGACAACTCAATCACTTTTTCGAGCGTCGTCTTAAACGACTCCACCGTCTGCAAGGGCAGACCATAAATGAGGTCTACATTAATACTTTTGATTCCAAGCTCTCGCGACCAATGAAAAACCTGCTGTGTCAATTTTTCCGGTTGAATGCGATTGACTGCTTTTTGCACATCATCATTAAAATCTTGTACACCGAGACTAAGCCGATTCGCTCCGCTTTCGACAAAAGCTTTGAGGTGATCGAATGTGAGTTCACGCGGATCAATCTCTACACTGATTTCAGCAGTATCTGAAAATGTGAACCGCTCCCGTATAAATTTTGAAAGCCCGCTGATTTCTTCCGGTGTAAGATATGATGGTGTGCCGCCGCCCCATGCCATCTGCACAACTTTTCTCTCTTTGCCAATGAACGATGCCGTGTGATCAATTTCTTTCTTCAACGCGATGAGATATTCGGATATCTTTTCGCGGTTCTTTGTAATAATTGTCGTGCATCCGCAAAAGTAACATAGTGTGTCGCAAAAAGGAATATGGAGATAGAGTGATAATGGCGCGGAGCTGTTATGATTGTTTTCGATCAGGTCGTCTTCAAAGCGTTTCGCGGTATATTCGGCAGAGAACACCGGCGCTGTGGGATAACTTGTGTAGCGCGGACCCGGACGATCAAATTGTTTCAGGATGGAAAGAAGATGGTCGTTGATATGTTGCATGGTTATTTCGGAGAGAAAGAATTCCACCTTTCTTTGCTTCGTGGAACTCCTCAAAGGGAAAAATCAGGTTATGCTACTTTCTTTGACTTCGTTTTTTTACCCTTCTTGACGCACCGAGTACAAAGTTCTGCGGTTGGATGCTTCCTGAAATGCGCCATCGAAATTTGTTTGCCGCACGAGAGGCACACACCCAAACGGCTGCCGGAAGAATTTTTCAGCGCGTCCACAAGTTCTTTTTCTTCGGTCCCGCCAAGCAGCATACGCTCGCACATTGCCGAAGGATTCGATTTGCATGGTTGAACCGGTTGATCACAGAACGGACAGATAAGGTCCTTTGCGTCTCTGAGTGAACCCACCCATGGGGACTTGGACATTTTGTCCAAGTTTTTCCCGAGTGCTTTCACCAAGATTTTTTTTCTCATCTGATTCTCTTCACGCTTTCTCATACCGATTCTCTTCACCCAAGAACACAGGTAAAGAGTAATCAGTTCCTACACAAGAAGTTTATAGCGATTGAGCGCTTTCATATAATTCGCACGTTCGTAGGCAGACGGTTCAGCAATGGATTTATGACTGAGACTTCCCTTCATCTGTTCGATAGATTCGTATTCGTGTTCCTTCATCCAATGCTCGACATCTTTTACTACTTTGCTGATATGTTCCGGGCCATGCATCAGCAGCGCAGAACACATCATCGTTACATCGGCACCTACCATCGTCAGTTTGAGCACATCTTCTGCCGTGTGGATACCGCTTGTTGCTGCTAAACTTGTCTTTACTTTTCCATGAAGAATCCCAATCCAGCGCATAGGCAAACGGTTCGCGTACGAATCGCTTAACCCAACACCTGGCTTCACGTCTAACTCTTCAAGATCAATATCGGGTTGATAGAAACGATTGAAGAGTACGAGGCCATCTGCACCTTCGCTCACAAGACGTTGCGCAATGTTTGGGATAGAACTAAAAAACGGGCTTAATTTGATTGCGAGTGGAATTTTCACTGTGCTCCGTACTTGTTTTAATATATCTGAATACCGGTTTTCAACTTCTACGCCGGGTACTGTTCCATCAGTAGGAATATAATAGACATTCAATTCCAACGCCGATGCACCTGCCTCAACCATTTCACTCGCGTAGTTAGTCCAACCGCCCGGCGTGACACCATTGAGACTGGCGATAATGGGAATCTCTAACCTACTTGATGCTTTTGCCACCAACTCCAAATATTCATTCGGACCGAAATGATAATCGCCCGTATCAGGGAAATAGGAAAGCGCTTCTGCATAACTTTCCGTACCGTACGATTTGTAGTGCTCCAGCGACGCTTCTTCGTGCGTGATCTGTTCTTCAAATAAAGAATGCATAACAATTGCCGAAGCGCCCGCATCTTCAAGCCGCCGCATGGATTCCATTGAGCGAGACAGCGGACTTGCCGAGACGACAAGAGGATTTTTTAATTTCATTCCAAGATACGTTGTTGAAAGATCCATCGTATTCTACTCCTCATACTAATGAGACCAATAGAAAACATTTACAAGAGAGATACAGATGCCGCCCTCCACATTGCAAGGCTGCATGAGTATGAACGATTACTTTTTACGAAGCGTTCCTCGCTATTTTGTTGCCGGGATTTTTTCGCTGGCGTCTTCGTGCGCGAACTGTTCATAGATCGTCCAACGGACTTTAACATCTTCTTCCGCCAGCTTCAATAATTCTTTTGCACGGTCAGGATCGCTTTTTGTCAACACATTGAAACGTGTTTCCATCGACGTGAAGTCTGCAAGCGCCCCCTTTGGCGCTTTTGAATCCAGTTTAAATGGATTCTTGCCTTCTTTTATCAGTTCCGGATTATACCGGAAGAGCGGGAAGTAACCGGTCTCGACTGCAATTTTCTGATTTGTCATGCCGCGCGCCATATCGATACCGTGCGCGATGCAGTGCGAATACGCAATAATGATGGATGGGCCGTCGTACGCCTCTGCTTCGATAAACGCACGCACTGTCTGCGCATCGTTTGCACCCATCGCTACGCGCGCCACATAAACGTTGTTGTACATCATTGCCATGAGGCTGAGGTCTTTCTTTGCCGTCGATTTGCCTGCAGCCGCAAATTTTGCAACCGCGCTGCGGTTCGTCGATTTCGACATTTGACCTCCGGTATTGGAATACACTTCTGTGTCGAGAACGAGAACGTTCACATTTTTACCAGAGGCAAGAACATGATCTAATCCACCGTAACCGATGTCGTATGCCCAGCCATCACCGCCCATGATCCAGATGCTTCGTTTCACAAGATTATCCGCAAGAGTCAACAGGCGCTTTGCTTCCGGCTTGTTGATAACTGCTAACTTGTTTTTCAAAATCTCTACGCGCTCACGCTGTTCATAGATTTCAGCTTCGTTCTTTTGCACGGCTTCGATGAGTGCTGTGGCAAGATCGACGCCGATATCGGTGGTAAGTTTTGTAACGTACTCTTTCGCCATTGCATTCAGCTTGTCTGCAGTTAATCGCATGCCGAGACCGAATTCTGCATTGTCTTCAAATAACGAATTCGACCACGCAGGCCCGCGTCCGTCAATATTCTTTGCCCACGGCGTTGTTGGCAAGTTGCCGCCATAGATGGATGTGCAACCGGTGGCATTCGCAACCATCATGCGGTCGCCAAATAACTGACTGGCTAATTTTATATACGGTGTCTCTCCACAGCCGGAACATGCGCCGCTGAATTCGAACAACGGACGGAGGAATTGTGATCCTTTTACCGTATCAACTTTCACATTACGGCGGTCAACTTCAGGCAGACTGAGAAAGAATTCGAAGTTCGCTTTTTCCTGATCGCGGATGGGCGGCTGGGGCTTCATATTGATTGCTTTTATCTTTGCTTCCTTTTTGCTCTTTGCCGGGCACACTTCCACGCAGAGACTGCACCCTGTGCAATCTTCCGGCGCTACTTGAACGGAGTACTTCATTCTTTTGTACTCAGGTCCTTTGTAATCCATCGATTTGAAGTTCGCGGGAGCTGATGCAAGTTTTACTGGATCGAAAACCTTTGTACGAATCGCTGCGTGCGGACATACAATTGCGCATTTGTTGCACTGGATACAAATGTCCATTTCCCATACAGGAATTTCGAGTGCGATGTTACGCTTCTCCCACTGTGCGGAAGCTGTTGGGAATGTGCCGTCGTTCGGCATTGCAGACACTGGAAGCTGGTCGCCGTCTCCAGCAATAATTTTTGCTAAAACATTTTTGACAAAGTCGGGGGCTTTATCCGAAACCACCAGCGGCATCTCGATAGTGCTTGTTACGCTGGCAGGAATTTTTACTTCGAAGAGATTCGCAAGTGTCTGATCGACTGCCTGATAATTCTTCTGGACAACTGCTTCGCCTTTTCTGCCGTACGTTTTTTGAATAGAATATTTAATTGCCTTTATCGCTTCTTCTTTCGGCAAGACACCGGAGATGGCAAAGAAACAGGTCTGCATAATCGTATTCACGCGGCTGCCCATGCCGGTTTTCTTTGCAACATCATAGGCATCAATGACAAATAATTTCATCTTCTTGTCGATGAGCTGTTTCTGAATATGACGCGGCAGATGATTCCAGACTTCATCTTTACCGTAGATACTGTTCAGCAAGAATGTACTGCTGGGAATTGCCGCTTGCAGCACGTTGAATTTTTCGAGGAAGAACCATTGATGGCATGCGACAAAACTTGCACGGTCGATGAGATAAATAGAATGAATCGGGCGCGGGCCAAAACGCAAATGCGATGTCGTTGTGGAACCGGACTTCTTTGAGTCGTATACAAAGTACCCCTGCGCATAATTTTCAGTATCTTCGCCAATGATCTTAATAGAATTTTTATTCGCTCCCACCGTACCATCGGCGCCCAGGCCATAGAAGATTGCACGGACGACATCATCTTTTTCAACACTGAAATTAGGATCACATTCCAAGCTCGTGTGAGAGACATCATCATTAATGCCGACGGTGAAGTGATTCTTCGGCTGCGGCTTCTTCATTTCGTCGAAGACCGCTTTCACCATTGTTGGCGTAAATTCTTTAGAGGATAATCCATAGCGACCGCCAATGATACGCGGCATGGATTTGATAGGTGCATTACCTGCGACGATAGATTCGTTCAATGCCGTGATGACGTCAAGATACAGCGGTTCGCCAACAGCGCCGGATTCTTTCGTGCGATCCAGCACTGCGATATTCTTTACCGATGCTGGTATCGACTTCACAAAATGTTCAATGGAGAACGGACGGTAGAGGCGAACTTTTATTAAACCGACTTTTTCACCTTTCTCAATCAAATACTCTACTGTCTCCTGTGCTGTTTCCGCGCCGGAACCCATCATAATTATAACACGCTCGGCATCCGGTGCGCCAATGTACTGGAACAACTTATATTCACGTCCGACAAGTGTCGCAAATTTGTCCATCGCTTTTTGTACAATACCCGGCACTGCATCGGTATAAAGATTTGCAGCTTCGCGTGCCTGGAAAAAAACATCGGGATTTTGTGCAGAGCCGCGAAGAACCGGATGATCAGGAGAAAGCGCTCGCTCGCGATGTTTCTGAATTAACTCGTCATCGATCATCGCGCAAATATCGGCGTCGCTCAATTGTTCGATCTTCATAACTTCGTGCGATGTGCGGAAGCCATCGAAGAAGTGGATGAACGGTATGCGCGATTCAAATGTTGCTGCATACGAAATGAGCGCAAGATCCATTGTTTCCTGCACCGAGTTTGCAGCCAACATTCCCCAGCCGCATTGACGTGTTGCCATCACATCGCTGTGATCGCCAAAGATGGATAATGCATGCGTCGCCAAAGTTCGTGCGGCAATGTGGAATACTGTCGATGTCAACTCACCGGCAATCTTAAACATATTGGGGATCATGAGCAGCAACCCCTGTGAAGCCGTAAAGGTGCAGGAAAGCGCTCCGGCTTGCAAAGCACCGTGCACAGCTCCGGCGGCGCCGCCTTCACTTTGCATCTCCACAACTTGCGGAACCGTGCCCCATAGGTTTTTACGTCCTTGTGCTGACCATTCATCCGCCCACTCGCCCATGTTGGAGGAGGGTGTAATTGGATAAATCGCAATGACCTCGTTCAATTTATGAGCAACATAAGCAGCCGCCTCGTTGCCGTCAATAGTAACTTTTTCTCGTCCATTCTTTATGTCTGACATTATATTTGTCTCTTCTCTATAGTATAGTTGATAATAACGTAGTCGATATACTCAGGCAAGAATTGTTCCGTCCTGCCGAGCCATATTTATATTGAAATTTCGCTAAATATGTCCACAACTACAAATAGAATTCGCAGTTCTGCGAGATGACAGCTTCAGGTTTGCAGAATTGGAAGAACTAGCAAACTCTCAAGAGGCTGCTAAACCTTGCTGTTCATTGGAAAACTTGTTAACATTCCCGCGAGAGGAACACACATTGCTAACCAAGCATCCCTAAGAATATAGATCAAATTAGTTGACGGGATTATTGAAATTTTCGATTTGAGAATTATAGAAATGTTTGAACGTGATAAGTAAGAACGCACTAAAGATTCATCCATGACACAGAAATTTTTACAAATACTCTATACGTTTTTACAATAGTTATACTGCATGGGCAACTTGATTTGTTAATTTTCTAACAATGACTTACAGGTACAAAGAAATAGAATCCTGCATATTGGAGAGGTATTTCAAATACATCATTTCATCTGATGCTATCTTGAAAGATATCGGATCTCATCGCGAACTTCATACTGGCGGCTTCTGGTATGAGAAAGAAGGCAAGGAGTTGCTCACACCGTTACAGCAAATCTCTTCAACTATAGAGATCAGTCTTGAGGCGATAGCTAAGTACGACCTTGAGATTCTTGTAAAGAACGTTCACGAGTTCACTCAAGAACGAATCAACATGATGCATCGAATAATGTATAACACCGTTGAGCAAGTGACCACCCTGGTTGGGAACACTGTCAACGGTGGTGGGAAGCCGTTTAACCCAGATTTGCTTCTTGACATGCTTGAAAAGGTGTATGTTCCCTTTGATGAAAAAGGAGAACCAATCGTACCTACCATAGTCATGCATCCGGATGTCTATAAAAAGTCTAAAGACATACAGTTCACAAAGGAGCAAGAGAAGAGGCAAAAACAGATACTCGAAAAGAAAAAGAAAGAGTACTATGCTAAGAAGCGTTATCGAAACTTATCTTACATCTATTAAGGAACTCCAACTTTTTCTTCCGTTCATGCAATTATTGGAGGCTGGTGGTTTCTACGATATTCATCTGATTCATGGAAATACTGAATTCGGAAAAGATGTTATCGCAAAAAAGGAAAAAGATAGCATCTTAACTCAGTTTTCCTTTCAACTCAAGGCAGGTGATATAAACTTAGTCAAGTTCCGAAATGAGATCAAGCCGCAATTAATAGACGCAACGACGAACAGATTAGCTCATCCGAATTTTGACACGAGCCTACCTCATAGAGTCATTTTTGTTTGTTCCGGAAACATACTCTCTACTGCTGCAATAGACTTTCAGGAATTCAACATATATGTCGAAGAAAAACTTAAAGCACCTTTGGTAGAAACATGGGACAGACCCCGTCTTACAAAAGAATTCCTCACTATAGGCATAGGACCGTTTTTTGAACTTCATAATTCACCAGAGCAAGTTGGCAAATTCTTTCAAATGTATTCTAAGATCAGTAATGATGAGTTGCTGGATGTATTTGAAATCGAAAACTATACGAAGATTTGGATGAATCTTGAATGGGACAAATCAATAAACCGTCTTCAAATATTCTTCGAGGCATATTTCTTCTCAAGACTTTTGTTTGACAGAAATAGATATTATGAATCTGCTCTCATGCTCTCTGGGCTCGTTCGAGTTCTTCTTAAATGGGAGCAGTACGATGTTTATAGCGAGAGCATCCAAGAATACTATGATCTAATACTCAACACACATTTTGAGTTGGCTGAGAAAGCCTATATAGACGGTAGGCCATTTCTAATGGAATTCCAAGGCGTCTTTTCTGTTTTCTACCATCCAATTTCGTGTCTGAGAACTCTTGAATTGCTTTCCTTATACATCTTAACTTCAAAGACGACTAATATAAGATTGGAAACCTTTTTCCTAAAGATGCTTGATGAGCAACAGGGCTGTCATCGCATAATTAGCGACAACTATGCTATCTCAGTTGTACTGGTTTCTCTCACACTTATGAAATTGGAACAACTCGAACGGCTTCGTAAGTATTTGAATAATGTCTGCGTTTGGCTGTGCGATAGGCACGAGGAACTTGGAATTGCACCAATCGGATCAAACCATGAAGAGGAATTGGAACAATTGCTTTCTGAATATTTGTCTGGACTTCCATATCAAAAGCGGGGAACAAGTTTTGCTGCGTGCATTCTGTTGGACTTGACCTTCGTACTCCGTGAGAAGACATTATTTGAGCAAATAGCAAATGATTTAAGAGCTGCGGAAATAATTCTGGAATTCTATCATGTACTAAACGATGATGCTCTTTATACTCATGATGATCCGACCATTGTTACATCTACTGATTTTGATTTCTCCCTTGATTTTACAAACAACTATAGTGTCATGATACAACACGAACGAGACGCAAACAAAATTACCTCAAGAAAAAAAATCATCCTCTTCCTTATTTTTCTACTGAGGGATAGATATTTCCCAACCTTCATCCAGGAAATGATCACTGGAAATTCAACCTATGCAACAAACGCCGTATAACAACGAAAAATCAATAAAACGATACGAAAATTACCCGCTTGGAATTGTGATTCTATCCAATATTGTTTCATTGGGTATTTATACACTTGGTTTTCTCATAGTTTTTAGAGTAGGATTGGTTTATTCATTTCTCTACTTGCTGTTTATTTTAATGTTAGAATTTAGACTGTTACGAAATCATTGTACCAATTGTTTTTATTGGGGCAAGACCTGTGGATTTGGGAAAGGGAGACTCAGCTCATGGTTTTTTAAAAAGGGCGATAGTTCTCAATTCTGTATGAAAGACTTCACCTGGAAAGATATGATTCCTGATCTGTTAATATCATTGATACCATTCATACTTGGGATTATTATTTTGATTTTAAAATTTGATATTATGTTGTTATCTGCATTAGTGATGCTCGTATTATTAACGACAATCGGTAATGGTTTTATTCGTGGGACATTGACTTGTAGATATTGTAAACAGGGAGAATTAGGTTGTCCGGCGGATTTATTATTTAATAAAGAAAATAAAAAATGAAAATATCGATAATTGGAACCGGGGGAGTTGGAGGATACTTTGGAGCAAAACTTGCCAAAGCCGGATATGATGTTACTTTTCTTGCAAGAGGAAAACATTTAGAAGTCATCCAGACAAAAGGACTGACAATAAAAAGTATTCAAGGTGATTTTGAGATTCATTCGGTCAAAGCAACTGACAAAATTAAAAACATTGGATTGTCGGATTTAATTATCATTGGAGTAAAAGCATGGCAGGTCAAAGATATAGCAAAGGAATTAGTTTCTATTGTAAATAAAAACACAACTATATTACCATTGCAAAATGGCGTTTTAGCAATCGATGAATTAAAAGAGTGCATTAATCAGAATAATATTATTGGTGGATTATGCAGGATAATGAGTAAAATTGAGTCGCCAGGAATAATTAATCATTTTGGAATAGAGCCGATTATTATATTTGGAGAGCTGGATAACTCTAAATCAGTACGATTAAAGAAAATCAAAGATGTATTCGATACATCAGGAGTAAATTCAAAAATTGCCGAAGATATTCATTCGGAACTGTGGAAGAAGTTTATCGCAATTTGTGTCGGTGGATTATTGGCAGTGACAAAATCGACTTACGGAGAAATTAGAGAATTGAAGGAAACAAGACAATTGATGATCGATTTACTAACTGAAATTTATACCTTATCGCAAAAGATCGGCATAAAAATAGAACCTGACTTTATTGATAAAACTGTATCTTTCATTGATTCATTTCCATGTGATGCAACAGCATCATTAACAAGGGATGTTTGGGATGGAAAACCTTCAGAGATTGATTACCAAAACGGGACAGTGGTTAATCTTGGTAAGAAGTATGGAATTGAAACGCCAATCAATCGATTTGTTTATGAGTGCATTTTGCCAATGGAAACAAAAGCAAGATTAAAAAAATAGAAATATCTATTTACAATGCACGATACGAATTATTGCCGGCATATTATTTTGTATGGCTTCAATTTAATCTACTCCCGTTATTATTTTCCCCATTGTCCGATGCTCTGAACAATGTCCGCATCCATTTTGAATTCCGATGTAAGATGGAATTCGATATCCGGAAACATTTCCTTTGCGGTATTGTACGACCAGATTCCTTCTGCAAGAAAGACAGGATGATCATCTCTATCATAAGCAATATGGTAGTTCTGAAGATCTTGAAAGTGTTCAAGCTGTTCTTTGTTTGAAGAGGTGAACCAAAACGCTTTATAGATATTCATCGATTGCATATCGCAGTCCGCTCCATACTCGTGTAGCAATCTGAATTTTATTACTTCAAATTGCATCTCACCGACTGTGCCAACGATTATGACATTGCCTTGCTGACGAACGAAAAGTTGTGCAACACCTTCATCCGTGAGTTGATGTATTCCTTTATCCATTTGTTTGGCTTTGAACGGATTTTTATTGACGAGCTGACGGAAAACTTCCGGTGAAAATCTCGGAATACCTTTAAAGACAAACTGCTCACCTTCTGTCAATGTATCACCGATCTTGAAAATACCAGTGTCATACAATCCCACCACATCACCGGGCCATGCTTCATCGATAATACTTTTTTCATTCGCCATAAAACTAGTTGGTGTAGCAAAACGCACTTCTTTTTCCAATCGTGTATGAAGATAATATTTGTTACGCTCGAATTTACCGGAACAAACACGGCAAAACGCAATACGATCCCGGTGATGAGGATCGAGGTTGGCGTGGATTTTAAAAATAAATCCGCTGAATGTTTCTTCCGCCGGATCAATTTTTCTGATATTCGTTTCCCTCAGCTGCGGCGAAGGAGCAATCGCTACAAACGTATCCAGTAATTCTTTCACCCCAAAATTATTAATGGCGCTGCCAAAAAAAACAGGGGCAAGGTACGCATCGCGGTAATGTTGTTCATCAAACGGTTCAAACACTCCTTCTATTACTCCAACTTCCTCACGTAGCTTCGCAGCAGAATCTGCTCCTATTTGTTCATCAAGGAACGAACTCGCGAGATCGTCAATGGCGACGATGTCATCCGAGATGCGGGTTTTATTAGGAGAGAAAAGTTTCAATTGTTTTTCAAATAAACTGTACACACCCTGAAAGCGCGCACCCATACCGATTGGCCATGTAAGCGGCCTTGTATGAATGCCGAGCTCCCGTTCCAGTTCATCCAAAAGTGCGAATGGATCACGCCCTTCTCTATCTAACTTATTAATGAACACGATCACCGGCGTGCTTCGCATCCGGCAGACGTTCATGAGTTTTCGCGTTTGTTCTTCTACACCTTTTGCACAGTCAATAACGAGGATGACGCTGTCCACGGCTGTGAGAGTTCTGTATGTATCTTCGGCAAAATCTTTGTGGCCCGGCGTATCTAAAATGTTGACTTTGTATCCGTTATATTCGAAACCCATCACTGAAGTCGCCACAGAGATGCCGCGCTGCTTTTCAATTTCCATGAAGTCGGAAGTGGCGGTCTTCGTAATCTTGTTGCTCTTCACAGCGCCTGCAGTGTGAATTGCACCGCCAAACAACAGTAATTTTTCCGTAAGCGTGGTTTTGCCTGCGTCCGGGTGACTAATAATGCCGAATGTTCTGCGCCGTGTGAGTTCGTTTAGTTTCATTTATAGTTATTCTAAAGTAAAAATCTTGATTTTTAAAATATGGAAAGCGAGGCATGTATGATGCCTCATAGATATAGAAGAGAAGCTATGGTGGTGTAAGCTTGCTATGGATCAAATGCACAATCATTCTTATGTAATATATGAAAAATTCAGGAGAGAGCCAAGAAGTCTTTCGTCTTCACCTTTCATCATCTCAATCTTTCATCAGCATTGCTTCTGCTAATTCAGATGCATCATGTACATATCGAGCGCATTTGAGATCTCGAAAATTATTTTCTTTAAAGAATTGCCGGCCTTCCGGTGTTTGGAGATTGCAACCGAGCAGTTCTTTACAGGAAATACTCCCATGTTTGGCAATGAATTTTTCCGAGAATTCCCTTACAAGTTTATAAGTCAAATCATTTGCAGCATTGTCTTCTTTTATTGTCTTGCCGTGTTTGCAGCCTATGAGCATAATCGCTCCGGATACAGCGCCGCACACTTCTTGACGACGTCCCATTCCTGCGCCAAACCCGCATGAGATTTTAAGCGCATTAGTTTTATCAATACCAAACTCTTCTGCATACGTAGAGAACACCGCTTGTGCGCAATTAAATCCATTAGAAGCCATCTCAAAAACCCTTTCGAAGAAGGATGATGATGCAAGCGAGATGGACAAAGCCAAGAAAGTTTTCAGCGTGATATTCATAACGAACAACAAGACGACGGAAATTATGCAAC